>NZ_CP064955.1:1887802-2202436 GCF_011038645.2 Corynebacterium qintianiae | reverse complement strand
AGGGATCCCACAGCACCGCTGGAAGTGTCGGCGTTTCGCGGCCCGACCTGGGCAAAACCACAACCTTGTTATTACGGGGGTAACCCCTCACCGGGCAGGAAGCTACCGGGAGGGCCGATTTGTGCGCCCCTTGTGCGGTGGCGTAGTCTGGCATGGTCTGTCACATTGGTTATATCCGATGTGCTTGAGAGCACCACCGGCGCAGTGCACCGGGCCACCAGATACACAAGGTGAGTCGGCGCAGGTGGGGCACGCGAAAGCGCCTCCGCCCTCCACGCGGAAGCAACGCCGCATCTCACCTTCAACTTTCTCGCCGGGACGGCCTACAGCCCCGGGAGGCCGCATATTCCGGCAACGGGAACGCAGCCGCTGGCCGTCGCACACATCTCAAGGAGTTCTCCGTGTCCAAGCGGACTTTCCAGCCGAACAACCGTCGCCGCGCACGCAAGCACGGCTTCCGCGCCCGCATGCGCACCCGCGCCGGCCGCGCCATCGTTTCCGCACGCCGCCGCAAGGGCCGTTCCAGCCTCACGGCGTAGGCGCCCCTTAGCGCCGGAACAACAAGCCCGTGTTACCCGAGGCGCACAAGCTGACGTCGTCTGCGGATTTTCGCCGTACGATGTCGGCGCGCACCCGCTCCGGGTCCCGCACCTTGGTGGTGCACATATCAGCCCGAACCGACATCGCCCTGGCCGGCGGTCCGAGGTTCGGGCTCGTCGTGTCTAAGGCGGTCGGCAACGCCGTCGTCCGGCACCGCGTCTCGCGAAGGCTGCGGCATGTGCTGCTCGGCGGCGTCGACAAGCTCGCGCGGGAACTCGACATCGTCGTGCGCGCTTTACCCCCTGCCGCTGAGGCCACCAGCGCGGAGCTCAAGAAAGACTTCGAGCAGGCCGCGGCCGCGTCGCTGAAAAAGCTGGCCAAGCAAAAGAGCAGCTAGTGGCCTATTACAACTTCCTCGGCGGGGAGATACCGCCGGCACCCTCAGCGCCGGCGAAAGGCCTCGTAGGGCTGGTGCGCCTTTACCAAAAATACCTCTCACCCCTTAAGATGAGTGGGACCTGCCGATTCGTGCCGGTGTGCAGCGCATACGCGCTGGAAGCAGTTGCCCGCCACGGGGCAGCGAAAGGAAGCCTGATGGCCACCGCCCGCGTGTGCAAGTGCGGTCCGTGGCATCCGGGCGGATACGACCCCGTGCCGGGAAGCGTCGATCCGGCCGAACCCGAGACTGATTAGGAGTAACGTCCTCACGTGCTGAATTTCATTTACTGGCCAATCTCAGCGGTGCTGTGGTTCTGGCACAAAATTTTCGGATTCGTCTTCTCGCCCGATTCCGGCATCGCCTGGATTTTGGCGATCGTCTTCCTCACCTTCACCCTCCGCGTCCTGCTGATCAAGCCGATGGTGAACCAGATGCGTTCCATGCGCCGGATGCAGGAAATGCAGCCGAAGATGCAGGAGATCCGCGCCAAATACAAGAACGACCAGCAAAAGATGGCGCAGGAGACCCAGAAGCTGTACAAGGAGATGGGCACCAACCCGCTCGCCTCCTGCATCGTGCCGCTGGTGCAAATGCCGGTGTTCATCGGTCTGTTCCACGTGCTGCGCTCGTTCAACCGCACGGGCACCGGCCCGGGCCAGCTCGGCATGTCGGTCGAGCAGAACCGGAACACCGCGAACTACATCTTCTCCCCGGAAGACGTGCGTTCCTTCTTGGACGCCGACTTTTTCGGTGTGCCGCTCTCGGCTTACATGTCGATGCCGGCCGACGCCTTCGCCGCGTTTACCGGACTCGATTTCACGCGCACCGACATCGTTATGGTGTGTCTGCCACTGGTGATCATCTCCGCTGTCTTCACGCACCTCAACGCCCGGCTGTCCATTGAGCGCCAAAACGAGCGCCGTGCGGCCGGCAAGGTGGCCGCCCCCGTGGGTGAGCAGGCCGAGATGATGCAGCAGCAAATGCAGCTGATGAACAAGATGATGCTCTGGGTCTTCCCCGTCATGATCCTCGCCTCGGGCTTCCTCTGGCACATCGGCCTGCTGTTCTACATGCTCGCCAACAACGTGTGGACGTTCTTCCAGTCGCGCATCGTCTTCGACAAGATGGACAAGGAAGAGGCCATCGAGGACGAGCAGAAGCGCGAGGCCAAACGAGCTTCCGCCCCCGAGGTTGCCGCGCGCAAGGTGGACAAGCGCACGAAGAAGCAGCGCAAGCAGGGCAAGTAGCCTTTCGCCCAGCGACGCCCCCGTCAACCGCCGCCCCATCGCCTGGGACGGCGGTTGTTTCTATGTCGGGGCCGTTTACTAGAGTCGGTACCATGTCGCAGCCCTCCCCCACTCCTTCCGTCGCAGCCGCAGTATTCGGCGAGCGTCTGCCGCTGGCCGAGGCCTACCATCACTCGCTGGCGACGGTGGCCGCCGAGCGCGGTTTCATCGGTCCGAAGGAGGTGGACCGTCTCTGGAGCCGCCACCTGCTCAACTGCGCCGTCATCTCGGAGGCCTTCGATGAGGGGTGCAGCGTTGCCGACATCGGCTCGGGCGCGGGACTACCCGGCATTCCGCTGGCGATCGCCCGGCCCGACCTCCACGTCACGCTCATCGAGCCGCTACTCAAGCGCTCCACTTACCTGGGTGAGGTTGTGGAGGAGCTGGGTCTGGACAACGTCACCGTCGTGCGCGGCAGGGCCGAGGAACAGGGCAGGGCGCTTTTCGACGCTGTGACGTCCCGCGCGGTCGCCCCACTGGGCAAGCTTGCTAGCTGGTCGCTGCCTCTGGTCAAGGTCGGCGGCGCGATGATCGCAATGAAGGGTGAATCGGTCGGCGAGGAACTTGAGCGTGACGCCCGCGACATCAAGCGGGCGAAAGGCGGCGAGGCCGAAATTTTCACCGTCGGCGGCACCGTGCTGGAGCAGCCGACCACGCTTATCCGCATCAGGCGAACGCACTAGAGTTGGCATGGATGATTCGGGGAACGACCGGGAGGCCGCGCGCATGACGGAGGAGCACAACGACGACCAGCAGTGGGACGACACCCCCATCGCTGCGGCGGCGCGGCGCGCCGCGCGCGTGGTGTCCGGCACAGACACCCTCCCGCGCCCCGACGCGGCCCGCGTGTTCACGGTGGCCAATCAGAAGGGCGGGGTGGGCAAGACCACCACGTCGGTAAACATGGCCGCCGCGCTGTCGCGTCAGGGCCTGAAGGTACTCGTGATCGATCTGGATCCACAGGGCAACGCGTCGACCGCACTCGGCGTGGAGCATCGCGCGGGCACGACCTCGAGTTACGAGCTTCTCATCGGCGAGGCCGAAGCTGCCGACGCCATGCAGCCGTCGCCCGGCAACGGCAACCTGTTCTGCATCCCGGCCACCATCGACCTGGCGGGCGCGGAGATTGAGCTGGTCAGCCTGGTGCGGCGCGAGTACCGCCTCCACGACGCGATCCGCCGCGGCTTCCTGGAGGACAACCAGTTCGACTATGTCTTCATTGACTGCCCGCCCTCGCTGGGCCTTCTCACCATCAACGCGATGACGGCGGTGGATGAGGTACTTATTCCCATCCAGTGCGAGTACTACGCCTTGGAAGGGGTCGGCCAGCTGCTGGGGAATATCGGCATGATCCGCGAGCACCTGAACCACAACCTGCACATTTCGGCAATCCTGCTGACCATGTACGACGCCCGCACGAAGCTGTCTGAGGAGGTTGCAGGCGAGGTGCGCTCCCAATTCGGCGAGGTCGTGCTGCGCAACGTCATCCCCCGCTCTGTGAAGGTGTCCGAGGCCCCCGGGTACGGCCAGACCGTGATCGATTACGACCCTGGGTCCCGCGGGGCGCTCGCCTACTTCGACGCGGCGCGGGAGCTGGCACACCGCGGCGACTTCCAGCCGCACAAGTCCACAGGCCCGATCGGGGTCAGCCCCGAGGTGGCCGAACAACTAAATAGCTCGCAGGACAGTGGAGAGGACGGAGAGTAAGCACATGGCACAGGAACGCAAGGGCGGTCTCGGCCGCGGACTGGCGGCCCTCATCCCGTCTAGCACCGAGTCCGTCGAAACCATGGACAAGACCGGCAAGACCGGAAGGCTCGGCAACGGCGCCGCGGACGTGATCCTCGGCGGCACCTCGAGCGGCACGAGCGGGCAGGCTGGCACCGGCAACCGTGCCACGAAGCGGGTTGCGGGTGCGCCGGTCATTCCGGGTGCGCCCAGCGTCGCCACGCAGTCGGAGCGCCCCAAGTCCGCCATCCCGATGGGTGCCCGCTACCAGGAAATCCCGGTCGGCGAGATCTTCCCGAACCCGAAGCAGCCGCGCCAGGTGTTCGACGAAGATGAGCTGGCGGAGCTGGTCCACTCGATCAAAGAGTTCGGCCTGCTCCAGCCCATCGTGGTGCGCGAGACCCCGGAGGGTTTCGAGCTCATCATGGGCGAGCGGCGCTGGCGCGCGTCGTCCAAGGCCGGCCTGAAACACATCCCGGCCATCGTGCGGGAAACCAACGACGCGGACATGCTCCGCGACGCCCTTTTGGAGAACATCCACCGCGTCCAGCTCAACCCACTGGAAGAGGCAGCCGCGTACCAGCAGCTGCTCGAGGAATTCGGTGTGACCCAGGAGCAGCTGGCAGACCGCCTGGGCCGTTCCCGCCCGCGTATCACCAACTCCATCCGGTTGCTCAACCTTCCGGTGGCGGTGCAGCGGCGCGTCGCCGCGGGCGTGCTCAGCGCCGGGCACGCCCGGGCGCTGCTCGGCCTCAAGGCGGGCGCGGAGGAGCAGGAGAAGCTGGCCGACCGCGTCGTGGCAGAGGGCATGAGTGTTCGCGCCACCGAGGAGGCCGTCACCCTGTTGAACAGGCAGGGAGCCGAGCCGGAGAAACCGAAGCGCGAGCCTGCGCCGCAGCCAGAGTTCCTCGAGCACGCCGCCGAGCGCCTCGCCGATGAGTGGGACACCAAGGTCTCCGTCACCATGGGCAAGCGCAAGGGCAAGATCGTCGTGGAGTTCGGCGACCGGGACGACCTCGAGCGCATCATGGCGCTCATCCAGGGGCAGTAAGGTTCGGCCGTGGCGGCGGCATCGAGCTCCCCGCGGGCCAGCGTCGTAGCGGTCACGCACGAGACGCTCGCGCGCATCCACCGCCGCACGGCCACCGCAACCTTCTGGGAGCTTGATCCGCTTAGCGACGCCTACACCCACGCCCTCCCCGAAGCCGACAAAGGCGCGTGGCTGGTGGCCCGCGCCTTCGCTCAGGGGACGGTGGGTTTCAGCATCGCGGAGGCCCGCTCCTCGGTGGGCGCTTTTGCGACCGTGCTGTTCTGCCCCGCGGCAGACGCCCCGGGCGCGGTGCGGATGCCCACGGCTCCTGCGAGCCATGACGCATGGCTGGTTACCAGCCTGCATATCGACACCGCGGCGCTGCGGCGCGGCTGGGAATCCGTCCTGCTCGACGCCGTTATCATGGCCGCCGCACAGCGCGGGGCGGATGCCCTCGAAGTGTTCGGCTTCGACCCCGCCAATGAGCCCGCCTCGGCCATGAGCGCCAGCATCGCACGGGAGGCGAGCTCAATCGGGCTGGTGGAGGTCTCCATCCTGGAGTCGGCGGGGTTTACCGTCATCCGCGAGCATCCGGTGGTGCCGCGGCTACGCTTGGAGCTGCCGCCCACCCACAACATGCTGACTGCGCGGGAAGTCGCCGACCTGCTGGCTGAGATCCCCGTGGGCGGCTGACTGCCCGTAGCTTTCCGTGACTTACATCGCGCGTTCTTGGCGCAGCAGGTCGGAGAACGAGTAGGTGCCGGTCGGCTTGTCGTCTTCCTCGAGCAGGTAGAGGCGCTTGACCGCCACGACGATGGCCTCAGAAATGGCGTCGCGCTGGCGCGGGTCAGCGACGATCTTCACGTCGTCCGGGTTGGTCAGGTAACCCGCGACAACCTCCACCGCCGGCATCTTGGACAGGCGCAGCAAGTCCCAGGTGCGGCCGTGGTTGAAGCAGTTGCGCAGGTCGGTGCGGGCAACAATCTCGCGCTGGATGAATCCCGAGAGGGTCTCACCCGTCATCGAGGACGCGCCGAGCTCGGAGCCGAAATAGAAGGTGGCCACGCCGTTGGCCTTGTCGTTGTGGTAGCGATCGAGCTGCAGCGAGATAATCAGGTCGGCGCTGAAGCTGTTGGCCAGCTCGGCGCGCGCCTTCGGCGACGGATTGTCACCGCGGGGGCGGGAAAAAATCGTCTCCATGCCCGCGGCCACCATGCGGCCCTCGACGCGCTGGGCGAGGTCCCAGAGGATCTCCTCCTCGGTGATGTCGCCGTAGGGGCCGTTAACGGTCATACCGGTGTCCGCCAGCCCGAAACTCGGGTCGATCACGACGCGCTTGCCGGACAGGCGGGGCCCGGCTTGGCGTACGCGCTCACGCTCGCGGATCGCCTGGGCGGAGCCGCCCGTGATGCGCCGGCCCAGCAGGCTCAGGGCGTGTAAGGTGTCGGACCCACACACGCCGTCATCCTGCAAACCCGAGTTGAGCTGGTAGTTCACCAGGGCCTCGTGCGTTTTCCTGTTGAAGTGGCCGTCGATGCGGTGGGAATAGAAGCCCAATTCTTGGAGCTGCTGCTGCAGCTGCCGCACGTCGTCGCCCACCATGACCTGGCCGGGGCGAAACGAGAGCACGCGGGCTCCGAGGGTGTACGAGGCCTCGCGCAGCTCCCGCAGTGTAACGGTGTCGATCTCACCGGTGGGGACGATGCCGCGGGACTGCTGGAAGGCTTTGACGCACTCCGCCAGGTGGGCGTCGAAAAACAGCTCCTCGCGGGAGAACTGCCGGGAGTTCCACTCCCCGACCCTGCCGTCGTACCCGTCGAGCATGCCCAGCCGTGCGAGAGTCGAGCGCACCTCTGCGACGCGGGCGCTCGAATCGCCGACACGGAGAACTTCAGTCACTGGGCGCCTTTCTTCGGGCTGGTCGGGCATACACAAAGAGAACTTTATATTACTCAGAGTTGCTGCTGAATCCGCGAAACGAGCTCGTCCTTCGGCTGCAGCCCGACGAGCGTGTCGACGGCCGCGCCGTCCTTGAAAATCATCACCGTCGGGATCGACATGACCTGGAACATCGCGCCGAGGGTGCGTTCGGCGTCGACGTCGACCTTGACCACCTTCACGGCCCCGCCCATCTCGTCCGCGATCTCGTCCAGGAGGGGGCTGAGCTTCTTGCAGGGGCCGCACCACTGGGCCCAGAAGTCCACTACCACCGGCATTTCGGCGTCCACAACCTCGGACTTGAAGGTTGCCTGCGTGACATCAATCGGTGCGTGCATACCCATTACTGTAGCCCCGCGAGGTAGTGCTCAGCGTCGATGGACGCGCGGCAACCGGAGCCGGCCGCGGTGATGGCCTGGCGGTAGTAGTTGTCCACCAGGTCGCCGCAGGCGAACACGCCCGGCACGTTCGTCTTGGTCGACGGCTGCTCCACCGCAACGTAACCGGCCTTGTCTGTCGCGACCTGGCCACCGAGGAAACCGGAGCGCGGGTCGTGTCCGATGGCGACGAACATCGCGGTGGCGTCGAGCACGGAGCTCTCCCCCGTCTGCACGTTCTTCACTTTCAGCCCGGCGACCTTGCCGCCGGCCTCGACAACCTCTTCGACGATGGTGTGGGTGACGAACTCGATCTTCTCGTTTGCCCGGGCGCGCTCCAGCATGATCTGGGAGGCGCGGAAGTTCTCGGAGCGGTGGATGATAGAGACCTTGGACCCGAAACGGGTGAGGAAGTTGGCCTCTTCCATCGCGGAGTCGCCGCCACCGACAACGGCGATGTGCTGGTCTTTGAAGAAGAACCCGTCGCAGGTGGCACAGGTGGACACACCGCGGCCGGTCAGCTCGGCCTCGCCGGGAATGCCGAGGTAGCGCGGGGCGGCGCCGGTGGCGAGGATGACGGCGCGGGCGCGGTACTCCGTCTCCCCCACGTAGACCTTCTTCACGTCGCCGCTGAGCTCGACGCGGTCGACCAGCTCCGGGGTGAGCTCGGCACCGAAGCGCTCGGCCTGGGCGCGCATCTCCATCATCAGGTCCGGGCCCATGATGCCGTTCTGGAACCCGGGGTAGTTTTCCACCTCGGTGGTGTTCATCAGCTCGCCGCCGAACTCGTAGCCCTCGAACACCAGGGGCTTCAGCTCAGCGCGTGCTGCGTAGAGGGCGGCGGTGTAGCCGGCGGGTCCGGAACCGATCACGATGAGGTCGCGCACCTCATTCGCCGCGGTGTCAATGGAAGCGGCCTTGGCGGTCTCATCGGGCTCGTTGGTGGTGGGCACAACAAAGTTGAAGCCTGGATTGGTCATGGCGGTGCATCTCTCCCGAAGTTCTCTAGTATCTCCGGGCCAGTGTACTGCCCGCCCGGCCCTTCGCTTAGACGGCCCGCGCGCCGGTGTCGCCCACCGCCTTCGCCACCGCGTCGCGCGCGCGGGAACGGCGCGACTTCACCGTTCCGGGTTTCACACCCATCTCGCGGGCGGCCCGCTCGACGGTGAGTCCCGCGACGTCGATAAGCAACAGGGCCGTGCGCTGCGCGGCGGGCAGCGCCTCAATGGCCTGGCGCAGCACGATCGCGCGGTCCACTCCGGCCGTCGGGTCGTGAGAAAGCAGCGGGTTGACGTCGGCGGAGACGCGCTCGGTGTCATCGATGCTCACATCCCGCAAGCGCTTGCGCGTGGCGGCGACGTGGTCAAAACCCGTGTTCATGACAAGGCGGTGCAGCCACGTCGAGAGCGCCGCCTCCGAACGGTAGGTGTGCATGCTTCTCGACGCCTTGAACAACGCCTCCTGCAAGATGTCCTGCGTGTCCTGCTCGTTTCTGGCGTAGCGCCGCGCGATGTAGGCCAGCCGCGGTTTGTGCCTGCGCACAATTTGCGCGAACGCGTGCGGATCCCCCGCCTTGTATGCCTCCACCAGCTGCTGGTCTGTCCGCTCCATGTCACGTCCCCCGATGTGATCCCCCGAATGCTCCTGCGCTGCCTAGTCTGCCGGAGCCGGGGCGGCGCCACGCGAGGGCGGCGCACAATTGAGTGACACCGCTCGGTGGCTAGAAGAACGTTTTGCCGATGAGCGCGATCTCGCGCAGCTCCACCGGCCCGTCTGCCGGGGCGCCCGCCTTGTTGGGGAAGTACACCACCACGCCGCGCAGCCGGCCATCGTGGTCGACGTCGATGGAGTTTTGACCGAGCTGGAACTTGCCGCTGGCGAGCTCGGGCAGGTCGGAGAGCTCTTGCTCGCCGGCCGCCGATTCGGGGATGCCGTACACCTGGTAGTCGGCACCCGTGGTCGGGGCGGTGACGATGACCTGGTTGAGCAGGAAAGACACACCCGGGTTCGTGGTGGCCGTTAACCCGGAGCCGGGCGTCCCGCTCCACGTTGTGGTGGTGTCACCGTCGAACGCGAGCTGGGCGGGCGCCGCCGTGGCACCGCCCCACAAGCTGGCGTTGAGGTTCCCGATGACTACCTCCACCCCGGTGGGTTCTGCCGTCGCGGTCGTCCGCGCCGTGGTGGTCGGCTGCGCGATCGGAGCGTTGGGGGTGTCGCCGCCGAGGGTACGTACGAGGTACGCCGTCAGGGCTGCGATGAGCATGACCGCCGAAATGGCGAGCAGCAAGATGAACAGCAGCGAGATGGGACGGTAGTCCCGGCGCCCGAAACCGCCGCTGAGCTCCGCCGGTTCGACGTGGGGTTCGGGTGCGGGTTCGACGGTCGGCTCGTGGAAAAGATCCTCTCCGTAACCATCGTCGCCTGTGCCCCGCTCCGTGCCGGTGTCGCTGTCGCCGTCCGCGGCGTTCGCCCGGCTGAGTTTTTCCAAAGTGCCGGCGAGAGCGCGGAAGTCATCGGGCCCGGTAGTGGGGGCGTCGGCAAGCGCGCGCGCCTCGGCGGTGACCTCCTCGAGCCCGGACGAGCTGACATCGGCGGAGAGCAGCTCCAGTGCGGCGGCGAGGGCTCCGGCGTCGTCCTCGGGGGAGGCGTCGGGAAGCACGGCGGGGAACGCGAGGCGGACCACGCCGTCGGAGGAGACGCGCAGGCGGTTGCGGTTGTCCAGCCCGAGCGGCACACCGGCTTCGTGGGCGGCGCCCAGCGCGCTGGCGAGCGGAGCCAGGGCGTGGGCGACGGCTTCGGTGTGCAGCGTGCGGCCCGCTTCGGCGACAGCCTTGACGCTGGAGCCGGGAACCCAGTCGGCCACCACGAGCGCACCTGAGCGGTACGACAGGATCTGGATGTTGTCCGCCACCGCGGGGTGGGCGAGGCCGGCCAGCTTGCGGGTGCGGCGCACCACGCCAGCGGCGTTGATCGCGGCTTCGCGCGGTGTCGGCGGCGCCATCGGCGCTGTCCCGGAGGTGTCGACGAATGTGAGCGCGACGGTCTTACCCGTGGACAGCTCGCGGGCCTGCCAGAATCGGGTGGACTGGGATGAGCCGTGGTCGCGGATCAGGCGGAAGCGGCCGTCGGAAACGGCGGCGCCCGGCACAAGGCGCGGGCCGCGCACCACGCCGGCCGACATGGGAGGCGGCACGGGCGAGGCGTTGAAGGAATCGGCGGCCAGGAACTGGGTGGACACGTCGCGCGGGTCGACCTCACCCACCTCGAGGGCCTTGTCCTCGTCGGGACGGATGAAGCGGCCCAGGCCGGGCACGCGGGTCAGGGCGCGGCCGAGGTTCTGCACCTCGGGCAGGCCGGAGCGTGACAGCACCAGACCGGTGATAATGAGGAAGAGGAGGCCCTGCAGGGCGATTTCGATGATGTAACCGATCGAGGCGAAACCGGCGAGCCCGAGACCGGTGCTGAGTAAGAGTGGCACGTCCAGGCCCAGCCCGTTCTTCAGCAGCAGCTTGACGGCGAGCACGGCGGCGATGCCGGCGACGGCCGAGCCGAGCGCCCACGCGGAGGTGCGCAGTACGGAGACCGTCTCCAGCGTGCCCAGCTTCCGCCGCAACAGGAAGGCGCCGATGACGGCTCCAGCGATGAAGCCGAAACCGTTTGCGGCGGCGAGCAGGATGACCACCATGGACGTATCGACTGCGACCAGCGGTGCGATCATGGAGAGCACGACCTTGGCAGCGGTGATGCCGGCGATGATGAACGTCGGTGTCCACGCCTCCTCGCGGGCGTAGAACACGCGCAGGTGGAGCATGACCAGCGCGTAGGGAATCAGCGTGAAGGCGGAGAAGCTGATCGCGAGTCCGAGAATGCGCGCGTGCTCGACATCGAAGTTGCCGTAGGCGAACAGGCCGTGGCCGATGTCCGGGCCGAGCGCGGTCATGAACACGATGATCGGGATCAGGGCGATGAAGGTCAGCTTGGTCGCCAGCGTCAGGTCACGCACCACGGCACGGTCATCCCCGTCGGCCGCGTTGCGTGACAGGCGCGGCATGATGGCGGTCAGAAGCGTCACGCCGATGACGCCGTAAGGCACCTGCAGAAGCATCCAGTGCTGCTGGTAGATGATCGGCGCGGAGCTGTCGGAGACGGAGGCGATGCGGGTGGTGACAATGTACCCGACCTGGCTGATGGCGACGTAGGCGATGATCGCAAGCGCCATCCCGCCGAACGATTTCAGGCGGGCGTCGATACCCCACAGCGGGCGCAGATCGATGCCGAGTTTGCGTAACGCGGGCAGCATGATGGCGCATTGCGCCACCACTCCGAGGGTCGTGCCGATGCCGAGTAGCAGGACGTGGGGATTGCTTGTCGACGCTGGCGTGGCCGGGTTAAGCACCCCCGGCACAGCCATGTAGAGCGCCAGCACCACGATGGACACCACGTTGTTGGCTACCGGTGCCCACGCCCCGGGCCGGAAGTGCTCTTTCGTGTTCAGGATGGCCATGAACAGAGCGAACATGCCGTAGAAGAAGATCTGCGGCAGTAGCAGGTAGGCGAAGGCGGTGGACTGCACCACGTTGACCTCGCCGTCTTCGTCCAGCATCATCCGAGTCAGCAGCGGAGCCGTCGCCACCGCGAGGACGGTGACTACGACGAGCAGGGTGAACGTGAGGGTGAACAGGCGGCGGATAAACGCCGCGCCCCTGTCCGGGTCCTCTTTCTCCGCACGCACGAGCACCGGCACGACGAGGGCGGTGAGTACTGAGCCCAGCACGATCTCCGTGATGAGGTTGGGAAGAGTGTTCGCCGTGTTGAAGGCGGAGGCGACGGGGGCTCCGAGCGCGGCGCCGATGAGCACGGTGCGGATGAACCCGGTGATGCGCGACAGCAGGGTGGCCACGGCCATGGAGCCGGTGGAGCGCACGACGTCGGAGTTGGATGTGGCGGTGCCCTCCCCGGCGGCGGCCGACTCCACCGGTTCAGGTGCCCGCGGGATGTCGAGGGCCTCACCCGAGGGGCTGATGGTCAACGCGGAACGGTCCCGGTCCCGCTCCTCCTCCACCGGGGCGGGCGGGGTCTCGCGCAGAACCGGCACGGGGGCCGGCGGTGCCGGGGTGACGATGCGCCGGCGCAGCCCAGCCTGCTGCTGGTTCGGGTTCTGCTGAGTCACGGGGTTTCTCCTGTTCGGGTGTTGCTACGGCCTGCTGCGGTGCGGTGGTGAGTCGGGGGGCGGGCTCTGGCGGCGCCTCCTGCCCACCGTGAACAGGAGCATCAGGGCGAGGAACACGGCGAGCGCGGCGAGGATCACCCAGCCGCGCAGCGCGGCGCCCGAGGTGCGCACGGTGATGTCGGCGGGTTCGGAAATTTGCCCGCCCTGCGGCGTCGCGAGGAACAGGCGCAGGTCGGTGCCGCCCGGCTCCTCGGGGAGGTCGGCGGTCATCGATATGGTGATCGAGCCGTAAGCGGGGATGCGCAACGTGGGTGGCACGTTGAGCTTTGCGCCTTCCGGCCCGTGATAGCGGATTGTGGTGTCCACCGGCAGGGGCAATCCGTTGCGCGCAACGATGACTAGGGGCGAGGCCGGCGACGTGCGCGTGTAGACGTTGCCGGGAGGAATCAGCGCGATGGCTGAGCGAAGCGCGTTGAGGGTGTCGCGGCTACCGGCCAGCCGCTGGCGCGTGGCCTCCTCGGCGAGGGGGTAGTAGGTGTACGCGCGCCTGCCGCTCACGGTCAGAGCCGTGAGGAGGTCGCGGCGCAGTGGCAGCGTGAACCCGTAGCGCGACAGCGCGATGGCGGGGTCCGCCACCAAGAGTCCGGAGAGATCGTTGATGAAGCGGGACTGCTGGCTCGCGGTGAGGATTTCGGTGTCGCTAAAGATCGTCGGGTCGCTGTGGGGGCTGCCCACCGCATCGGCGGCGGGGACCGCGGTGCCGTCGGGTACGGCCAGGTACTCCCCCAGGGACATGGGCCGCGCCGCTCCCGTGGCCATGACGTCGCGGACCGCCGCCATGATGTCGCCCGCGCTGGACGCGTCCCACGTCGCGGGCGGGTTGAGCAAAATCGGCGCGGGCTCCTGCCGAGCGGGTGCCCTTTCCGGAGCCGGGGATGCCGGCGGGTAGGTCCACGCCGACTGCGCTGCGAGGTGGACGGCGCTGGCGGCGTTGACGGAGCGGGCTTTGGGCGAGTCGCGTGTGTAGTCGTAGCGCGGCTCCTCGGCGGAGTAGCCCGTGGTTTCGGGGTGCTCGCCCACCGTGGCCAGCACCGTGGCCAGGGAGTCCTGGTACTCCACGGCCATGACCCCGGGGGCGGCCCAGGAGAAGCGGTGCTCCTCGGGGTGGGTGACGGTGCCGGAGGCGACGAGTACCTGCACCGGGCGCGCCGGTTCGGGGGCCGCGGAGTCGGCGATAGATGGCACATCGCCGCGGTCGAGCGCGGTCGCGTTTCCGGGGTCCGCCGGGCCCGACCTGTGCGTGGGCCCGGTGCCCTGGGCGCGCTCCCAGGAACCCTGCATCCCCTCGTCGTCGATGGTGGACCGGGAGTGGTCGGCCCAGCCCAGCGCCGCGGGGACACCGGGCACCACGTACCCCGCGCCCGGGACCACGGTGTTGGTGAGGCTCTCCGTCTCCAGGATTTCCTTGAGGGTCGCGGGGCCGCGTTCAACGGCTTCGCGCATGAGCCATACGTCGCCGGTGCGCGCGACCGCATTGAGGTCAGTGTTGGCCCACGGCAGCGCCACGACGCACTGGGTGGCGGCAAGCGCAGTGACGCGGTCCAGCCACGCTTGGGCGTCCGCTGCGCCGCGGCCGGGCTCCCCCGAAGCATTGTCCTTGGCGCCGCCCCAGGAGTCGCGCAGGCGCCGTGGCGGCTCAACCAGGTCGGGACGCTCGTCAGCGACCGTGTACCCGCCGGCCATCCGGTCGACGGTTTGAATGAGGGCCGGGTCCAGAGCGAGACAGGTGGATTCGGCGACGGCGGGCTGGGAGGTGGCGTCGGCGTAGACGTCGATAAGCGAGCTCAAACGCCCGCCCGGCGCGAGCTGTTCCGCGAGCCCCTCACTGGCGAGGATGAGCGGAGGCTCACCGGGGGCGATACCGGTCTCACCCGGAACGATGTCGACGGGGGCGGTAACGGGGAACAGCGCGGTCATGCCGGCAGGCTGCGCGTTGTCGGGCGTGCCGCGGATGGAGATGTGGAAGCGCTCAGTGTCGAGAAGCGCTCCGTTGACCGCGCTGAGCACGAACATGATGGGATACGTTGAGATACCGGGCAGCGGCAGCGCGTCCTCGGTGATCGTCAGCTCCAGCTCGGTGCTCTCGCCGGGCTCGAGCCGCGTATCGACGCCCACCTCGCTGCCCACGACCTGGTACTCGAGAGGGTTCGCCACCGCGGCGACCCGCTGGTCCATCACAGACCCCGTTGCCGGTCCGCGCCGTGGAGTCACGGTGAGTCCCTGGAGGGGCTCATCCGAGGTGTTGGTCACCAGCAGGGCCACTCTCAGGGGGTCATGGGCGCCCAGCACGGCCGGGGAGCTTTGCAGTCTAACCTGGGCCGTCTCCCCCTCCCCGGGGCGGACGGCGGGGTTGACCCATTGATCGGCGACAGCGGGGTTGTCGGGGTGAAGGGGAATGGGCTGTGCCTGGGCCTGCGCTTGTGTCTGCTGCGCCTCCGCCATCGGTGTCGCGGCGGCGGCGAGGAGCAGCGCGGCCGTGCCGGCGGCGAGAGGGCGCCTCATCGCGGTGTCGCCCTTCCGGCGTCGGCTTCCTTTCTTGCCAGGTCAGGCATGCGGTCGTAGGCGATGCGGGCGAGCTTGCGCTCGTCGGCGTAGGCCAGGTGCTCGATGAGTTCGCTCATGGGCACCCACGTCACCTCCGTGACCTCGGGGTCCTCGTCGTTGAGGATGCCGTCGACGTACCGCAGGAGGTTGTGGTGCACCGTCTTGTGGATGCGTACGCCGTCGGAGACGAACCAGTAGTCGATCACCCCGAGCTCCTCGAACGCCTCGCCTCGGATGCCGGTTTCCTCCCACACCTCGCGCTGGGCGGTGGACCACTGGTGTTCACCCTCCTCAACGTGGCCCTTCGGCATGGACCACAAGAGGCGACCGCGGCGGTCGAGACGTCCGATGAGCGCGACGTAGATGCGCGACATGTCCACGCTGCCGTCCGCACCGACGGCCTCCGCCATGCCGGAGACGACGAGGCCGCCCGCGGAGGTCTCGTCCCGCGTCTCAATGGCGGTGTTCGCGTACTGGGAATGGCGCTGGTTCTGGCGGTAGCGGCTGGTGTTCTGCCGCTGGTTCCGCCCGCGCCCCGAGCCGCGGCCGCGACCGGAGCCGCTCTTCCTCGGGGTTTTGTCACCTGGCTCGTCGCCATTACCCGCGTCACGGGAGCGCTGGGAGGTTTGGGGGTTCTGGGATTTTTGCGACTGCTGCGACTGCTGCGATTGCTGCGATTGGTGTGACCCCTTGCCCCGGCCACGGCGCCTGCGTCCCGGGCGGTTGCCTCCCCCGTCCTTGGGCTCCTTCTCACCCTGGCCGTTGCCGCTAGATTCGGCCGCGCCCGAGGCAGGCCGAGACCCGCGCCGGCGCCTCTTGCGCGGGCGTGAGCCGTTGTCGCCCCCACCGCCGGCACGGCCGCCCTCAGTCGGGCCCGGGCCCGGCGTGGGGCGGGAGTTGTCAGTCATCCGCCTTATCGTATCTGCCTGCGCGGCGTTTTCGGTATTTATAGGTGCGTGTGCGCGCCGGGTATCGTTGGCGGGGTGACAACGCCTGAGACCTACCCCCAGCTTTTCGATCTCCCCTCCCCCGACGACCCTCACGCCGCCGCTGCGTTGCTGGCGCGGGCTCAAGGGGCCGTCGATAAGCTCTCTGGGCTGCTCGAGCCGCTGGCGACGCTGTTCCACGAGCGCGGCGAGTCGCTCTACCTTGTCGGCGGGCCCGTGCGTGACGCGATGCTGGGCCGGCTGGGCAACGACCTCGACTTCACCACCTCCGCGCGCCCGGAGGTCATTGCCGGGATTCTCGGCGAGTGGGGCGAGAAGACCTGGGACACGGGCATCGAGTTCGGCACCGTCTCGGCCGTCAAGCAGGGCCAGCAGATCGAGATCACCACGTTTCGGTCCGATCTCTACGACGGGGTGACGCGCAACCCCGAGGTCACGTTCGGTGACACCCTCGAGGGTGACCTCGTGCGCCGCGACTTCGCCTGCAACGCGATGGCCATCGAGCTCTCGCTTGTCAGCGGGCGCATGTCCCCGGCCTTCCACGATCCCGTCGGCGGCCTCGACGACGTGCTCCGCCAGCGGCTGGACACCCCTCAGGCACCCGAGGTGTCGTTCCGCGACGATCCGCTGCGCATGCTCCGCGCTGCCCGGTTTGTCTCCCAGCTCGGTTTTTCCGTGGCGGACCGGGTATTCGGGGCCATGCGCGACATGGCCGGCGAGATCGACCGCATTACCGTCGAGCGCGTCCAGGCCGAGCTGGACAAGCTCATGTTGGGCGCGCGCCCGTGGGAGGGCATGGACCTGCTGGTGGACACTGGCATCGCTGGGCACATCCTGCCGGAGGTCCCCGCGCTGCAGCTGGAGACTGACGAGCACATGCAGCACAAGGATGTCTACCGCCACTCCCTTACCGTGCTGCGCCAGGCGACCGAACTCGAGGATGGGGGCCCCGACCTGGAGTTACGCTGGGCGGCGCTGATGCACGACATCGGCAAACCCGCCACCCGCGCCGTCAAGGAGGGTGGCGGGGTGTCCTTCCACCACCACGAGGTTGTCGGCGCGAAGATGGCCCGTAAGCGGATGCGCGCCTTGAAGTACCCGAAGCACGTCGTCGAGGACGTCGGTCAGCTCGTCTACCTGCACATGCGTTTCCACGGTTTCGGCGAGGGCCAGTGGACGGACTCAGCTGTGCGCCGCTACGTTACCGATGCGGGTGAGCTCTTGCCGCGTCTGCACAAGCTGGTACGCGCGGACTCCACTACGCGCAACGCGAAGAAGGCCAAGCGCCTCCAGCGCACCTACGACCACCTCGAGGAACGCATCGAGGAGCTCGCTGCGAAGGAGGATCTCGCGCGCGTGCGGCCGGATCTGGACGGCAACGAGATCATGTCCATCCTGGGGCTCTCCCCCGGACCCGACGTGGGTAGGGCGTGGAGCTTCATGAAGGAGTTGCGCTTAGAGCGCGGTTCCCTCGAGCGCGAGGAGGCCATTGCCGAGCTCAAGCGATGGTGGGAGCAGGAAAATGCCTGAATTCTTCTACGCTGACCGCCTATTCAACGGCCTCGAGCGCTCCGACCCGGCCCCCGGCATGCTGCTCGTGGCAGCGCCGGGCATGATCTCGCCCGAGTTTGCCCGCACTGTCGTTCTCATCATCGACCACAGCGCGGGTTCCACCCTCGGAGTCATCCTCAACCGACGAAGCGAGGTGGCCGTGCACAACGTGCTGCCCGAGTGGGTGGATATGGTCGCGCAGCCGCAGGCGCTGTATCTGGGCGGTCCCGTGGGCTCGCAATCGGCGGTCGGGGTCGCTGTGACCCGCAACGGAGTGGTCATCGAAGACCACGCGGTACTCACCCGCCTGGCGAACCGGCTCGCGCAGGTGGATTTGCGCTGCTCACCCGATGAGCTGGGCGAGCTTGTCGACGCCCTCCGGTTGTTCGCGGGGTACGCCGAGTGGGCGCCGGGCCAGCTGCACGACGAGATTGCCCGCGGCGACTGGTTCGTCGCTCCAGCCCTGCCGTCCGACGTTATCGCCCCGGCGGCCGCCGACTTGTGGGGGGACGTGCTGCGTCGCCAAGCGATGCCGCTGCCGCTGTTCGCCACATTCCCTGAGAACCTGGAAGACAACTGAGTTCTCTGGGTTGCTCGCGGCTGTGGCTGCTGAAGCTGGTTCCCTAGGCGCCCGGCAAGCCGAGCTTGTGGAGGGCTTCCTGCCACAACCCCTCAAATTCGTCCCGGGAAATCCGCGTGGCGGTGATGCCGTCGAACTGGCCGTAGGAGTCCGGGTGCGGCACGGTCCCCATCGGTGTGTTAGCCCGGCCGACCACGCGACCCTCCGCGTAGATGCCCGTGATGGTCTCCGCCGGGTCGAGTTCGATCATGCGGAGCATCGTGCACTCAACTTCCGTGACGTCCTCGAGCTCGGCGATGTTGAGCAGTTCTCCGCCGAGGTCCGGTTCCGCGTAATGGATGCGGACGTAATGTTTCACGTGAAACGTCTCCTTAAGTGGTTGCTGGGGCCTTGTGAGCGTAGCGCGCCGCCAGGGTTGAGCAGATCATGAGCTGAATCATGTGGTAGATCATGAGCGGGACGATGAGGATGCCCAGGGCCGCTCCCCCGAAGATGACCGACGCCATCGGCAGGCCGGCGGCGAGGGACTTCTGGGTGCCGCACATCTGGATGGCCACCGTGTCCTCGTAGCCGAACCCGAGGGCCCGCGGAACAGCGCGCGTGAGCCACAGCATGGCCAAGACGAGGACGAAGGAGAAGACAATGAGGAACACGATTTCCCAGACCGACACCTCTTCCCACACCCCGGCGACCATGCCTTTGGAAAACGCGGCGTAGACAACCATCCAGATAGAGACGCGGTCGACCTGCTTGGTCGCCTTGTTCGCGGCGAACTCTCGCACTTTGGGCAGGAAGTTGCGGGTGAGCTGGCCGAGGGCGAACGGGAGGAGCAGCTGCAAAGCAATGTTGATGAACACGCGGCCGTCGACCTTAATGCCGCCTCCCGCGCCCATGAGCAGCATCACAAGCAGAGGTGTGGCGAGGACGCCGACGAGGCTAGATACGCTTGCTGCCACGACGGCACCGGAGATGTTGCCTTTCGCAATGCCTGTGAGCGCCACGGAAGACTGCACCGTTGAGGGCACCAGCATGGCGTAGAGGATCCCCTGGTACATCGGGGCGCTGATGAACATGGTCGACGGCTGCAGGGCAACACCGATCAGCGGGTATACGATGAACGTGAACGCGAGAATAGTCAGGTGGAGCTTCCAGTTCGCCAGACCCCGCAGGGCCTCCTCGGTGGATAGGCGCGCGCCGTAAAGAAAGAACAGGAGCGCGATGGCGAGCTTGGTTGAGATGTCGAAGGCGCCGGCAAAGGTTCCGCTCGCCGGAATGAGGACAGCAAGTAGCGCTGCCGCGAGGATGCCCTGGATGAGGGGATCTTTGAGAAATGAGAACATGGGGCACAGTCTACGAAGACCGTGCCCCACAAGCGGACTTAATTACGCTTGGGCGTCCTCGGCAACGAGACGGTCGCCCTCTTCCAACAGTTGAACCTCGCGGAGGCCGCGGACCGCAGGCCCGGACACGACAGAACCGTCGTTGATGTTGAAGGTAGAACCGTGCGCCGTGCAACGCACGGTGTCGCCCTGGGCGACGGTGATCTTCTTGAACTCGTGAGGGCAGGTGGCGGAGTACGCCACGTAGTGGCCGGCGGTTGGCTGGGCGATGATGAACTTGTCCAGGATCACCGAACCGCCGACGGGCACGGCAGTCTTGGCCACGTCTTCGGTGGGTTCTTGACCGCACGCGGCGAGGAACGCGCCAGCGAAACTGGTTGCGGTACCGAGGAGAAATAGGCGGCGGGAGCAGGTCATGATGCGATAGTAGCCTGCTTCATAGCTGACACGAAGGATGTCAGCTCCTGCTTCAGCGCCTCCGTGTCGCGGACCCGCCCCGGATTGGGGTGCTCGCCCTCGGTATGGGCGTCGATAATGCGGGTGATGGCCGATCCCGAGATGGCCCCGGCTGCGCCCGCGTCGATAGCCGCGCGGACATGCTCGGGCGAAGAGATGCCGAAACCGAGCAGAACGGGTGCCCCGCCGTAGCTGTTGACGTTCTCAACCACCTCGCGCAACCCCTCCACGGAGGACTCGCGTTCGGTACCGGTCACACCGTCGCGCGAGATGGCGTAAATGTATCCCTTCGAGTGGGCGGCGACACCCGCCAAGGTTTCGGCGGACGCTTTCGCGGGCGCGATATAGATCGGATCGATTCCTGCCTCCAAGGCGGCGGTATCGAACGGCCGGCCTTCGCGCACCGGGACGTCGGGAAGCAGAATGCTGTCTGCACCGGCCTCGGCAAACTCGCGGTAGAAACGATCCACCCCACGGACGTAGGCCACGTTGGCGTAAATCAACATGCCGATGGGAAGGTCCGGGTAGCGGGAGCGGATCTCACGGACCACGTCGAGGGCCTTGCGTACGGTGGAGCCCCCGTCGAGGGCGCGAACGTGCGCTTTCTGGATCGCGGGGCCGTCGGCCACCGGGTCGGAGAAGGGCACCCCGAGCTCGAGGGCGTCGGCGCCAGCCTCGACCGCGGCGGAGATAATTTCGATCGAGTCCTCCACGCTTGGATCATTGAGCATGATGAAGGGCACGAACGCTCCCTCGTTCTTCTCTTTCAGCGCGGCAAACGCGGTGTCGTAGCGGGTCATGGTTACTGCTCCCTTGCGTTGTCGATGAGGAACTCGGGGTGCTCGTCCAGGTTCTTGCGCACGTGGGCGACGTCCTTGTCCCCGCGCCCCGAGAGCGAGACCAGAATAGTAAGCGGCTCGCCCTCCGCCGGCGCTTCCGCGGCGCGCTGCAGCGCGTAGGCGAAGGCGTGCGAAGACTCAAGCGCGGGGATAATGCCTTCGTACCTGCTCAGCATCTGGAATGCTTTGAGCGCATCGCCGTCGGTGACGGGGACGTACTGGGCGCGGCCGGATGCGGCCAGGTGCGCGTGCTCGGGGCCGACGGCCGGGTAATCCAAACCGGCGGAGATGGAATAGGACTCTTCGACCTGGCCGTCTTCGTCGCGCATGAGGTAGGACTTCGTGCCGTGGAGAATACCCACCGTTCCGGCCGCGATGGCCGCGCCGTGTCTGCCCACGCCGTACCCTTCGCCGCCGGGTTCGGCGCCGACGAGCTCGACTCCCTCATCGTCGATGAAGTCCGCGAACATGCCGATGGCGTTGGAACCGCCTCCGACGCACGCGACCACGACGTCGGGTAGTTTGCCAATGCGATCCAGTATCTGCGCCCGTGCCTCCGTGGAGATGATGCGGTGGAACTCTTTGACCATCTTCGGAAACGGGTGCGGGCCAGCGGCGGTGCCCAGGAGGTAGTGGGAGTCGTGGAACGTGGCGGTCCAGTCGCGCAGCGCCTCGTTTACCGCGTCCTTGAGGGTGCCTGATCCGGAGTTCACTCCCACGACCTCGGCGCCCATGAGCCGCATGCGGTACACGTTGGGTTCTTGGCGGGCCATGTCCTCCACGCCCATGTAGACGACGCAATCGAGGCCCAGCAGTGCGCATGCTAGCGCAGTGGCGGTGCCGTGTTGGCCGGCACCGGTTTCGGCAATGATGCGCCTCTTACCCATCTTTTTCGCCAGGAGCGCTTGGCCTATCACCTGGTTGGTCTTGTGAGCTCCGCCATGGACGAGGTCCTCGCGTTTCATGAAGATGCGTGCGTTTGCGCCGCCAAGTGGCAGGTTACGGCATTCGGTGAGCGGGGTTGGGCGACCGAGGTAGTCGCGAAGCAGTGCGCGGTATTCGGTCATGAATTCTTCGTCGTTGAAGGCGGTGACGAACGCCCGCTCCAGCTCGTCGAGAGCGGGGAGCAGTGATTCGGGGACGAACTGCCCGCCGAACTCGCCGTAGTAAGCGGGCAGGATAGTGCGCCCGCCGTCCTTGAATATCTCAGCCATAGTCAGTTCCTTAGAAGTGGAAATTTCGGATAGTCGTGAACGTGCGTCTTAAGGCCGCGGAGTCCTTGCGGCCGGCCCACTCCCCCGCGTCTGCCGGGTATTCGACTCCCGAGTTGAGGTCGACACCAAGGCAGCCCACCCGCAGGGCGTCCGCCACATTTTGGGGGCCTATGCCGCCAGCAAGCAGAGCGTGATCTTTCACGTCCTCCGGCACCTCGTTCCAGTCAAAAGGCGCGCCGGATCCGCCGTCTTGGGCGTCGAGCACGAGCTTGTCGGCGCTCCCGAGGAGAGCGGTGGACAGTTGAGCACCCTCCGGCCGGGTCATGGACACCGCACGCCAGACCTCGACCCCGTCGCCTACCTGGGAGCGAACGCTGTCCATTAGGTCGATTTCTGCGTCAATGGAGCCCTGGAAAGGGGCGTGGACCTGTACGGCGTGAACACCGTCTTGAAGCAGTTCGGCCCACCCGTTAGTCCTTCGCGAGACGGCGACGTACTTCAGGTGCGGCTCGTGGGAGATAATTTCCGCCGATGTTTCACGTGAAACATTGCGCGGGGACGGGCTCTCATAGATAAGGCCGCCGTAGACGGCACCCGCAGCGCGCGCTGCCTGCACCGCAGACAACGAAGTGAGCCCGCACACCTTGTTCGGTCCGTAGACCAGCATGCGTGCAGCAAGGTCCACGTCCGGCTGGCCGGTGAGATGGGAGCCGACAAGGAATCCGTCGGAGTGGCTGCCGAGACGACGAACCGTCGCGACATCGCGCACCCCGGATTCGGAGACGATAAGCGCTCCCTCCGGAGCGAGGGGTGCGAGCCGAGCGGAGCGCTCGAGGTCGATGGAAAGGTCATGCAGGTTACGGTGGTTCACTCCGAAGATCCGCGCGCCAAGGCGAGCGGCGCGCCCCGCTTCCTCCTCATCGATTACTTCCGTCAGGACGTCCAGTCCCAGGTGCTCCGCGAGCGTGGAGAGCCGCGTGTAGGAGGCGTCGTCAAGCACGCTCAGCATGAGCAGGATGGCGTCGGCCCCGAAGTAGCGCGCCGCGTACACCTGAATTTCGTCGACGATAAAGTCTTTGCACAGCACCGGAAGATGGGTTAATGAGGCGACGGTAGCGAGGTGGTCGTAGTCTCCCCCGAACTTGTCCGGTTCACACAGCACCGAGATGCCCGCGGCGTACCGGGAGTAGATTGAGGCGAGCTCGCCCGGCTCGTAGTGCTCGCGGATCGTGCCGAGTGAGGGCGAGGAGGATTTGCATTCCATGATGAATTGCGTTCCTCCGCGGGCGAGCGAATTGTATAGCGAGCGTTCTGAGCGCGGCAAGGTAGCGAGATCCACGCCCGTCAGACGGGCCTTAATTTCGTCAAGGTGACGAAAACGGCCCTGGACTATCCCCTCAAGAACCGTAGGTAATTTAGTCACTGTAATCGGCCTCCTCGTGGTTGCGTAGCCACGTTTCGACGGTACGGTCGCTCAGCAACCCTTGGGCGTGGTCGACACCCTCGCGGATCGAGTCTGCTTTGCCGTAGAGGTAGAACATCGCGCCGGCGGTCGCCGCGACGGCGTCGCGGTGCGCATCCGGCCCCTCCCCCGCGAAAGTCGCGCGCATGTGGCGGGCGTTCTCCTCACCGTCGCCGCCGCGCAGGTCTTCGAGCGAGTGCGTGTGCACACCGAGGTCGTCCGGTGTGACGGTGTAGTTCGTGATCTCGCCATCGCGCAGCTCCCACACCGTGGTCTCTCCATGCACGGCGATCTCGTCGGTGCCAGCACCGTGCACCACCAGGGCTCGTGACCTGCCCAGTTCTTTCATGGTCTCCACCACAATAGGCCCCATAGATGGTCGGGCGATTCCCATTATTTGGAACTCCGGGCGTGCCGGGCTCAAGAGCGGCCCCATCGTGTTGAAGAGAGTGGGCACGCCGAGCGCCTTGCGCACCGGCTGCACGTGCGCGATCGCGGGGTTGTAGGCCGGGGCGAAAAGGAACGTAAAGTTAGCCGCCTCGAATTGGCGCACCGCCCGCTCGGGATTGAGGTCCAGCGGGATGTTCAGCGCCTCGAGGACGTCGGCCGAACCGGATTTCGAAGACACCGAGCGGTTGCCGCACTTGATCATCTTCACACCTCCCGCCGCCGCGGTGAGCGATGCGGCAGTGGAGATGTTGATGGTGTTCGCACCGTCGCCACCTGTGCCCGCGGAGTCCATGATCCCCTCTCCGGTGACGGGGAATGGGCGACCGGCGGCGAGGAAAGCGCGCGCGGCACCGGCGACGTCCGCGAAGGTCTCACCGCGGGTGCGCACAGTGGCCAGCAGCGCGGCAATGTGGACGTCGTCGTAGTCGCCGATGGTCAGCGGGGTGAATGCCTCGACGGCTTCCTCGAGCGTGGGTGCGGGGTTGTCCAGGAAGCGTTTCAGTATATTCAGGGATTTGTCGCTCGCCATGGTTAGCGTCCTTTCATCAGTTCGGCCACGCAGCGCTCGATGATGAGCGGGCCCGCGGGGGTGAGGATGGATTCGGGGTGAAACTGCAGGCCAATCGACTTATAGTCGTCGCTGCGCGCGGCCATGACCACGCGGCCCAGCTGTGTGTCCGTGCGTGCGAGCGAGTGCATGCCGACCGGCATGTCCACGGTGCCGAGCGAGTGGTAGCGTGCGACGGGGACTCTGGGGACTCTGTGGCCGTCGGCGCCAGGCGAGTCGTCAGTGGTCAGACCGCTGAAGAGCCCGCTGTTGATCCCTGCCGGTTCGAGTTCCATGCTTATCGACGCCCCGTGCACCGGGCCGCACGGCTGTACCCGCCCACCGAAGTGCTCGACCAGTGCCTGGAAGCCGAGGCAGATACCGAGAACCGGGATGCGGCCCTGGGCGGCGTCGATAAGCTCCATCATGCTGCCGGCATCCGCGGGATATCCCGGGCCGGGTGAGAGCACGATGAGGTCGGGCTCGGCGTCGAGCACCCGGCTCGCCGGAACCGTGTTGCGGTAGACGGTGGCGTCGAAGTCGCGCAGAGCGTCGACGAGGTTGTAAACGAAGGAATCCTGGTTGTCTAGGAGAACTATGCCGCTCATGCGATGACCTCCAGCTGGGCTCCAGCAGCGAGCGCGATGGCGTGGAGGACCGCATACGCCTTGTGCAGCGTTTCGTCGGCTTCCGCCTGCGGGTTCGAGTCGCGAACAACCCCGGCCCCGGCTTGTACCGCGGCCATGCCGCCCGTCACGTAGGCGCTGCGGATCACGATGCAGTTGTCCATGTCCCCGGTGCCGGAAAGGTAGCCGATCGCCCCGCCGTACGACCCGCGGCGCGTGCCCTCGAGCTCGCGGAGCAGCTGGGTGGCGCGGATTTTTGGCGCGCCCGTCAGCGTGCCCATGTTCATGCAGGCACGGTACGCGTCGAGCGCGTCGAGGTCCGGGGCCAGGGTGGCCGTGACCCGGGAGACGAGGTGCATGACCCGCGAGTAGCGGTCGACCTGCAGCAGGTCGGCGACGCGGCGGGTGCCGGGTACGGCGACGCGCGCCATATCGTTGCGCGCGAGGTCCACAAGCATTGTGTGCTCGGAGACTTCCTTGGCGTCGGTGCGCAGCTGCAGCTCCATGCGGGTGTCCAGCTCGTGGTTGACGCTGCCGTCGGGGTTGAGCCCACGCGGCCGCGTGCCAGCGATCGGGTACAGCTGCACTTCGCGGGTGGCTGCGCTGAACTTCAGGTTGGACTCAGGGGAGGCGCCAAAGAGTTCGTACGGTGCGCCGTCACGGCCCACGCCGCGCACATAGAACATGTACGGTGACGGGTTGGTCTCGCGCAGCCGCTGGTAGGCCGCGAACGCGTCCACGCACGCGGTGGTGAAGGTGCGCGCTGGCACGACCTGATAAATGTCCCCGTTGTAGATGTCGCCTTTGAGTTTGTCCACGTCGGCACGGAACTGTTCGTCGGTGATGTCGGCGGTCACGGTGAGTGTCGTACTCGGGTGCTCGGCGGGCTCGTAGGCATGCGTGTCGTCGGGGTCGGCGGAACCGATGCGTTCCACCAGGTCGTCAAGCTCGGGTTCGGTGCCGTCGAAGCTTATCCCGGTGAGGTACGCGGTGCGCGACTGGTGGTCGATGCGCAGCAGCGTCTCCGCCAGCACGAACTGGTAGTCGGGGTACCCGTTCGCGGATTCACCCACGGCGGGGAGGTCTTCGAATGTGGCAAGGTAGTCGAAAGCCATGCCGCCGGCTAGGAAGGGGAAATCTCCCTCCTGGTACCCCGCACGCGTTGTCAGGGCACGCAGCACCTCGACACTGGAGACGGCGGTGAGGCGCTCCCGCTCGTCGGCGGCATCGGACGAGGGGAACTCGTAGGTGTTCTCCCCCACCCGGTACTGCTCCAGCTGTTCGCTCAGCCGCCGGGCGACGACCTCACCCGAGGCAGTCAGTGGCACGGCTTGCACGCGGGAGCCATTGCAGGTGACGCGTATCGACGCCCCCAGCACCGCCACGGATTGGAGACCCGACTTCGTGGTAATGTCCGCGGACTCGAGAAGGACGGCATCTACCGCTTTTGTCCCGCCCAGGTGGGCGAATAAGTTGGAGGCGTTGGAGTGGTACTTCACGTCCACGCGTCTGACCTCGGGTGGGGGGTTGCTCATCAGTTCATCCTTGGTTTGTGTTCTCTGCACCGAGGGTACTGGTAGCAAAAGACCCGCGGTGCCTGGTTTGTCCAAGCTGGCGGGCCATGGGGAGATTCAACGCCGGTGGCACGCCGCTTACGCGCGCCACCACCACTGGGTCAAGGAGCTCGTTGAAGTCACATCGAAAAGCGTAGTTTAATGGGTGGGATAGCGCAACCGTTCTGTGGGAAGTTCCGGGTCGGGCGCGTCTGCGAATACATCATCCGCCCGATGTCACAGTCAAGCTTTCCTGGATTGTGACCACCTGGGAAAACGCGTCGGACATTTCCTTCGCTGTGACATCTCTCCACCCCACAGAAATTTCTAGATGCCCCGTTGGCCGTCCGTTTTTGAGGCGGCGTTGCGCAGCGCGTCGAGGTTGACCTGGGGTGCCGGAGCGGTCTGAGCGGGCTGGTTGTTTGCTTCGTCACGGGCGGCGTCGATAAGCGAGGCGGCGCGGGCCCCGAAGTTCCCCGCGACGGAGAGCGCGACCACGGCGATGATGAACGCGATGACGGGTGCGACCCACAGCCAACCGCTCGCGATAAAGGCGAACGCCGCGCCGAAGGCGAGTGCGACGCCGGCGAAGACGACGAAGGGCCCGGCGACCTTGTGCGCCTGGTCCCAGATCGACTTGTCTTTGCGCACCGCCGCGATACGCAGGCCGAAGACAGAATTGCCGGGCAGCTTGCCTGCGGTTGCCATGCCCCCGGCGGTGAGGAGCACGAGCGCGAGGACGATGTAGAGGATGCCGACGAGCAGATTCATGGTCTCAAGCATAAACGTCGCCCGTGACCTCGTGAGCGGGGGTGTCAGTTGTCCGGGGCATATGGTATCGGTCACAATACAAGCTATGAAATCCAAAATCCTCAGCTCGCTGCTGTTCTGGATCGTCGTCGCGATCGTCCTGGGCATCGTCTGCAGCCTCTTCTTCCCTGAATGGTTGGCCCGGGTTTTCGTCACCTTCAACGGCCTGTTCTCGAACTTCCTCGGTTTCTTCGTGCCGGTCCTCATCTTCGCGCTCATCGCGCCTGCTATCGCAGGGCTGGGCAAGGGTGCGGGCAAGTGGCTCGGCGTGACTGCCGGCATCGCGTATGCCTCCACGATCATCTCGGGCCTCATCGCCTGGGGCACCGCGTCCGCGCTCTACCCCTCCCTGCTCGGCGACCGCACACTGAACACCGACGTCGCCGACCCCGAAGCCGGCGGGCTGTCGCCGTTCTTCGAAGTGGAGATGCCGGCACCCTTCGCCGTCATGTCCGCGCTGCTGCTCGCCTTCGTCATCGGCATCGCGATGACCGCCGTGAAGTCAGACAACATGTACCGCGTACTCGACGAGCTGCAGAACGTGATCCTGAAGGTGGTCACCTCCTTCGTCATCCCGCTGCTGCCGATCTACATCTTCGGCACCTTCCTCAACCTGGGAATGAACGACAACTTCGGCTCCACCATGGCCGCGTTCGGCACCGTGCTGTTGCTCTCCGTGGTAATGACCCTTGTGATCATCCTCTTGCTCTACGTCGTCGCTGGCATCATCGCCGGCCGCAACCCGATCACCGCGCTGGGCAACATGCTGCCCGCCTACTTCACCGCGCTCGGCACCTCGTCCTCCGCCGCGACCATCCCCGTCACCTACGCATCGACACTGAAGAACAAGGTTGACGAGAACGTGGCGGGCTTCGTGGTCCCGCTGTGTGCGACTATCCACCTGTCCGGTTCGATGATGAAGATCACCCTTTACGCCCTGGCGATCGTCTACATGGGCCACATGGATGTCTCCGCGGGCCAGATTTTGGGCTTCCTGCTGTTGCTCGGCATCATGATGGTGGCCGCTCCGGGCGTTCCCGGCGGCGCGATCATGGCGGCCGTTGGCCTACTGCAGTCCAACCTCGGTTTCGACGAGTCCGCGATCTCGCTCATGATCGCCGCGTACATCGTCGTCGACTCCTTCGGCACCGCGGCGAACGTCACGGGCGACGGTGCGATCGCACTGATCGTCAACCGCTTCGCCGCTGGCCGCATCCAGGGTTACCAGCTCGAAGATGAGACGCGCGAGCTTGACGACGCCTCCCCCAGCACCCCCACCTCTCGAGTAGAGAGCGGCTCCACCCGCGCGTAGTCGCGCTACAACTTGGCAATACGAAAACCCCGCCCTCCGCTTTTGGCAGAGTGGCGGGGTTTAACGATGGGTCATGTTTCACGTGAAACATGGGCTAAATGCGCTCACCCGTCGACGCGCTGAACGCATGCAGGCCACCCGGTGCGATGCGGGCGTGGACGACATCTCGCTCGCGGACGTCGGTGCGCGGGGGCGTGCGCAACACGATAGAGCCCGTCTCACCCGCGGGGCTGTTCTCTTCAACCCAACCGCCCCCTGCGAGGTGGCCGTAGAGGTAGGAATCCGAGCCGAGCTCCTCGACAAAATCAATCACTACCGGAATGGTGTTCTCCGCGTCTTCGCCGACAAGCTCGAGCCCTTCCGGGCGGAAGCCGAGGACGACCTGGTTGTTGTCCGCTGGGGTGATGGCGCTCAAGAGGGCGTCGTCAAGCGGAATGCTCGCGGCTCCTGCGCGGGCGGTGCGCGACGCGGCGTCCACGGTGAATGTGCCGATGTTCATCGCCGGCGAGCCGATGAAGCCGGCGACGAATACGTTGCGCGGGGTGTCGTACAGCTCGCGCGGGGTGCCCACTTGCTGCAGCACCCCGAAGTTGAGTACGGCGATGCGGTCGCCCATGGTGAGCGCCTCGGTCTGGTCGTGGGTGACGTAGAGGGTGGTCACACCCATGCGGCGCTGGAGGCTGGCGATCTGCGTGCGGGTTTGCACGCGCAGTTTGGCGTCGAGGTTGGACAGGGGCTCATCCATGAGGAAGACCTGCGGCTCGCGGACGATGGCGCGGCCCATGGCCACGCGCTGGCGCTGGCCACCGGACAACGCCTTCGGTTTACGGTCGAGGTAGTCGGTGAGGTCCAGGGTGCGAGCGGCTTCCTCAACGCGCTCGCTGATTTGAGCTTTGTCCATCCCGGCGAGCTTGAGGGCGAAACCCATGTTCTCGCGCACGGACATGTGCGGATAGAGAGCGTAGTTCTGGAACACCATGGCGATGTCTCGCTCCCTTGGTTCCAGGGTGGTGACATCCTTGTCCCCGATCAGGATCCGGCCACCGTTGGTCTCTTCCAACCCAGCAAGCATGCGCAGGGCGGTTGACTTGCCGGAGCCGGACGGCCCGACGAGGACGAGGAACTCCCCGTCCGCGATGTCCAGGCTTAGAGCGTCAACCGACGGGGTGTCTGCCCCCGGGTAGACGCGGGTTGCGTTGTCAAAGGTGACGGTAGCCATGAGTTCTCCTCCATCGGCAGGTACGTGCCGAACGATCCGTAGTGGTGGGTGTCCCCTCAATCTACTCCCATGTTTCACGTGAAACATCGCATTCGTACCGGGCGGTATCCTGATAACTATGTCCGCCGAGATCGTCACCACCCACTTCATCGCCCACGACGAAGACCTCGGCATCGCCTACGACATCTGGCGCGAACGTGTGTCAGCCAGTGGCACGGAAATCCTCGCCCTATCACCGCGGCCCCACCCCGTCGAGGACGAGTTCATCTTGTGGGACCTGCGCACCGAAGCTGCCTACGGCAATCTGCGGGACCCCGGTTCAATGAAGCTGTACGAGCTCAACGCGCTCGTCGATTTCAACGGCATTGACCGCGACAACCGCATCGAGATCTTCTTCATGGACGACCCCTTCGCCGCTGCCCGCTTCCCCTCCGCCCTCGGCGGCCTGACCGGCCTAGACACGCGCGACGGCGTGGGCGCTGCGGAGTTGTCTCTGGTCACGGTCGCTTACCTGGGTACCGAGGCCGCGGTCCCCCACGTGCATTCGCTTTTCGACGCCCTGCTCACGCGCTCCCACGTCATCGCTTACCAACCCGGATTGACACGGCTCGAGGGAACGGAGCACTCGGCCCTCGTCGGCCCTTTGTGGCTACGCGACGCCACCTTGAACATCATCGGCAAGGGCGACCAGTTCTTCTCCCCCGGGAAAGAGGCGTGGTCCGGTTGGTTTCTCACGGGCGACTCACTTGACATGGTGGAGGCGAACCTGCCGGAGATGATCGAGCCTGGCACCGTGATCATCGGCCGGGCCGTCGCGGAGCCGTTTTGACCTACACTCCCCGTCATAGACGGGCGTAGGATGCGGGGCATGGCGAGCATGAATCAGATTGGCGCAATCGTAGGCATCACCGCCCTTCTGGGTCTGGGTGCAGGCGGCTAGGTGGCCAGCCAGATCGATGTGCCAGAGCGCGACCAGTTCGCGGTGCAGACAATCGGAGCGCCCCGGGTTGTTATCAACGACCCGCACGATATACTCGCCCCCGGTGACGAGGCGCGCATGCTCGAGAGCGCCGAGCGTCTCAGCGCCCCCTCCACCGTGAAAACCCTCCACTGGATGGTCTTCGACAAGTCCCACGACAACGTTAATGACACCGTCGAGGAGTTTATGCGCGACAACTACCCCGATGAAATCGGCAACGACAAGTTCGCCGACGGGGTGCTGATCATCGGCGCCGGTACCGAACAGCGGCAAGTCTTCTCCTTCGCCGGGGAGGATGTCGCGGACCAGTTGCACCTGCGCGAGGGTGAGCGCCTGGAGAGCGTCAACGACGCGATGAAGCCCGGCATGCGCGACAACAACATCCCCGCCGCCATGTTCGCCGGCGCCAATAAGGCGATGAACGCCCAAGACATTGAAAGTTACGACCACAATTCTGCCGTCGATGACCGGATCGGCGCCAGCGTCGGTGCCGGCATCGGCGCCGGTGGCATAGGTCTAGCCGGCAGTTCGATTGCCGTCGCCGCCGCGAACCGCCGGAAGAAGGCGATCGCGCAGGGACGCGAGGACTACGAGCTGGTGACCCGCGAGTACGCGCAGCTGGGCCAGCGCCTCAACGAGGTAGACGTGCGCGCCAACTCGCTCACGAGTGCTTTCGCCGACAACGAGATGCGCAAGCAGTGGGCCGAGGTCCGCGACCGCTTCCTCGGCATGCACGACACCGTGTCGGGAGCAGGCGGAATCGGCGGCATCGACATGAACGACGACAAGCAGGTCTACTCTCACCGCACCCAGCTTGCGAGCGCCGCCGAATCCATCCGCCATACCTCCAACGCCGAGGACAACATCAACCGCCTTTTCAAGGTGGAGAACGGTGACGCCGCGGCGCGCCGCTCCGACCTCACCGCGATCCGTGAAGATGTCATGCAGGCCCGCCTAGGCGTGACGGATCCGAAGCTGGAAGCCGAGCTCGCCGAGCTGGAGGCCAGAATCAACGAGCTTGACCGCAACCCCGAGGCCCCGGACTTCCTCGACAGGTTCGTGCGCGTGCTCGGTGACTACCGCGCCATCCTCGAGGTGGTGAAGAAGAAGCAGTTCAGCGACGTCAAGGAGCACAACGAGCTGGTGCGCCCCACGATCTACGACACCAACTACTACTACTCCGGTTACGTTCCCTACGTGGCCCTCAACAGCTGGCACACCTCCAACGTGGAGGCGGAGCAGGCGGCGCAGTCGTCGAGCACCAACTCCTCGTTCAGCTCGGGCTTCTCGGGGGCCGGCGGGTCAAGCGGGTACTAATTAATTGTGGTTGAGCAAGGCGAAGTCACCGATCGCTTTGGCAACGTCGGCCGAGTGGCTCAGTGCCGCCCAGTGGTTCGAGTCAATCTCAGTAACCTCTAAATCGTCCGCCCAGCGGCGCATTTCATCGATGTACTCCGGTCTAACGAAGTTATCGCGCGTAAGAACAACCGCTTGAACAGGGCATTGCGCATACCGGTTGCGAGGGGCCACTAGGCGAGGTACCACGTTCGCTCGGTAAAGCTCGACTCCGAAGCGACCGTTCTTGTCTGCATTGGGGTTCAGAGGTATATCGTCGGTGCCTTCGAGATTGCATACCCGTCTCCGCCACTGCTGCGGCGTAGCAAACTTCCAGAACGCCGGTGCAAGAACCGGCAGATGGAATACACCGATATACCAGGACGGCGCTAGCAGCTTCGCCAATTTCAGAGGGCGGGTTGCGAGGCGGCGCACCAAGTGGGCGCCGTGGTCGAGACACGGACCCGAAATCGAGGTAAAGCTCAGGATTCGCCCGCCAAACCCGGGGTCAGTCGCAGCTTCCCACGACTGAATGGATCCCCAATCATGGGCTGCCAGGTGGAATGGTCGGCCGTGGAGAACCTGATCGGCAACGGAAGCAAGGTCGCATTCCAGCTGCGATAAGGGATAGGAGCGCATCGATCGCGGATGAGTGGACTCCCCCGCCCCGCGCACGTCGTACGCAACGACATGGAAACGATGCTCGAGACGCGGAACAACTTTCGCCCACACTGCGTGGTCGTCTGGATATCCATGGATGAGTACGAGGGGTGGATTCGCCGGATCTCCGTAGGTGAAAGCGGCTAACTTCTCGCCGTCGGTAGTGCGGACAATGTGCTGCGTGGGTTTCGGCATCGCGTCTCCTAGCGGGAGGAAAATAAGTCAGCTGCTTTCCAGACTAACGGGCCAGGCCGCGTCTCGCCCGCTTCCGACGCCTGCGCACCATGACATGAGGTCTCCTCGGCACCTTCACCGCCCGGTCACTGCGGTGGAGCTCCAAGAGTTTGCCGCGGTCTTCTACATGCGGTCTCCGTGAGGCGAAGTCTCGGTGGTGTTCCTCGTGGCGACGGCCACGGTGAGCGACGCGGTGGATGGTTGAAAACCACCGCGTTCAGGCTTACCGTTACAGGTGTAAGGATCACCGCAAAAAAAGGAGCTTAACAATGCCCACCATCAAAAACGTGACCGTTCTCGGCGCCGGCGTTCTCGGTGCGCAGATCGCGTTCCAGACTGCCTACAAGGGTTTTGATGTGGTGTCTTGGGACATTAATGACGAGGCTATTGCTGCAGCGAAGGGGCGCTTCGACTCTTTCCAGGAGCGTTACCTCCAAGACGTCGAGGGTTCCTCCGAGCGCAGCATCGCAGCAGCGCGTGAGCGCCTAACGCAGACCTCCGACCTCGAGGCGGCGGTCCGAGACTCCGACCTTGTTATCGAGGCAGTGCCTGAGCGGATTGATATCAAAAACGACGTCTGGTCACGAGTAGGCGCGTCTGCGAAAGAAGGGGCCATCTTCGTGTCCAACTCCTCGACCATGCTGCCGTCCAAGCTTGCGCCGGCTAGCGGGCGCGAGGAAGACTTCCTCAACCTCCATTTCGCGAACAACATTTGGGTTCTCAATATCGCTGAGATCATGCCACACGCGGGGACGCGCCCAGAGTTGGTCGACACTCTTACAGAGTTCGCCGAGCAAATAGGCATGGTTCCGGTTGTGCTGAAGAAAGAAAAGCCAGGTTATATCCTCAATTCGCTTCTCATTCCTCTTCTGCGCGCAGCGCAGGAACTGTGGGCGGAGGGCTACGCAACGATTGAAAACATCGACGCAGATTGGAGGGTGTCGACCGGCGCGCCAATGGGTCCGTTTGAGTTCATGGACATGATTGGCCTGCGCACGATTTACGCTATTGGTACCAACTCCGTAGAAAGCGGCACCGCACCCGAATGGCAGGCGCGATTCCTGCAGACCATCAAGGAGGAGTACTTGGACAAGGGCCGCTTCGGATGGGAGTCGGGTAAAGGTTTTTACGATCTTGCGGGCCCGAAGCGCGCATAGGAGCCCTGCCACAAGCTCGCAGCGGGCCGGCACAGTGGGCACCAATCGTGTGTGTCATCTTCAATGTGGCCGTGCGCTAAGTGTCGATAAGCAACCTGTGCTCGTTCCCGGCGACCCGGGAGTTAACCGGCAAACCGCTCCGCCATCCGCCGCGCCTGGTCCGTGGCACTCTCAATTGCTTGGTGCGCTTGTGCCGCGCTGTGTGCCGCTGCGTCGCTGGAACCGGGGACCGTGCTGATGGCGCCGGCGATGCCGTTCACCGTGGCATGTGCGCCGTGGGCGGCATCGGTGATTGCCTGGTTCGCCGGGGATGGCCCGGGAAGCGTCCCATAACCGCCAGCGAACGCGCCAAGAACATCCCCGGTGAGTTGCGCTGCGGGACCGTAGGTGTGGGCTGACACGCTGAAGTCCGTGCCATACGATGCCGTGGCGTGGATGGTGGACCGGTCGTCCGACCAGCCCCACTTCGTGCCTATTACACCCGGTAAGTGCGAGGTCCCGTAGTCCTGCCGGTACCCGTCGGCCGCAACAGGGGCGGCGGTAGCTAAGGCGGTGAGGATCGGGTCCGCAACGCCGTGGTCGCGCTTGCGCGCTTCCAGGTACCTCGTTGAATCATATGTCGACGTCGTGCTGTAGCCCCAGTGCGGAGCAGCGTGGGTGTCGTGCAACCCGTACTTTCGGCTCGTCGAGTCAATGGAATCGGGGTACCTCTCGTACAGGGCGGATGCAATGCCATCGTCGGACACCTGCAACATCCGAAACGCATCCGCTTTGTCCGCATCGGTGCCGTGGTCGTAGACGTAATCAGCGATGTACAACTTCACAATAGAAAGCCCGGGCCGGGATTCGTGTTCATTCGGAGTGCCCACCGTGTTGCCGGTCGGGGTGTGCGTGAAAGTAATGCTCGTGCGCGGCGCGGTAGTTCCGAAATTGGCCGGGGCAGGTGCCGCCATTGCCGGCGTTTCGATGGTGACGGTAATGACCACCGCGGCGGTGAGGATCACGGGCTTAATAATTCTGCGGAGCATGAGCGCTCCCTCCCAATCGGATCAGTGCTGCTGTCAGGAAACTGACCATAGCTTAATAGCAACGGATTTGATTCGGAGGCCGCTATATTTCTATCGCTTCCGAAGTTACAGCATCGAGGACCCTGCAGTGACACCACGGAGCCGCTTGAAGCGACTCGGGGCCAGCCGTCTAGCACGTCCGGCAAACACGATGACATGGTGGGACCTCGTCGCGCTGACGGCGGTGTTTTTCGGGACATCCATCGTGTCGTCGGTGATGAGGGGTGGCGTTGTCCCTGCTGCGCCTGACTCGCCCGCCAGCGCAGTGTCGGAGTTCACTACAAGGTCGAACTGGAACGCCCTGGTTCAACAGGGTGCCCTCCTCGCCGTCGCTATCACCTACATTTGTGTTCGTCGCGTGAAGCTCGCTCGCTGGACGATGCGGCCGACGCTCAAGGGGACAGTTCTCGGAATCGGGCTGTTCGCGGGGTGCGGCCTGCTGTTCGACGCCGTGTACACCCTTCGCGGCCGCATTACCGGTTCGGGTGGTGTCGCTGCGGTGGTGGGAGAACCTCCCGAGGGGGTGGGTGCGGACCCCTTCTTGCTCGTCTACTCGATGTTTAATGGTTTCTACGAGGAGTTCTTCTTCCTCGCAATCTGCCTCTCCCTCCCGGTGAAATGGCACCGGTGGGCAGTCGCGTACTCGTTTCTCGTGCGAACCTCCTTCCACACGTATCAGGGGGTTTTCAACGCGCTGCTCATCGGTGTTGTTTTCGGTGCGGTTTTCTACGCGGTTGCGCGCCGGTGGCCGCCGCAACGCATATACCCCTTCGTGGTGGCGCATGCCCTCGGTGACATCTTGGGGATTGGCTTGATCGATCTCATTGTTGCAATGCCTTAAAAGCGAAACCGCGGGCCGAAGTGAACCCGCGGCCCGCGACTATTGAGCATTGCTTAGTACATCGCGTGCTGCCCGCCGTCGATCGGGATAACGGTGCCGTTGATGAAACCGGCGTCGTCGGACAGCAGGAAGGCGACGAGCGCGCCAACCTCCTCCGGCTTGCCGAAGCGGTTGGTCGGGTTGGCCTTGACGAATTCCTTGCCAACCTCTTCCCAATTTTCGCCACCCATCTGCTCCAAAGAATGGCGGACCATGTCCGTCATGATCGCGCCGGGTGCGATCGCGTTGATTGAGATGTTGTCCTGCCCGTATTCGCGTGCGGAGTTTCGGGTCAGGCCGACGACCCCGTGCTTAGAGGCCGCGTAACCGGATTGGTTGCCCACGCCGCGAATGCCGCCGACGGATGCGGAGTTGAGCACGCGCCCGTAGCCGCGCTCCTTCATGTGCTTCAGTACTTCCTGCATGCCGAAGAATACGCCGTTGAGGTTGACGCCTATAACGCGGGCGAACTCATCGGAGCCGAACTGGTGGGTGGGGTTCTGCTTGCCCTCAATACCGGCGTTGTTGAAGAAACCGTCAATCTTGCCGAGAACTTCGATCGCCTTAGCGACGTACGCCTTGACCTCAGCCTCCTGAGACACATCGGCCGCGAAGGTTTCAACCTTCACACCGGGGAACGTCTCCTCGAGAGACTTCTTCGCGTTGGCCAAACCCTCCTCATTCATGTCCACGAGGAAGAGGTCGCCACCCTCGGCGGCGATACGCTCGGCAGCCGCAAGCCCCAGGCCCACGGCGCCTCCGGTAATAACGACGGACTTACCGTCAAAACGCTTGCTCAGATCCATGTTTTTACTCCTCAGTCGTATGTCTGGTGCTGACAGGGCCCAGGGTAGTTAGGTATAGAAACATTTCAAGGCGGCCGTGTTCACTCCTCAATCTGGCACAGCTTCACCGGTGCCGGATCCTTCTCCTGTCGCGTCGCTACGCTAGCTTGCATGAACCAGCGCTTTGAAACCAGCAACGTGGACAAGGGGGCGTCGACAAGCGTGCGCCTCACCGTGACCGGGCCCCACCCGCGTGAGGCGGTGATGGAGTGGATGGAGGATCTGCCGGCAGATGAGCTCGGAGTGCGTGGTCGCGACGGATGGATTGTGCAGGAGGTGTCGGCCGACGACGATACGGCGGTGGTGGATATCACCGCGGCCGGGGAGGCCCTGTGTAAAGGAGCGGACGAAGCCTTCGACGTACTCGACGCGTTGGGGTGCGAGCTCGCCTGGGAGGAGCGGCCGCAGGAATAGCGGCGCAGGTGGCTGGTGGGAAGCGGGCTACAACATCTACAGCACACAGAGGGGGACGACGTCGCCCCGCCCGCCTGTCATGGGCACGGTAAGGAACGCGCAGGGCCACCAGCCGCGGGATTCCACCGTGCTGCGGGCCAGCTTCCACTGCTCCGGCGTGAGTCCCGGAGTGCGTGAGAGGACGAACCCGGAGGCGCGGTACGGGTCGCCGACGATGGCCAGCGAGTAGTCGTCGGCAAGATACGTCACGCGGTAGTTGACCGGGCCGTTCGGGTCTTGGAAGGGCACGCCGGGGAAGTTGACGCGCAGGGAGGCGTCGCCACGCACTGTGGCCGCCCCCTCGATTGCGGACCCCGGCCCAACCAAGGTGCCGCACGAGTTGCGCACTGATATGGTCGTCGCGTCCACCACCGCGTAGTCCGCTTTGGTGTCATACGCGCACTGCAAAGTGAACGGCTGCGGCACGGCCGCGACCTGGTACCAAGTTCCGGCGTAGCGCTCGAGGTCCACCGGCGCGGGGTGCTCCGGGAGCTCGCCGCCGGGAACCGGCAGCCCCTCCGGGACAATCTGGGAAGACGCGCCGGCGATGCGGCCGCCGTCGAAAACGTCCTGAGCTGAAGCTGCCGGGGCGGCCATGGTGGCAAGCACCGCGGCAGTGAGGATGGTGAGCATATGTCGCATGGGGGTCCTTCCGGATTGAACGGTCGAATAATAAGGTAGCCGAAACTTCCTCCCGCGCGCATTCCCTCGTTCTGAAGCCGTGTCGTACCCACCTACTACACTGTGTAGCCATGACTACTGCGAGCGAGGGACCTGCGTACCGCTACACCGCCGGCCTGGCAAACGAGATCGAAAAGAAGTGGCAGGGCTACTGGCGCGACAACGGCACCTTCGAAGCGCCCAACCCCGTCGGTGACCTAGCCACGGGTGCGCAGCTGCCCGGGGACAAGCTCAACGTCCAGGACATGTTCCCCTACCCCTCCGGCGCCGGCCTGCATGTGGGCCACCCGCTCGGTTACATCGCCACGGACGTCTTCGCCCGCTACAACCGAATGCTGGGCAAGAACGTGCTTCATACCCTCGGTTACGACGCGTTCGGACTGCCCGCGGAGCAGTACGCGATCCAGACGGGTACCCACCCGCGCAAGACCACCGAGGCGAACATCGAGAACATGACCCGCCAGCTCGACGCGCTGGGCCTGGGGCACGACCGCCGCCGCGCCGTGGCCACGACGGACCCGGACTTCTACCGCTGGACGCAGTGGATTTTCCTGCAGATCTACAACGCGTGGTTCGACGAGGAGCAGCAGAAAGCCCGCCCGATCGAGGACCTCGTGCGCGATCTGATGACGGGTGCCCGCCTGACCAAGGACGGCCGCAACTTCGGCGACCTGACCACGGCCGAGAAGCACGCCGCGATCGACGAGTTCCGCCTCGTGTACCTCTCCGACTCCATGGTCAACTGGTGCCCGGGCCTGGGCACAGTGCTGGCCAACGAGGAGGTCACCGCGGACGGCCGCTCGGAGCGCGGCAACTTCCCCGTCTTCCGCAAGCGCCTGCGCCAGTGGATGATGCGGATCACCGCCTATTCGGACCGCCTCCTCGACGATCTCGAGCTGCTCGACTGGCCCGAAAAGGTCAAGTCCATGCAGCGCAACTGGATCGGCCGCTCCCGCGGTGCGCAGGTGGCGTTCACCTCCGACGCCGGTGCGATCGAGGTCTTCACCACCCGCCCGGACACGCTCTTCGGCGCGAGCTACGTGGTGCTCGCGCCTGAGCACGAGCTTGTCGACGTCTTGACCGCCGCCCAGTACGAAGACAACGTCAACCCCGCCTGGACGAACGGCGAGGCGACGCCCGCGGAGGCCGTCGCCGCCTACAAGCGCACCATCGCTGCGAAGTCCGACGTGGAGCGCCAGGAGAACAAGGAAAAGACCGGTGTCTTTCTCGGCTCCTACGCCGTCAACCCGGTCAACGGGCACAAGGTGCCCATCTTTATCGCCGATTACGTGCTCACCGGCTACGGCACCGGCGCCATCATGGCTGTGCCCGCGCACGACGAGCGCGACTACGAGTTCGCAACCGTCTTCGGGCTGCCGATTGTGCCGGTGCTGGAGTCCGACGTGTCAGAGGAGGCGTTCACCGGTGACGCCCCGCACGTCAACTCCGCTAACGAGGCGGGTCTCAACCTTGACGGGATGGGCAAGGACGACGCGATTGAGGCGTCGATAGGCTGGCTCGTTGCGAACGGCGCCGGCGAGGAGAAGATCCAGTACAAGCTGCGCGACTGGCTCTTCGCGCGCCAGCGCTACTGGGGTGAGCCCTTCCCCATCGTCTACGACGAGAACGGTCAGGCGCATTCGCTGCCCGAGGACATGCTGCCCGTCGAGCTGCCGCAGGTGGAGGACTACAACCCGGTTTCCTTCGACCCCGACGACGCGGACTCCGAGCCTGCTCCCCCGCTGGCCAAGGCGACCGACTGGCTCACCGTCACCCTCGACCTCGGCGACGGTGAGAAGACCTACACGCGCGACACCAACGTCATGCCGCAGTGGGCAGGTTCTTCCTGGTACCAGCTGCGCTACGTCGACCCGACCAACCAGGACGAGTTCTGCGCGCTGGAGAACGAGCGGTACTGGACCGGCCCGCGCAGCGAGAACGACCCGGGTGGCGTCGACCTCTACGTCGGAGGTGTCGAGCATGCCGTGCTGCATCTGCTCTACGCCCGCTTCTGGCACAAGGTGCTGTTCGACCTCGGTTTTGTCACCTCTCGTGAGCCCTACCGCCGCCTGTACAACCAGGGTTACATCCAGGCCTACGCCTACACCGACTCCCGCGGCGTGTACGTTCCCGCGGCCGAGGTGAAGGAGCGCGACGGGAAGTTCTTCTACCAGGGTGAAGAGGTGAACCAGGAGTACGGCAAGATGGGCAAGTCCCTCAAGAACGCCGTCGCCCCGGATGAGATCGGCCGCGACTACGGCGCCGACACACTGCGCGTTTACGAGATGTCCATGGGCCCCCTCGACACTTCCCGCCCCTGGGCCACCAAGGATGTTGTCGGCGCGCACCGCTTCCTCCAGCGCCTGTGGCGCCTCGTGGTCGACGAGGAGACGGGCGAGCTGCGCGCCACCGACATAGAGCTGACCTCCGAGGACGCAAAGGCGCTGCACCGCACCATCGCGGGGGTGCGGGAGGATTACGAGAACCTGCGCGACAACACCGTCGTGGCCAAGCTCATCGAGTACGTAAACTACCTGACCAAGACCCATTCCGGCCCAGTCCCCCGCGCCGCCGTGGTTCCGCTCGTGCAGATGGTTTCTCCGCTCGCCCCGCATATCGCCGACGAACTGTGGTCGCGCCTCGGCCACGAGGGCACCGTCACCTTCGAGCCGTTCCCCGAGTTCGACGAGACACTGCTTGTCGACGACACCGTCGAGGTCCCGGTGCAGATCAACGGCAAGGTCAAGGCCCGAGTGCAGGTGCCCACCGACGCCGACCAGGGCGCGATGGAGCAGGCCGCGCTTGCCGACGCCCGGGTGGCCGAACTCCTCGAGGGCAAAAACGTGGTCAAGACCATCGTCGTTCCGGGCCGCATGGTGAACCTGGTCGTGAAGTAACCCCCGGGCCGGGCCCAAGTGCGTCGATTCGTGGCACTGGTATTCTCTTACCGTCACGACAAGCACTTGTTTCACGACGAAAGGCTCAATCGATGTCAACCGCATACCCCGGCGGACCCGATCCGCGGGACAACAACCACCCTGAGAACTTCGGCGAAGGAACGTATGGTCAGGGCACCTACGGCACCCCGGACGCTGCGAACCAGACTCCCAACTACGGATACAACGGCTACGGGTCCGATCAGCCCGGCGGAAACAGCGGCTACAGCGGTTACGATGCCTTCGACGTGAACGCCGCGGCGGCGGGTCACGGCGCGACTCAGTTCCACGGCACCACGCTTGTTGACGGCACCTACGGCGACGGAGTGCAGCCCCACCCGGTCAACAACCCTGACGCCAACGGCTGGCATCACGTCAAGGGCACCGGCAAGATGAACCCGCTGGAGGCGTGGGGCTTCGGCTTCAAGCAGACCTTCGCCAACTGGCAGACCTGGATCGTGATCGGTCTCATTGCCGCGCTGGTGCCGGCGCTCGTCAGTCTCGTCCTGCCACTGCTCGGCAGCTTCCTGCAGATCGTCCTGCTCTTCCTCTACCCGTTCGCGTACTCGTTCGCGCTCCTGCAAACTCTGTCGCGCCGCTGGAAGTTCGATGGCATGAAAGCGCCCGCGTACGGACCGACCTTGGGGATGATGGTGCTGCTCGGCGCGGTCGCGTTTGTGATTCTCCTTGTCCTCGTTCTCATCTCTGCCCTGTTTTTCGCTGGCTCGATCGCGAAAGTCGTAGACACGTTGGACCCGGTCCAGATTGAGAACGACCCGGAGGCGCTCCTTCCGATCCTGGGCCCGGTCCTGGGCATGCTTGGTCTGACCTTCCTGGCAATGCTGCTTATCGCACCGCTGTTCATGTTCCAGACGTGGTACGCGGCGGACAACGCCACAACGTTCGGCAACGCTTTTTCCGAGGGCTTCAAGGCGGGCACCCGCAACTACGGCCGGATTCTCGTGTTTTCCCTGATCTCCGGCGCGCTGCTCGTTGGAGCAGGACTAGTGACGGCCCTCGTTGCAGTTGCGACCTCAATGGCCCCCGATCTGCAAACGGCTCTCATTCCGTTCGCATTCTCGGTGGTGACCACGATAATTACCCCGGCCAGCATCCTTGCCATGGCCTATGCCTACCGCCAGGTCTCGGGAGGCCCGGTTCCGACCGAGCCCCAGGCAGCGCTCTAAAGCGTGACGACGGTGCGCCCGTGATGCGCGCCGTCCAGAAGTTTCGCGCCCACCTCGAGCACTCCGTTCAGATCCACGGTGGAGGTGTAGGAGCGGAGTAGATCCAGATCAACGGCCTGTGCGAGGAGGTCCCACGCCTCCTCGCGCAGGTCGTTCGGCGCATCCACGGAGTTGATGCCCACGAGGTGCACGCCGCGGAGGATGAACGGGAGAACGGAGGCCGGCAGATCGTTGCCGGCGGCCATGCCGCAGGCGGTGACCACTCCGCCCCACCCAAGCTGGGCGATGACGTTGGCCAGGACAGTGGAACCGACGGTGTCGATCGCACCCGCGTAACGCGACTTCTGCAGCGGCTTGCCGGCCTCGGTGAAATCGGCGCGGTCAACGATCTCCTCGGCGCCGAGCTCGCTGAGGTAACCGCGGTACTCGTCGACGCGGCCCGTCATCGCATGCACCTCGTAACCACGCGCGGCGAGGATCTGCACCGCGACGGAACCCACCCCGCCGGTTGCACCCGTCACCAGCACGGGTCCGTGGACCTCGCCGTTGGGGTAGATCTCCTGCGAGCTGGCCTCCACGGCGCGCTCGAAACCGGCCACCGACAAGGCGGCGGTGTAGCCGGCGGTACCGAGGGCTGCGGCCGTGGGGGCGTCGAAAAGCGAAGGGACGGCGTTGACGTGGGCGGCGTCGATCCGCATGCGCGGGGTGTAACCGCCGTGGCGGCGCTCACCGATGCCCCATCCGTTGACCGTGACCAGCGTGCCCGGCGCAAGAGTGGGTGATTCGATGACGGTGCCCACGGCGTCGATGCCCGGCACCATGTTCACATCGCGCAGGATTCCTTTGATCCCCCCGAGCGCCATCGCGTCCTTGTAGTTCACCGAAGAGTGCGTGACCTCAATCAAGGTGTCGCCGTCCCCAGCGAACTCCTCGCGCGTTTCGACAATCTCGGGGCCATGTTCCGTCACCAGCAAAGTCTGTTTCATACTCCCAGCCTACGTCCACCGCAGGGTCAGGTGGAGGCGCTACGGTGTGAGAAATGATTGACACGACCCGCCGCGCGACTCCGCCAGCGCTCGCCGCTGTGGCGTGGTTGCTGGTTATCGCCGTTGTCGTCCTTTACACAATGGGCAAGGCGTACGTGGAGGTCGGTGACCTGTGGAATAGCGCCGTCCAGGCACGACGGGAGATCCGCATCGTCCCCTTCGACGAGTTTTGGAACCCGTCCATCTGGTACGGGCCGTGGCTCAACCTGTTCGGTAACCTCGGGCTTTTCCTGCCCGTCGGCTTCTTGGCGGGCAATCCCAGGCGCGGCGCGTTGATTGGTGTCGCCTTGAGTTTGTGTATCGAGATCACCCAGTTCGTCTTCGCGGCCGGTTACTCGGACGTCGACGACCTGATCTTCAACACCGCGGGGGCGGCGCTCGGCGGGTTGGCGGCGGTTGCGCTTGGGTTGCGGGACCGGATGACAGCGACCTGGGTTATTGCCGCCGGTGCGGTCGTCATCATCGTCCCGTTCGTCGCCGCGATGCTGGTCTAGACTGGGCCACCATGAGCGAGCAACGCGGATGGTTCACCGAGGCCGTTTTTCCCGACGGTGACGAACCGGACCCGCGCTTCACCCTCGCCAACGAGCGTACGTTCCTTGCCTGGACGCGCACCGCGCTCGCGTTTTTGGCCGGAGGCATCGCGCTGGAGGCGTTCCAAATCCCCGGTATCCCGCCGGGTCTGCGTACCGTCGCGGCCGCGGTGGTGATCCTGCTCGGAATGGCGATCTCCCTCGGGGCGGCGCTGCGCTGGGTGCGCGTGGAGCGCGCGATGCGCCGCGGTGATCCGCTGCCCGCGCCCGCCATCATCCCGGCCCTCGGCATCGGCATCTTCATCGCGTCCGCCGTGGTGTTCATGGGGCTGCTGTGAGCATCCCGGTATCCGACGCGGGGCTGCAACCCGAGCGAACCGCATTGAGCTGGACCCGCACCGCACTGGCGATGATGGTGTGCTCCGTTACGCTCCTGCGCTGGTCCGATCCGTACCCGGACATCGTGTTCTCCGCGATCATCCTCCTGGCGGCTCTTTCGATCGCGCTTATCCTGGTCAACCGGCGCACCTACCGCACCGAGGCGGTGGAGCTCTCTCGCGAGTACGCCTCCCCCAACGTGCTTGGCGTGGGGTTGATGACGTTGATGCTCACGCTGCTCGGCGGTATTGGACTCCTGCTACTGCTCATCCAGGCCTAGCATCCGCTCGATGAGCAAATAGCCGCCGTGGGTGACGTAGAACCCGGGTGGGCGCTCCGACTCCTCCACGACGCGCAGCGCCTCCAGCAGTTTGTACGTGCCCGGCAGGTCGGCCGGGACGCTCTGCGGGCCGGATTCGATGATGTCGTTCTCTTTGGCGACCCACCGCACCATGGCGCGCCACTCCTGGGTGCCCAGGGTGTGCTCGAAACCGCGGCGCAGGGCGTCGTTAAGCTCGTCGAGGTTTGCGCTGCCCTCCAGCAGAAGCTCGCCGTACTCCCCGAGTCGGACGGTGCCGTCGCTGTCCACCAGCAGGCCGGCCGCGGTGAGAATTGACCGTGTGGTGGTCAGCAGCGGCAGCGAGGCCTCGCGGGGCCGCTTCTGGGGTATGTCGTAGCCCAGTTCGCGGCCTACGGCGCGCACAACGCGAGACGGCAGATTCCCGCTTGCCGTGAGCTTGACGGGCTGGGCAAAATGCCCGAGGACAGCCACAATCGTGTCGTGGACGAAGTCGGGGTAGAGCGGCGCCGGCGCGGGATCCCCGAGCTTTTCCTCGAAGAAGCCGGCCATGGCGGCAAGCAGCGCCGGGTTGTGCTCCGGGTTCGGGTCCAGCGCCATGATTTCCATCAGGTCCGGGCGGGAATCCAGGAAGTCCTCGAACTCGGCGGCGAACTGGGGAGCGCGGGGATCCTCGTCCATGTGGCTCGCCGAATCTATCATCAGGTCCTCCGCGACGAAGCTGATGCGCTCCGCCACGGTCACCGGGTCCGCCTGAGTGAGGCGCTGCAGTAGGCGCTCGGGGCTCATCACGGGCAGGAAGCTGAGCAAAAGCGGGGCCACCTCCATATTCGGGTCCAGGCCGGCGGCGATGCGGCGCGCTTCGATGTGGAACTTGCACATCAGCGACGGGCCGTTGCAGGCTTCGACAACGTCGGGCCCGTGGGCGTCGATAAGCAGCGGCGTCGGGCCGTCGAGCCGCGAGGTGCCCAGAACCTCGACGTGAATGTTCCAATTCGCCGAGGGGTCGTACACATAGGTCATCGGCTGCATCGCGGCGACCGTGGTGTCCGACTCGGCGCGCTCTCCCTCGCTGGGGTTGCTAGTGATGACCTCCCGGGCTCCGTTGCCTGTGGTCATGTACATGTGGCTCTCACCGCCGGAGAACCCGAACGCGGCATCGATGACGTGCGACAGCGCCCCCAGGTGCATGGAATCCTCCACGTTGACCAGGCGGGAGATGACGGGTTGGGAGCCTTCGATTGTCATCAGCAGCGAGACGATCATGGTTGCTAACAATACTGGTCGTACGGAGTTGCGCTGGGTGGCGAAGGGCGGTTGTGGAATGAGGTGTGCACGGGGCCCCGCTGCCCCGGCAAACTGGGAGTTTGTGGGCGTGTGCACTTTTATTCGGATTGTTTCTACCTTTCACCTGCGGTTCATATAGGAGAAACCTGGAAGTCTTATCGTTTCCTGCGGCACCGGCGCCCCGGTCCGTTCCCACTCATCACGTGAAGGAAGATTTATGCGCAAGAAGATCTCCGCCGCTCTCACCCTGGCCCTCGTCACCCCGCTGACGCCGTTGGCATTCACCCCGGCCAACGCCCAGGACCTCGGCTCCCGCTTCACCCTCGGCGTGCTGCCGGATACCCAGTTCTACTCCCGCTACGGCACGGAGGCCGCCGGTGACATCTTCAACGACCGCTACGGGTCCAACCCCTTCAACGTGCAGACACAGTTCCTCGCCGACCATCAGGGCGAGCTGAACACCGAGTTTGTCACCCACCTCGGTGACTTGGTGGATCAGGCGAAGGTGCGTGAGAGCTGGGACGTCGCATCCGGCGCCATGAAGAACCTGGAGGACGCGCAGCTGGACTACTCGGTTCTGCCCGGCAACCACGATTACTACGTGTTCGAGGACGGCAAGTCCGCGTTCGAGTCCTACTTCCCCGAGTCGCGGGCGGGGCAGAACGAGACCTTCGGCGGCCGCTTCCAGGCCCCGGGCATCTACGGAGGTGAAGCCAACCAACCCGTCGACTCCGAGTACCATATTTTCGAGGCCGAGGGCCAGAAGTACCTTGTCCTGGCACTGGGCTGGCGCGCCAACGATGCCACCCTCGAGTGGGCGCAGAGCATTATCGACGCCAACCCGACGCTGCCGGTCATCCTCACCGCGCACGAGATTTCCAACATTGATGGCTCCGGCAACGTGTTCTTCTCCGAGTCCTACGGCGAGCACCTTTGGGATGACTTCATCCGCGAGAACGACCAGATCTTCCTCACCATCTCCGGTCACCACCACGGAGCCGGTTACCACCTGAGCACGAACGACGCCGGCCACCAGGTGATCAACATCCTGCAGGACTACCAGATGGCCTACCTGGGCGGCAACGGCCTGACCGGCATGCTCCAGTTCGACCTGACCGGCAACAAGCTGGATATGACAGCGTTCTCCCCGTGGGTGCAGGGCAAGGACTACGACCAGCTGACCCGCTTCGACCACCTCATGCCAGAAGGCTCCGGTGACTCCTACTCCGTGCCGATCGACTTCGCTGAGCGCTTCAACGGTTTCAACGACTCCTGGACGATTGGGGACGCCAACGACCCCGACTACACCGCCCGCCTGAAGGATATCGTCACCGAGGGTTATGTGCCGTTCACCGTCGAAAAGGGTGACCTGCCTGAGTCCACCACCGACTACCCGGTCGTCGAGGGCACCGCTGTGCACTGGCGCCCGGGCCACGCGACCTTCCAGGGCAAGGGGTTCGAGGACGGCGACGAGGTCCCCGTCGGGTCGGTGATTCCGGACGTCGCATTCGGCCAGGACATGACCCGCGTGCCGCTAACCCCGGGCACGTCGGACGAGTCCATCACCTACTCCACCGACAAACACGATCTGTCCTCCGACAAGGGTTCGCTGAAGTGGAACAAGGCCGTCAGCGAACAGGCAGTCTCGTACTTCGAGACCGCCGCCGGTGCCCCGATCAACTCCGAGAACTTCGAAAACGGTTACACAGTCGAGGCCTTCCTCAAGCTCGACGAGGATTTCAACCCTGATGTGCACGGCTGGTCCAATGCGCTGATCCGCGACGCCTCCGGTACCGACGCTGGTAAGGAAGCCGGCATCGACGACGGCGACCCGGCCCAGATGCTCGGCGTATCCAGCCTGACTGAGCTGCGCTGGTGGGCGCTCGGTGACAATTACGAGGGGCATTCCAACTGGAGTCACGAGGTCCCCAAGGGCCAATGGATGCACGTTGCCGTGGTCAACGACCCGGAGGACAAGTCCGTGACCATGTACGTTGACGGCGCCCCGATCCTGCGCGACGGCTACGGCCCGCAGGGCATGGCCGGCGACGGCTTCAAGTGGCTGCTCGGCACCTCGGCGTGGGAGGGCCACGAGGAGGACGGCTGGTACGGCAACATCGGTGAGATCCGGATGGTTGACCACCCAATCGGCCCGGACCAGTGGTTGACCGCCCGCGGCGCCGATCACGGGAAGGCATCGTCCCAGGGTGGCAGCACCGCTGCGGGTGGTTCCTCCAAGGCGGGCAGCAGCATTGCTTCCTTCGGCGGTGGCATCATCGTCGGCGTCATCGGCGCAATCGCGGCTGTCGGCGCGATCGTTGCCAAGCTCGGTGGCGCGATCGGCGGTGCGCTGAGCCCGATCATCAACCAGATCACGGCCCAGCTGCGCGCGCTCCTTCCGACGCGGTAATTGGCCGCGGCTCAGTAAAGCAACTGGCCGCACCTAGCCTGCACCGCGCGCTTTGCCGTGCTCAGTTTGCGGTGCTCAGTTTGCAGTGCTCAGTTTGCAGTGCTCAACGAATGACTGGGCGTGCGCAGTCACCTGGACTTTTGTGCGTCGAAAAAGCTAAATTGAGCACCCCAAACCGAGCATCTACTCCCCCGGCCCCCACGCCCGCGTACCCAATCACCGGGCGCGAGGCGAAACGGCGCACCGTCATCGCGCGCGGCTCACCCGGCCGACATTTTGCCACCCCCCATCCAGAGGGGTACAGATGAACCGGTGAATACCATGACCGGCGGCCTGCTCGTCGCCCTCGCCCTGCTAACCGCCGCCGGTCCGTTCGGCATCGACATGTACCTGCCGGGGCTGCCCACCCTGCAGGCGGACCTGGGCACCACACCGGTGATGGCGCAGCTGACCATCACGGGTTTCGTGCTCGGCATGGCGGTGGGCAATCTGCTGTTCGGTGCGCTGTCCGACAGCACGGGACGCAAACGCCCGATCCTGATCGGCTCGGTGTTCTTCCTCGCGGCGTCGGTGCTGTGCGCCGTCGCCCCGTCGATCGAGCTGCTCATCGCCGCGCGTTTCATCCAGGGCCTTGCCGGCGGGTCGACGATGGTGGTCGCCCGCGCGGTGATCCCCGATGTCGCCCGCGGCCGCGAGGCGGCGAAGCTGTTCTCCGCGCTCATGGCGATCACCGGATTCGCGCCCGCCATCGCCCCGGTCGTCGGTGGCGTCTTGCTGCCGGCCGGCGGGTGGCGCGGTGTTTTCTGGGCGCTCGTGGCGCTCAACATCGCGCAGATCGCGGTCGCCACCTTCTTCCTTCCCGAGACGCTCCCGCCCGAGCGCCGCTCCGGCAACGCACTGCGTGGCCTGTTCCCCCGCATCGCGCGCTGCCTGGCGCGCCCCGCGTTCATCGGTTACATGCTGGCCTCGGGCCTGGGTTTCGGTGCGCTGTTCTCCTACATCGCGGCCTCCCCGCTGGTTCTGCAGAGCCAGCTCGGGGTTTCACCGACGACGTACTCGTTGATCTTCGGTTCCATGGCGCTTCTCATTCCGCTCTCCAACGCGGCGAACATGCGGCTGGTCTCGAGCGTCCATCCGCGCCGGGCCCTCATAGGGGCTTTGATTATGGACGCCCTCGCCGGCGCCACCCTCGTCCTCCAAGCGCTCACCGGCCCGATCCTGGTGCTGGCGGTGCCCACGCTCGCCCTGCTCTCGCTCATGGCAGGGGGCATCATGGCCAACGCCACGGCGCTGGGTGTGGAAGTCGTCCGCGACATCGGCGCGGGCGCCGGCAGCGGTGCGATGGGGTTCTTCCAGTTCCTCGTCGCCGGCTCCGTCCCGCCGCTGGTTGCGCTGGGGACGAACCCGATGCTGGCGATGGCCACCTCGATTGTGGTGTGCGCGGGTGTGGCGCTGACCGGCTTGCTGACGCTCACGCGCCAGCCTGCTGAAGGTTAGAGAGGGTTAGGGAAGCACGTCAGCGCTGGTCGGGTACGAGGCCTGCGCTCCGCGCCGGGTTGCCGCAAATGCGCCGACGCGCGCTGCGTACGTCGCGGCGCTGACGAGCGGATCGCCCTCAGCGAGGCGGTGGACCAGCCCGCCGACGAAGGCGTCGCCGGCTCCCGTGGAGTCCACTGCTTCGACGGCCGGGGTGGGGATCGGGGTCACGGCGTCACTCTCGGCGACGACTGCCCCGCGTGCGCCGCGGGTGAGAACAACGGAGGTGAAACCCAGCTCGCGCAGAGCAAGGGCCATCTCCTCCTCGGACCGCGGGACCGTGGGCGCGCCTAATTGAGTCAGAATCAATCCCGCCTCGTGTTCGTTCGCCACCAGCGGATCGGCCCGCAACAAGTCGGCGGCCGGCACGTCGACGACGGGGGCTAGGTTGACCACGACGCGCCCCGTCGCCAGGTGAACCGCCTGCGAGAAACCGGAAACGGGGATCTCGCCCTGCAGCAGGACGATGTCCGCACGCTCCACCGCCTCGCGCCGGTCCGCGACGAAGCTGCCGTCGACGGCCGAGTTCGCGCCGCCGATCACAATGATGGTGTTCTCCCCGTCGTCCGAGACGGTGATCACCGCCAGACCGGTCGACCCCTCCACCACCCCGAGGGAGCTGAGATCCGCCCCCGAGGAACGCAGGTGCTCCAGCGCTGGCTCGGTGTACGCGTCGGTCCCCACCGCGCCAATCATCCGCACCACCGCGCCCAAGTTGGCAGCAGCAACGGCCTGGTTAGCACCCTTGCCCCCGGCGGAGATGCCACCGTCGCGGCCGAGGAGCGTCTCCCCTGGCAGCGGATGGCGGTCGACGAGAACGAACAGGTCCGCGTTGATGGAGCCGACGACGGTGATGGAAGCCATGGGAAAAGCCTAAATGATGCGGCGCTCGCGAGCCTTATCGACGGCCGCCGTCCGGTTGTCCACACCTAACTTTGCGTAGATGTGGATCAGGTGGGTCTTCACGGTCGCCTCGGAGATGAACAGGGAGCCCGCAATCTCGCGATTCGACGCTCCCGTCTGCAGCGCCTGGAGGATCTCGATCTCGCGCGCCGACAGCGCCTGGTCGGGATGCATCACGCGCTCCGCCAGCACGCCCGCCACCTGCGGCGAGAGCGCCCGCTGCCCTCCGGCCGCGGAGACGACAGCGGCGTGCAGCTCCGCTTCCGGCGCGTCCTTGAGCATGTAGCCCAGCGCCCCCGCCTCGACGGCTGCGAGCACGTTGGCCTGAGTGTCGTAGGTGGTCAGGATCAGCACGGGCGGGCCTCCGGCGGCGACGAGGCGGCGGGTGACTTCGATGCCGTCGACCTCGGGCATCTGGATGTCGGAGACGACTAGGTCAACCCCGTCAGGCATCGTGTCAATGGCGGCGCCCGAGGAGCCTTCGGCGACAACGTGAACGTCACCAAACGAGTCCAGTACGGCGCGTAAGCCGGCGCGGACGATGGGGTGGTCGTCGATAAGCATTACTTGGATCATGTCAGCGCTCCTTGATGGGCAGGGTGGCGGCGAGCACGTTGCCCTCGACGGTCAGCTCGCCCCCGGCCTCGGCGACGCGGGAGCGCAGTCCACGCAGGCCGAAACCCTCCTCACCGGTAATGCCGCGGCCGTTGTCGAAGACGTCGACGGTCGCCTGATCCCCCAGCTTATCGACGGTCACCACAGCACGCGTCGCCCCCGCGTGGCGCACGATGTTGCTCAGACCCTCTCGCACGACGCGCTCAGCGACACCGGCGGCGGGTTCGGGGAGGTCGACGACGCTGACGCGGACTTCTAATGGGGTGCCCAGGGCGCGCTGCCGTTCCTCCGCCGCGTGGGCGAGGCGCTCCACCCGCGCGGGCAGTGGTTCGAGGGGGCCGGTCTCACCTGCGACGATGCGCCGCGCCTCGGCAAGGTTGTCTGCCGCCGTCGAGCGAATGGTGGTGAGCGTCTCACGGGCTTGGGCGGGGTTGTCGAGCTGCTGGTCCAGCTGCTTGTCTAGGGCGCGACCGAGCAAAACGATGGAGCTCAGACCCTGTGCGATGGTGTCGTGCACCTCCCGCGACATGCGCGAGCGTTCGGCGGAAACGCCCGCCTCGTGCTCGGCGGCGGCCAGTTCCATCTGCGCCGCCTGCAGGTCCACTACGAGCTGTTTGTAGTGTTCCGCCTCGGCGCGCAGCGCGCGGTAGGAGTAGAAGATCAGGAGCGCCATGGCGGTACCGATAGTCGGCCCGACCAGCCCGCCTACCCCGCTCTCCGGTCCCGTGACCGTGAGGGTGAATGCGAGAACAGCGGCGGAGAGCACCAAACCCGGGCCTACTGGAAGCAGGTAGCTGACGAGGATGACAAGCGGGAACTCCAGCCACACGAAGGTGGGCGAGACCAGCGCCATCACCACCCACAGCGCGGCAGTCACCGCCAGCCACAGGTACGCCACCGCCGGGGTGTAGGGCTTGCCCTCGTTGTGGTAGACCGTGCCCGCGAGGTACACCACCGCGAAGAGTGCGCCCAGGCACAGTGCGGCGACGTTGCCGCGCGCGCTGACCATGCCGACGGCGAGCAGAACCGCGACGAGCACGTGCAGGCTGACGCGGAGAAAGACGAGGATCCGGTTGGTGTTGCTCACGGGGTTCAAGGGTAGTGGGCGTGAGCACGGGCTGGCACGAAGAAGCCCTCTGGCATCGTCACGTACACACAATAAACGCCCTCTCCGCCACCTGATCAACCGATCGGTTGATCCCAAGTTCAACCGCGCTAGCGATGTAGAGAACCCCTGCTCAGCGCCACACTTAAACCATGTTCGTAGGAATCAGAGAAATCAAAGGCGCCCTGGGCCGCTTCAGCCTCATCGTCGGTGTCGTCGGGTTGATCACCCTGCTCGTGGTCATGTTGACGGGGCTCACCGCGGGCCTGGGCAAACAAAACACATCCGCGCTCGAAGCGCTCAACCCCCAATCTGTCACCTTCAGCGACATGGAGGACCCCTCGTACTCCACCTCACGCATCTCGCTTAGCGACGTCCCATCCAACGCGATCCCGCTGGGCACAGGCCAGACCATGCTCACCACCGCCGACGGCACGGAGATCTCCGCTGCAGTCCTCGGTCTGCCCGAAGGCACCGAATTGCCCACGGGCGGGGTTATGGGTGACACCGCCGTGGCCTCCGAGTCCCTCGGCCTCGCTGACGGTGAGGAGGTTGGCGTCGGAGGGGCGTCGATAAGCGTGGGCTCAAATGCGGACGACCTCTACTATTCCCACTCCCCCGTCCTGTGGGTACCCACCGAGACGTGGCAGGCCGCAATGCACACCGACGCGGCAGGTACGGTGCTGCTCAATAGCGACGATTCCGGCATGAGCGTGCAGAAGTCCTTCAACGCGCTACCCGCGTACGGCTCCGAGCAGGGCTCACTCAAGCTCATCCAGGGCTTCCTCTACGCCATCGCCGCGGTGGTCACCGTCGCCTTCCTGACCGTGTGGACGATCCAGCGCACCCGCGACTTGTCCATCCTGCGGGCGCTCGGGGCGTCGAGTAGCTACCTGCGCAAGGACGCGCTCGGTCAAGCGGCGCTCATCCTCGCCGTCGGCGTCATCGGCGGTGCCGTCATTGCCCTCGGTCTCGGCCTCGCCGCCGCACAGGCCGCCCCGTTCGCACTCAGCGCGCTCACCATCGTCGGCCCGCCGCTCGCGCTGTGGGCGCTCGGCATGGCCGGCGCCTGGCTGGCCACCCGCTCCATCACCAAGATCGACCCGCAGCAAGCCCTCGGAGGTATCGCTTAAATGCACACCAAGAACCTGGAAATGAACAACGTCACCGTCACCTACCCCGACGGCGACCGCACCCTCACCGCGCTCGACAACGTCTCCTTCACCGCCGATCCCGGCCACCTGACCTTCATCGTCGGCGAGTCCGGCTCGGGCAAGTCCACGCTGCTCTCCGCGGCCGCCGGGCTGATTACGCCCACTTCGGGCGAGGTGCTCGTCTGCGGTGAACCCGTCGACGACAAGGTGCGGCTGGATAAGATCGGCATGATCTTCCAGCAGGCCAACCTGATTAAGGCCCTCAACGTGCGCGAGCAGCTTCTGGTCACCGACCACATGCGCGGACGCTCGCCGCGCCGGGACCGTGCCGACGAGCTCCTTGCCGCCGTCGGCCTCGAGGGCCTCGGCGACCGGAAGATGGAGCAGCTCTCCGGCGGGCAGCGCCAGCGCGTCGGCATCGCCCGCGCTCTCATGGGCGAGCCCCAGCTCGTGCTTGCCGACGAGCCCACCGCCGCGCTCGACTCCGAACGCAGCCACGAGATCGTTGCCCTGCTGCGCACCCTGATCGAGGAGAACAACATCGCCGGCGCGTTCGTCACCCACGACCGCTCCCTAATCTCGGAGCGCGACCGCGTGGTCGAGGTCAGGGACGGTCGCGTTACCTCGCTCGAGCACGCGCGGGTGTAGCAGCCCTACTGGAGAATGACCTCGGCGTTGTTCCCGCCCGTGCACGTGATGATCCCGACACCGTTATCGGCGCAGTACATCTCGTAGAACTTTCCGGTCACCGGGCTCTTCGCGTTGACCGTTCTCGGGAGGTAGTTGCGAATATTCTCGGTGCTTGGGACGCCTTCCGCCATGGCTCCGAGAACGTTGAACGCGAAGTCGCAGCTCGTGTGCGCGTTCACCGCGAGCTCTGATACCCCCCAGCCGTCCCCGGCGGTGCAGACGGTGACGTCCTGCCCGTTCAGGTTGCCGGGGCGGCTCGCGGTGTCACCCCGGGGTGCCTGCGCAGGAGCCCCGGCCGGGGCTACCAGCTGTTTGGGTTCCGTGCTTATGGGCGGCTCACCGGAAGAATTGGCAGGGGTGTCAAGGAACGTGTTCGTGGTAACTGTCGTGGTCGGTGCGGGTGTTTCGTTCCCCGACTGCTCCGGAGCGAATGAGCAGGCGGAGGCGGTGAGGGCGAAGGCGGAACTGAGGGCGGCGGCAATGCGAGTAAGAGAGGTCGGCATGGTCGTCTTCCTCACGGGGAGAGCGCGGGGACTAAACCACCACTAAGGTTACACGTGTCGTGCCCCGCCGGGCGCGGGGTTTAATAGCGTTTCCTACCGCAGAATCGGCCGCGACCACAGCGCCAGCACCGCCCCCGCAGCTGCCGCTAAGACGGCGGTAGAGACGAGCGTGCCCGCCAGCACTCCCCCGTCAACGGCCGCCGCCCCGAGCGCCGAGCCAGCGGCGATGCCCACCTGGAAGGTGACCACGTAGATCGCGGATGCCCGGTCCTGGTTCGCACCCCCAGCGAAGAGAAAGATGGTCGTGGCGACCGTGGGCAAGGCGCCGGCGCCGATGCCGAAGACAATGATGAACAGCGCGGTGAGCGCCATCGCGACGGTCCCCTCCAGCGCCAGCGCGGCGAGCCCGATTCCGGCGGAAACGACCATCACCGCGGTCGGCGCGACGTTGAGGCGGATCATGCGCTTATCCACGCGGCGCCCGGCCCACAGCACCCCGACGATGCCGACGATTCCGTAGAGCGACAACCCGGCCGCGACCCACACCGGCCCGGACGTGTTCTCCACAATCAGACCCAGGTAGGTGTAGGTGGTGAACAGCGCGGTCACCGCCAGGGTGAGAAACACCACCAGCGACGGGATAGCGGATCGCTCCCCCTCACCACGCGCCGCGGTGCCGGGCACGACCGCGGACATCGGCGGCAACGTGGCTACCAGCACCGCAAACGACGCCACCACGAACACGCCCAGCACCCACGTCGCGCTGCGCCAGCCGATCATCCCGCCGATAAACGTCGCGGCGGGTGAACCGAACACTAGCGCCATCGTCGAACCCATAGACACCGCGGCCACCGCCTTGCCCGTCTGCCCCGGGGCGGCGAGCCGCGCCGCCATCGGGTTGACCAGCGACCAGAACAACCCGTGCGTCAGCGCCGCAGCGACGCGTGCGACAACCAGCATCGCGTAGTTCACGGCGAGCGCCTGGAGCACTACCCCTGCCAGCAAGAATATCAAGGTCCCGGTGAACAGGGGTTTCCGGTCCCACCTGCGCGTGAGGTGCATCAGCGGGATGGTCACCGCCGCGACGATGGCGGCGTAGACCGTCATCAACAGCCCGATCCGCCCCTCGGTCACGCCGAGGTCGGCGGCCATGGGGGTAATCAGACCCACGGCGAACATCTCGAACGTGACGTAAACGAATGCCGCGAAGCTCATCGCGGCCAACGGGACAACGGGTAATCTCACCGCACCAATCTAGCCGTCGCCGCCCGAACATGCCGCGCAATCTCGCTTGCCGACGTCTGGGCGTCGCCCCACTCGCTCCGCGCCGCGAGGTACGCGGCCTGCCCGTGGATTGACGCGGACGCTGCGATGCCTTCGGTCGCGCGCTGTGGATCTTGCGCCCCGTCGCGCGCCATGCGCGCCCCGATGATCCCCGCAAGCACGTCGCCGGAACCGGGTGTGGCGGCCCAGGAGTTTCCGGCGTCGATCACCTCGGCGCTGCCGTCGGGGTGGGCGACGATAGTCGCGCGGCCCTTGCGTACGACGGTGCACCCGAGCGTCTCAGCGAGTTCGATGGCGCCGTGGAAGCGATCAGTGTCCCCCACACCGGCTGCATCGCTGAGACGCTGAAACTCCCCATCGTGGGGTGTCACGACGGTAGGCACTCCCCGTTTAAGGGTGATTTCCCGCAGGCACTGGTGTTTTTCCAGGACCGTGAGACCGTCGGCGTCGATAAGCACGGGGACCTCTTGGCTCAGCACCCACTCGAGCTCCCGCCGTGCAGCTTCGTCCGTGCCCGCGCCGGGTCCGAACACCCATGCCTGTACGCGCCCGGCGTCCTCGAGTGTCTCAGTGGCCACCACTTCGGGGTGAGCGCGGACTACTTCGAGGGCCTGCGGCCCAGCGTAACGCACCATACCCGGAGTCGCCGCGACAGCTCCCGCGGTACTCAGGATCGCGGCGCCGGGGTAGGTGCCGCTGCCCGCGCGGATGCCGACGACGCCCCCGGTGTACTTGTCGTCGTAAAAGCCGGGCTCAGGGTTGCGGACCCGCGCAGGTCGCAACTGGGTGATGCCCTCCGGCCACTCTCGTTCGGGTCCCGATGCCCGGTAGATCGGGGTGCCCGCCACCTTTGACAGCTCGTCTCTGAGGCTGCGTCCGGTGACGCCGATGTCGGCGAGCAGTTGAGTGCCACATTCCGGTGCGAGCCCATGTGCCAGGCGCCATCCGCCGAACGTCACAGTGACGTTAGCGCTGAGGTGGTTCTTACCCCGCACTCCCGTGTCTGCGCTGATTCCGCTCGGCACGTCGACCGCTAGAACGTTTGCGCCCTCGGTCGCCCGCCTGACCTCCTCCGGCAGGTCCCCCGCACCGCCGATGCCTAGTACACCGTCGATGAGTAGCGAGTATTCGTCGCCGGGCTGATCGATGACGGTGCCGCCCGCGTTCTCGAACGCTTCTCGCGCGCGGCCTTGGGCTTCGCCGAAGACGAGACGCGCGTCCACCGCGCGCCCGGTCATCGCCAACTCCGCTCCGGCGTAAAGGGCGTCGCCGCCGTTGCCGCCCTTGCCCACCAGCAGCAGGACCCTCCCGTGCGGAGCCATCACGCCGGCGACCTGGAACACGGCGTGCGCCGCTTGCTGCATCAGTTCGTCGGGGTGCTGCTGGGCGTGGAGGAGCGGTTGCTCGGCCGCCCGGATCTGGTCAGACGTGTAGGCCAACATGGTTCCACTGTAGGAGAGATGTCACTGTGAAGCGTTTCCTCACTGTGACCGCCTGGGGAAACGCGCCCCAAAATGCCCTCACCGTGACGTTTCACCCTCCCGGCTGGCAGCCAGGACACCAAAACAGGTTGCGCCCCTCAACCTTGCGCACCGAGATCGGCGCGCCGCACACGAAACACGGCTCACCGGCGCGGCGGTAGACGTACACCTCGCCGCCGTGGTCGTCCTTGCGCGGGTCACGGCCCATCGCGTCCGGCGAGTGCTCGTCGCGCACGGTGTCGATGCGCCCGTGGTCGACGCCGTAGCGCATCAGCGCCACCAGGTCCGCCCAGATGGCGTCGAACTCCACCCGCGTCAACGCGTTACCGGGCAGGAAAGGGGAGATGCCCTGGCGAAACAGCGCCTCGGCCCGGTAGATGTTTCCGACACCCGCGAACATCTTCTGGTCCATCATGAGCGAGCCGATCGCGCGTTTCGACGCCCCCACCCGCGCGAACAGGTCCGCGGGCGCGGCATCCTCGCGCAGCGGGTCTTCACCGGTGCGGTCGAGGATGCCCTGCATGTCGGCGGGGGAGACGTAACGGCAGAACTGGGGGCCGCGCAGGTTGGCGGCCTCTTCGCCCGCGACCAGCCGCAACCGGATTTGTCCCCACACGTCCGCTGCCGGCTCGAAGCGGAAACTGCCAATCAGGCCCAGATGGACGTAGACGATGTGCCCGGTGGAAAACGTCATAAAGAGGTGCTTGCCGTGGGCTTCGGCCAGGGCGAGGGACGAGGCGTCGATAAGCGAAGTCTCGAACCTGCCCTGCGGTGAAGAAATAGCCAGCGGCCCGCCGCGGAACCTGGAGTTCAGGTGCGCGGCGAGCCGGTGTATGACATGGCCTTCGGGCATCTAGCCGATCTTAGTGGTCGATCGCCTCTGCAGTGACCACGATGCCGTCCGCGTCGGCGTAGAGGAAGTGGCCCGGGTGGAAAACCACTCCACCGAAGGAGACCTGCACGTTGAGCTCGCCCGCACCGTCCTTGGCGGACTTGCGCGGGTTGGTGCCGAGCGCCTTGCAACCGAAGGGCATCTTCGCCACCTCCGCGGAGTCACGGATCGCACCGTTGATGACAACACCGGCCCAGCCGTTATCCACGCCGGCCTGCGCGATCATGTCGCCCATCAGCGCGGTGTGCAGCCCGCCGTGGCCGTCGATGACGAGCACGCGGCCGTTGCCGGGGGAGTTCAAAGTCTTTTTCACCAGGCCGTTGTCCTGGAAGCACTTGATGGTGGCGATCTCGCCGCAGAACTCGGTGTTTCCGCCGTAGTTGAAGAACTGTGTGTCGCAGCTTGCCAGCTGCTCCTGGTCGCCGTAGAGGTCGGCGATGTCTGCGGTTGTCATGCAGGAAGGCATCTCGGTTCTCTCCTTGGAAATTCGGGTGGTAGGCGAAAGAGGGGAAACCTTCACAGGCTTCCCCTCTCTCAAAACGTGCTAGTTCCTTAAAGGTGGGACTAGAACTGAGACTCCTCGGTGGAGCCCTTCAGGGCTGCGGTGGAGGTGTTCGGGTCCACGGTGGTGGCGATGGAGTCGAAGTAGCCTGCGCCAACCTCGCGCTGGTGCTTCACGGCGGTGAAGCCGCGCTCCTCGGCAGCCTGGAACTCGCGGTTCTGCAGGTCGACGAAGGCGGTCATGCCCTCGCGTGCGTAGCCGTGGGCCAGGTCGAACATGCCGTAGTTGAGGGAGTGGAAGCCAGCCAGGGTGATGAACTGGAAGGCGAAGCCCATTGCGCCGAGCTCCTTCTGGAACTTCGCGATCTCCTCGGGGGAGAGGTGCTTGGACCAGTTGAAGGACGGGGAGCAGTTGTAGGCGAGGAGCTGATCCGGGAACTCGGCCTTGACGGCCTCGGAGAACTTCTTGGCCAGCTCGAGATCCGGGGTACCGGTCTCCATCCAGATCAGGTCGGCGTACGGAGCGTAGCTCTTCGCGCGGGCGATGCAGGGCTCGATGCCGTTCTTGACGTAGTAGTAACCCTCTGCGGACTTCTCACCGGTGAGGAACTGCTGGTCGCGCTCATCAACATCCGAGGTGATCAGGGTTGCTGCCTCGGCGTCGGTGCGGGCGATGACGACGGTCGGGGTGTTGGCGACGTCAGCTGCCAGGCGAGCGGAGGTCAGGGTGCGGATGTGCTGCTGGGTCGGGATGAGCACCTTGCCGCCGAGGTGGCCGCACTTCTTCTCGGAAGCGAGCTGGTCCTCCCAGTGGGTGCCGGCGGCGCCGGCTGCGATCATGGCCTTCTGCAGCTCGTAGACGTTGAGGGCGCCGCCGAAGCCGGCCTCACCGTCAGCGACGACCGGGACGACCCAGTTGTCGACGGAGGTGTCGCCTTCGACGCGGGCGATCTCGTCGGCGCGCAGCATCGCGTTGTTGACGCGGCGGACAACGTTGGGCACGGAGTTCGCCGGGTACAGGGACTGGTCTGGGTAGGTGTGACCGGAGAGGTTGGCGTCGCCAGCGACCTGCCAACCCGAGAGGTAGATGGCCTTCAGGCCGCCGCGGACCTGCTGCACAGCCTGGTTACCGGTCAGGGCGCCGAGAGCGTGGATGTACTGTCCGTTGCCCTGGGTGACACCCTCCCAGAGGATTTCGGCGCCGCGCTTTGCGAGGGTGTTCTCCTCGACGACGGTGCCCTGGAGCTTCTCGACCTGCTCGGCGGTGTAGTCGCGCTGGATGCCTGCCCAGCGGGGATTCTCGTCCCAGTCCTTCTGGATCTCGGCTGCGGTGCGTGCCTTGCCGGTGTTGGTGGTCATGCTTGCCCCTTTCGGTGGGAAAATTGTGCCATTGCTTGCCAATCACGCCGGTTGTGAATTGCGACACTGAACGGGTGACGTTGTTACCAGTATTGCTTCGGGGGTGATCTGCGTCAACATCTTTGCCGTGTTAGTTTTCGCACGGGGGGACGGGTCAGATCTGTTAACTTTGTTAAGCTTCACCCCCGCACCCCGCCCGGCGCGGTGGAACTTGCCCTGCGTGGGTGCATTTTATGCGCGTTTGCAGGCACAACCGGGAGGGGGTGTCAAGCGGGGTAGCGGTACCGGGTGCGGGATAAACCAAAAAACAAACGGGGGTGGTCGAGGGTTGCGAAGCCCTGAGACTCGTTTACTTCCGTGACCGGCCTCACTAACCTCGGGTAGAAAGTCCTACATAACATTAGGAACTCTCGCTGAAAGGAACGCGCTTTTATGACTACTCCCACGTTCGAGGACCGCACCGAACGCGTCCAGGTTGCTGGCCTGCAGGTGGCCAAGCCGCTGCACGACTTCGTCGCCGACACTCTCCTGCCCGAGATCGGCATGGACGCGGACACGTTCTGGAAAGAAGCCGCGAGCTACTTCGCTGACCTGACCCCCAAGAACAAGGCGTTGCTCGAGCGCCGCGACGATCTGCAGCGCCAGATGGACGAGTACTACCGTGCAAACCCAGGTCGACCCGACCCGGTGGAGCACGAGAAGTTCCTTCGCCAAATCGGCTACCTCGTAGAGCAGCCGCGCGACACCCAGATCCGCACCGAGAATGTCGACCCGGAGTTCTCCGAGGTCGCGGGTCCGCAGCTCGTGGTGCCCATCACCAACGCCCGATTCGCCATCAACGCCGCCAACGCGCGCTTCGGCTCCCTGTATGACGCTCTGTACGGTACCGACGTCATCTCGGAGGACGGGGGTGCCGAGCCAGGCAGGGGTTACAACCCGGTGCGCGGTGACAAGGTCATCGCCTGGGCGCGCGACTTCCTCGACAAGGCGGTTCCGCTTGACGGGGCATCCCACTCCGACGTGGAGAAGTACTCCGTCTCGGGTGGTGAGTTCCGTGCCACCATCGGCACCAACGGGGTGGGGCTGGCGAAACCCGAGGTCTACGTCGGTTACCAGGGTAACGCGGAGAACCCCGAAGCCATCGTGCTCCGCAACAACGGCCTGCACATCCTCATCCAGATCGACCCGGAGCACCCGGTGGGCAAGGGCGACAAGGCGCACGTCAAGGATGTCGTACTCGAGGCCGCTGTGAGCTCCATCATGGATTTCGAGGACTCCTCTGCGGCAGTCGACGGCACCGACAAGGCCGCCGCGTACGCCACCTGGTTCGGCCTGAACAAGGGCGATATCTCCGAGACCGTGGCCAAGGGCGACAAGTCCTTCGAGCGCACCCAGGAAGATGACCTCTACTACACCGCCAAGGGCGGCGACGAGGTCCGCCTCCACGGTCGCGCGATGATGTTGTGCCGAAACGTCGGCCACCTCATGACCACCCCGGCCATCCTCGTGGATGGCGAGGAGGTACCCGAGGGCCTGCTCGACGGTCTGATCACCGTTGCCTCCGCCATCCCGGGCATCCGCGAGGACAACCCGCACCGCAACTCCCGCACCGGCTCCATGTACATCGTCAAGCCGAAGCAGCACGGTCCGGAAGAGGTTGCCTTCTCCAACGAGATCTTCGACCGTGTGGAGAAGATCCTCGGTTTGCCGCAGCACACCGTCAAGGTCGGTGTGATGGATGAGGAGCGCCGCACCTCGGTCAACCTCGACGCCTGCATCGATGCCGCGGCCGACCGTCTGGTGTTCATCAACACCGGCTTCCTCGACCGCACTGGTGACGAGATCCACACCTCCATGTACGCCGGGCCGTTCGTGCGCAAGGCGGGCCTGCAGACGGCCGCTTGGAAGCAGGCTTACGAGAACAACAACGTCGACGCGGGCATTGAGCACGGTCTGCCGGGTCGCGCCCAGATCGGCAAGGGCATGTGGGCCGAGACCGAGCACATGGCCGCAATGGTGGAGAAGAAGATCGGCCAGCCGAAGGAAGGCGCGAACACCGCATGGGTTCCGTCGCCGACGGGTGCGACGCTACACGCCACCCACTACCACCAGGTCGACGTGTCCGCTATCCAGGAGGAACTGCGGAGCAACGGTCGTCGCGACAGCCTCCATGACATCCTCACTGTCCCGGTTGCCGACGGCGACAACTGGTCTGACGAGGAAAAGCGCGAGGAGCTGGACAACAACTGCCAGTCGATCCTGGGCTATGTGGTGCGCTGGGTCGAGCAGGGTGTCGGCTGCTCCAAGGTGCCGGACATCCACAACGTCGACCTCATGGAGGACCGCGCGACCCTGCGCATCTCCTCTCAGATTCTGGCGAACTGGCTGGTCCACGGTGTGGTCTCCGAGCGGGACGTCATCGAGTCGCTCGAACGGATGGCCAAGGTCGTCGACGAGCAGAACGCGGGTGACGCCAACTACCTGCCGATGGCCGCAGACTTCGACCAGTCCATCGGCTTCCAGGCTGCGAAGGACCTGATCTTGAAGGGCACCGAGTCACCGTCGGGTTACACGGAGCCGATCCTGCACGCGAAGCGCCGCGAGTTCAAGCAGGTCCACGGCCTGGCGTAGTCTGGGAGTCGCGAACGGCCCCCGACCCCGGGTACAACAAATCTCACAGTGTCGGGGTGGGGGCGTTAGCGCCTATACGCGCTAGACTTGGGAGGCGTTATTTCTTTAGCGCGACAGAAAGGCGCCCTCATGCCGTACGCCATCGGTTTTGACCGTGAAAAGTACATCGAAATGCAGTCGGAGCACATTAGCGCCCGGCGGGCGGAGATAGGCGGGAAGCTCTACCTAGAGATGGGCGGCAAGCTTTTCGACGACCACCACGCCTCGCGTGTCCTGCCCGGCTTCACCCCCGACAACAAGATCGCGATGCTGGAACGCATCAAGGACGAAGTCGAAATCATGGTGTGCGTCAACGCCGGCGACATCGTGCGCCAGAAGGTTCGGGCCGACCTCGGCATCACCTACGAAGACGACGTTCTGCGCCTGGTCGATGTGTTCCGCGAGCGGGGATTCCTCGTTGAGAACGTCGTGGTCACCCAACTGGAGCCCGGTAATGCCCCGGCCGAGGCCTTTGTGGAGCGCCTCGAGCGACTCGGTCTGAGGGTCTCGCGCCATCGCGTCATCCCCGGGTACCCGAACGACACCGCGCGCATCGTGTCGAAGGAGGGTTTCGGCCGCAACGAGTACGCGGAAACCACGCGCGACCTCATCGTCATGACCGCGCCGGGCCCGGGCTCCGGCAAGCTCGCGACCTGCCTGTCGCAGGTGTACCACGAGCATAAGCGCGGCATTCCCGCCGGTTATGCCAAGTTCGAGACGTTCCCTATCTGGAATCTGCCCCTGTCGCACCCGGTGAACCTGGCGTACGAGGCGGCGACCGCCGATCTCGATGACATTAACGTCATCGACCAGTACCACCTCGAAGCCTATGGGGAGAAGGTGTCCAGCTACAACCGCGACATCGAGGTCTTCCCGCTGTTGAAGTCCCTGCTCAAAGAGGTGACAGGAGAAGAGCCGTACCAGTCGCCAACCGACATGGGCGTGAACATGGCCGGATACTGCATTTCAGACGACGAGGCGTGCCGCCACGCCGCCGAGCAGGAGATCATCCGCCGCTATCTCAAAGAGCTTGTCGACGAGCGCCGGTCCGACCGCGATTCCACCTTCTCCGACCGCATCTCCAACGTGATGCGTAAGGCCGAGTGTTCAGTGTCCATGCGTGTGGTCGTTGCACCGGCCCTTGAGGTTGCCGAGTCCACAGGCCAGCCTGGTGCCGCGCTCGAGCTTCCGGACGGCCGCATTGTGACCGGCAAGACGTCCGACCTGCTCGGGCCGTCGGCCGCAGTCCTCCTCAACGCCTTGAAGGCGCTGGCGGAAATCCCGGATGAGGTGCACCTGCTGTCCCCGGACTCGATTGAACCGATCCAGTCGCTCAAGACCACCTATCTCGGCTCGTCGAACCCGCGGCTGCACACCGACGAGGTGCTGATCGCCCTGTCCGCCTCCGCCGCGCGCAACCCCGACGCGGCGCGCGCCCTGGAGCAGCTTCCCCGGCTGCGCGGTTGCGACGCGCACACCACCACCATCCTCGGCTCCGTGGATGAGGGCATCTTCCGCAACCTCGGCGTGCTGGTTACGTCCGAGCCGAAGTACTGGAAGAAAGCGCTTTACCACAAGAAATAGCTGGAACAATGGGTAGGCTCGGGCGCATGGAACTCGAGCTTGCACCCTCTGACAGCGTGGGTGCGCGCAGACGCCCGCAATTTCGTTTCGGATGTACGACCTCTAAACTCTGTAGGCCATGACCAGCAAGATCCTGTTGTACTACAAGTTCCAGCCCATCGTCGACCCGGAGGCGGTTAGGCTGTGGCAGCGGGACCTGTGTGAAGGGCTGGATCTGCACGGGCGCATCATCGTGTCGAAGGACGGGATCAACGGAACCGTCGGCGGGGATATCGACGCCTGCAAGACCTATGCGCGAAAGACCAAAGAGTATTTCCGGGGCATGGAGTTCAAGTGGTCCGAGGGCGGCAAGGACGACTTCCCCAAGCTCAGCGTGAAGGCGCGCGATGAAATTGTGGCATTCGGCGTGCCCGGTGAACTCAAGGTTGATGAGCACGGCGTTGTCGGCGGCGGTACCCACCTCTCACCGCAGGAGGTCAACGAGCTCGTCGCCGAGAAGGGGGAGGAGGTTGTGTTCTTCGACGGCCGCAACGCCCGCGAGGCGGAAATCGGGAAGTTCAGGAACGCGGTCGTTCCGGACGTGGAAACCACCCACGACTTCATCACCGAGCTCGAATCGGGCAAGTACGACTGGATGAAAGACAAACCCGTGGTGTCCTACTGCACCGGCGGCATCCGCTGCGAGATTCTCTCGAGCCTCATGATCAACCGGGGATTTCAGGAGGTCTACCAGATCGACGGCGGCATCGTTCGCTACGGGGAAAAGTACGGCAACTCAGGTCTGTGGGAAGGCTCGCTCTACGTTTTCGACAAGCGCATGCACACCGAGTTCGGAGCCCCCGGCGACCCGGATTACGTGCAGCTCGGCTACTGCGCCCACTGCGGGGAGGCCGCGAACCAGTTCCACAACTGCGACAACGAGCCCCACTGCCGCAGCCAATATCTGAGCTGCGATGCCTGCCGTGCCGAAAACCCCTACTGCGCGGAATGCGCTGCGGCGGGCGCTAACGCTGCCGGGTAGTTAGCGGGCGCTGTCGAGCGCGATGATGCCGATCGTAACCGTGAGCCACCACATGGTGAACGGCACGATGGGCAACCAGAACACGCCCATCCATGGGACCCAGCGCTCGTAGCGGTTGAGCTTGCGCACCATGATCACGGCGCAGCCCAGCAGGCCTGCGACCGGGACGATCGAGGACAATACCGCCCACCACATTCTCCACCCGGGGGTGCACAGCCAGGCCGCATCGCCGACGTCGCAAAGCGGGCCACCCTGCAACCGCGAGACGAGCGCGAGGACGAAAGCTACTGCGAAGGTCGTAAGAACAGTTCCGGCAGCGTACATCAAAGCCTCGCGTGTCGACGCCCGGTTGCGGCGCTCCACCTCCAACGGATCCGGGCCGGACGCGAGCTCGTCAAACGATCTAGGTTCCGGGCGGACCCGGTTGTAGCGGTCGGTGGGGGCCGGGCGGAAATTCTCCGGGTGCTCCTCGCTGTGGTGCTGCATGCCCACCACCCTATGCAGTCGAGCGCGGAAAGATAAGGGCCGGGGTGGGGACGTGGCGTAGGAACGCACCGGTGCAGCTGTGCGAGAAAACGCGTTTCAGCTGGTTCTGGTGGCGGAACGCAAAACAGGCTAGGTCCCCCTTCTTCCACTGCACGGAGTGCACCGCTTTCTTCCAGCCCCGGCCGACTGCCACCTCCGCCTCCACGACGAGCGGGCTTGTCGAGGCGGAGTGAGCGGCGGGTAATGCGGCCGGTACGGACTCGATTACCGTGTCGCGCACATGATCGAGCTGGCCGAGGGAGGATTCGTACCATTCGGCGGTGTTGTTAGGGGAATCGATACTCGCGTCGAAATCGGCCTCCGACAGGGTGTCGGGGGACATGACGATCAACCGGATCGGCACACCCATCCGCACCGCCAATCCAGCGGCGCTCTGCAATCCCGAGTCGTGGTGGAATCCGTCGCGGCCGAGGAAGAGGTAGTTCACGCGCGTGACCCCCTTCTTGGACAACCGAAGGTTCTTCGGTGCTACAACCAGCGGCCGCGGGGCCGTCTCCAGCAGGGTGTCAGCGGCGGACGAGATGAAAAAGGTTCCTTTTGGTCTACCCGCGCGCGATCCGAGCAGCACGAGATCCGCCCCAAAATCTTGCGCCGCCTGCTGCAGTGACGCGCATTCGTTTGTCGAGGCCATCATGCGCGCCGGCTGTGCCGCCCACTGGTTCCTTTCGACATGCTTCTTCAGCAACGAGTGCGCCTTCTGCGCGAAAGTTTCGGACTCTTCCTGCAGCCATTTCCGGAACACCCGCTCGTTGGCTGTTCCCGGGGACTTCCACGTCGTTGGGGCGCTGGCGACGACTTGTACGCTGATCGGCGTCGACTTTCCCAGCCAGCACGCGAGCTGCATCGTTTCGGTGTCGGCCTCGTTCCATCCGGCGACGATCCGCAGTGGGCTGTCGGAATCAACAGCCCACGCGGAATGGGTGGAATCGGGCCAAAGTGACATGCGGGTTACCTGGGGTTGACAAGAAGGTGACCCCCATCATAAGGCCTTATTCTTTTGAGTCCGCACTGCGGTCGTGTACATAGTTATCCGCCAAGATGTTCACAATCTCTGCGAGCTCGTCCAGACGGAAAAGATCGTCCTCGGGCAGAGAACCCAGCATGTCGCTCAGGTATTTGGTGCGCTCTTCACCGACGCGGCTGAGCTCTGCGTCTCCTTCGGGAGTCATTTCGACGCTGACGCCCCGGCGGTCCGACTCGTCGCGGATGCGTCGCACGAGCCCGCGCTTCTCGAGCTGGTTGACGGTGTTGGAGGCGGTCGGCATCCGCACGCCTTCAGCTTCCGCTAGGCGGTTGATGCGGCAAGGTCCATCCTCCTGCAGCCTCGTCATGATGGAAAGCTGCGGTCCCGTGAGGTCGGACTGCTGCGCGTTGCGGAAGTACATGACGTACAAGCTCGTCATTGCGGGACGGATGCGCTTTGCAATGGCGTACGGGTCCGGCGCTGTGGTGGCGGGGTTCTCCGCGGATTCGTTATGTGCCATGCGTTCCTCGGCTTACGTTGTCGAAACTAACTGTCCGCAAATCATAACACTGCCCCGGCCCGGTACGATAGGGCGCGTGTTCGCCTACAGCAGGGAAGTTTCGCACGAGTGGCGCCGACGCATGACGCTGAAGGATTTTCGAAAAGGACGAGTGCGACCCGAGGACGTGTGCGACGCCGATTTCCTGCTCCGGGCCGCTGCGGACCACCACGGAACCGTCACACCCCGCGCGTGCCCGATATGCAGCGAGCCGATGCGTGAGGTCTCCTGGATCTACGGTGACAACCTCGGTCGGCGCTCGGGCACGGCGCGCAGTGAAGAGGAGATCGACCGCATTGTTTCGGAAGTGGGCCCGGTGACAGTCCACGTGGTCGAGGTCTGCGGGCACTGCCGGTGGAACCATCTCCTCAAGGAAGTCACAGCTGTCCCAGTAGTGTGATTTCGCGGCTAACGCAGTAATCTGTCACCTAGCAATCAATCCAGTAGGACAGCCCCTCATGCGCCCGCGCCATGGGCGCGTGTGGGAGGAAGCGCGCAGGGAAATCACGTGGCAAAAAACGAAGATAGTGTGGCTGGCGGCTCCCGGGAGGCCGGGGCAGGATCCAACCGAATAGCAACGGCAAAGCTGAAAGGCTCCCGCACGCGTCAGTGGCTCCTCGCCGCACTGCTCTTCCTGCTCCTCCTCGCCGCGATCCCGGCGACCTGGTTTGCGTGGCAGTACGCCCGGGCCGAGATTCCCCAGCCGGGGGAGATCGACTCCGCCCAGATCTCAAACATCTACTTCGCGGACGGTCAAACCGAGTTAGCGCGCACGGTCCCCGCGGAAGGCAACCGCGTCCAGATTCCGTTGGAGGAAGTGCCCGCGCACGTGCAGAACGCGGTCCTCGCAGCGGAAGACCGTGACTTCTGGACCAACTCTGGTTTCTCCTTCACCGGTTTCGCCCGCGCGGCGATCGGCCAGCTGACTGGCAACTCGTCCGCGGGCGGCGGTTCGACGGTTACCCAGCAGTACGTGAAGAACGCATTGGTGGGCAACGAGCACTCCTACGAGCGAAAGGCCAAGGAGCTGGTCTACTCCATCAAGATGACCAACGAGTGGGACAAAAAGGACATCCTCTCCGCCTATCTCAACACCGTCTACTTCGGCCGTAACGCCTACGGCATCGAGGCCGCCGCGCATGCTTTCTTTGACAAGCCGACGAGCGAGCTGACGGTGGAGGAGGCAGGTGTACTGGCCGCCTCGATCCAGCTGCCGAGCCAGCTAGACCCGTGGAATAACCCGGAAGGTGCGCAGTCCCGCTGGAGCTACGTCATGGACGGACTGGTCGAAATGGGGGAGATGACCCCGCAGGAGCGGGAGACCCTGGAATACCCCCAGACCCGCGACCCATCCACCTACTCCGCCTACACCGAGGCCACCGGCGCGAACGGCCTGATTAAGAACCAGGTAATGGAGGAACTCAAGACGATCGGCATTACAGAGGACGACGTGACCAACCGCGGCCTCCAAATCACCACCACCATCGACCCGGCCATCCAGGAGCAGGCCGAGCAAGTCTCCCGCGACCGTCTGGCCAGCCTCCAGGACGACGCCCGCGCGGCAGTTGTCTCCATCGAGCCGGGAACAGGCGCGGTGCGTGCCTACTACGGCGGTGACGACCCGAGTGGATGGGATTACGCCAACGCCGGGCTGCAGACCGGCTCGACCTTCAAGATTTTCGCCCTCGCCGCCGCCTTGCAACAGGGCATCCCGTTGACCGCCACTTTCGACTCCTCGCCGGTGACCCTGCCCGGAAACAACGTTGTCACCAACTGGGACGGCGGAGGCGGCGGCATGATCACGATGCTTGACGCGACGAAGACGTCGTCGAACACCGCGTACCTGCGCATCCAGGACGAGCTGGACAACACCACCCAGGACACTGCGGACATGGCGCACGCTCTCGGCGTCGCCCGTTCTATTCCCGGTATCCCCGAGACCCTGCGGGAGAACGGCGGGCAACCGTACGAGGGTATCGTGCTTGGCCAGTACCAATCGCGCGTGCTCGACATGGCGACCGCAATGGCGACCCTGGCTAACCGTGGCTCACATCACCCGACCTACTTCGTCGAGCGTGTCGAGGACGCCCGAGGTGAGGTGCTCTTCCAGATGGACAACTCCTACGCCGAGCGCGGGGTGGCACAGCAGGTTGCGGACAACGCCAACGAGGCGCTCCAGACCGTCGTCGGCTACGCCAATGCGACCCTGGCGGGCGGCCGCCCCGCTGCCGCGAAGACCGGTACCGCACAGCTTGGCGACACCGGGAACAACAAGGACACGTGGATGGTCGGTGCCACCCCGCAGCTGGCCACGGCGGTGTGGGTCGGCACGGCGGACAACACCTCGGCGATCTTCAACGAGTGGGGCGGAAACATGTACGGTTCCGGCACCCCCGCGAAGATCTGGAAGGACGTGATGGACTCCGCTCTCGAGGGCAAGGAGATTGTCCAGTTCCCCGACGCGACGCCGGTGTACTGGGGTATCAACGCCTACAGCGGCGGGACGGGCTTGGGTGGTTCGCGCTGGTCTGGGGGCTACTCCACCGGTTACGGAACAGGTAACGGCTACGGCTACGGAGGGGGTGGCGGTTACGGCACCGGTTACGGCACCGGCGGTGGAAACGCACCGGCGCCTGCGCCCGCCCCAGAACCCGCGCCGGCTCCCGCCGCGCCCGCACCTGCCCCGGCCCCCGCACCTGCACCCGCACCGGTAGTTCCGGATCCCGTCCAGGACTTCCTCAACGACGTTCTGGGGTAGCGTCGAGCCGTGGAGAATTCGAGCCAGACGGTAGCGCAGACGAGTCGCGGAGTGTGGGCGGATCCGGCACACCGCGTCCAGCCAGGCCGAACCGAGCCGATGGCCCGCGGCTGGGTAGATTTCCTCGGTGGCCCCATGGGCCGTTTCGCTCCTATCGGGCGTGCCCGGTTCTGGTCGCCGCTGCGCGCCGTCTTCACTGTCGCGTGGGTGTTCCTCGCGTTCGCCGCGCTGGCGAAGGCCAATTGCGCAGGCGGCCGCCCCGACGAGAACGGCGTGCTGCGCCTGAACTGGGACGGCAACCGCCAGTACACGTCGTTCTGCTACAACGACATCGTCCCGCTCTTCGGCGGGCGCGGCCTCGACCAGCCCGGGTTCGTCTACGACTACTCATGGGTCGAAGGCGACCTGACACGCTACATGGAGTACCCGGTCCTGGCCGGAATTTTCCAGAACGTCATGGGCTTCATCAGCCGCAACACCTACTTCCTCGTTGACAAATTCCTGCCGGACGTGGGCTGGTACTTCTACCTCACCGCGTTCGTCATGTCTGTGATCTGGGTTATCACCGCGCGCATGGTCGCGGAACTCACAGGTAACCGCATCTGGGACACGCTGCTCGTTGTCGCCTCCCCGCTGCTGATCATGCACGCGTTCACGAACTGGGATATCCCCTCGATCTTCTTCCTCGTCGCGGCGCTGTTGTCGGCGCGCAACAGGAAGTTCTGGCTTGCGGGTGCCCTCATCGGCCTCGGCACGGCGTTCAAAATGTGGCCGCTGTTCGCCCTCGGTGCCTACTTGGTCCTTGCCATCCGGAAGCGGAGCTGGGGACCATTTCTCAAGATGGTTTTCGCCGCCGCGGTGACATGGTTGGCCGTCAACCTGCCGGTGTACCTCCGCAACCCACAGGCGTGGGGTGAGTTCCAGCGGCTCAACACGGAGCGTTCCTGGGAGTGGACCACCATCTACGCGGTCGCGTCCCGCGCTGTCGGCTGGACCGGGTTCGACTCCGGTGGTGGCACCCCGGAGATCCTCAACACGGTCACGCTGCTTCTGTTCCTGGGTGGCTGCATCTTCACAGCCGTTATCGGGCTGATGGCGCCCAGGGATCCCCGTGTGGCCGAGATCCTCTTCCTCACCGTGGCCTTTTTCCTATTGTTCAATAAGGTGTGGAGCCCGCAGTACTCGCTGTGGCTGGTCATCCCCGCCGTCCTGGCGTTGCCGCACTGGCGGCTGCTGGCCACATGGATGACTGTGGATATGCTCGTCTGGCCCATCCTCATGTGGCACATGCTCGGTACGGAGAACAAGGGTATTCCGGGTGAGATCCTCAACGTCGTGGTGCTCGCACGCGACGGCCTGATTATCGCCATGATGGTGCTCGTCGTCCAGCAGATGCTCGGCCGCCGTCACGACAAGGTGTTGGAGGCGCACAACGGCAAGGATCCGCTGTTAACCCGGCCCGCGGAGTGGGAGGAAAGGAAGGTCCCCGCGTGATGTCGGCAACCACCCTCGGAATCGTCTCCATCGTCATCGGCTTCGTGCTGATTGCGGTCGCGTTCCTCGCCGTAGCCAAGTGGCGGCGGACCCCTTTGGCAGTCGGGCTGGGTATCGCGGCCTTTGTCTTCATCACCGTCATCCCGGTGTTCCTCGCCGTATTCGTAGCCGTGCCCAATCCCGGCATCTCCTAGACGGCGGGTCGGACCACCGGGCGTCGATAAGCATTTTGCCCCGCCACCTGCGTGTTGTAGGGTGGAGGGGTTGCTTGACGCAACGACCCTCCTGCTACCGCTAAAGGGCGGTGGCCGAAACCATTAACAGACCATAGGAGGTGATGAGGTCCGTGCGTCACTACGAAGTAATGATTATCCTCGATCCGCAGCAGGATGAACGCACCGTTGCCCCGTCCCTGGACAAGTTCCTGGAGATCGTCCGCAAGGACAACGGCACGGTAGAAAAGGTTGATGTGTGGGGTAAGCGCCGACTTGCCTACCCGATCGACAAGAAGGAAGAGGGCGTTTACGCCGTCGTCAATCTCGACTGCTCCACGGAGACCGTCGCTGAGCTCGACCGCGTCCTGAACCTGAACGAAGGCGTTCTGCGCACCAAGGTTCTGCGCACCGACAAGTAAGAGCGGATAGGCTCGTTACCCAAACGGACCACATCTCGAAAGGCTCAAGACCATGGCACAGGGAGACACCCCCATCACCGTTGTCGGCAACCTTGTCGCCGACCCGGAACTGCGTTTCACCCCGAGCGGTGCCGCAGTGGCAAATTTCCGCATCGCCTCCACTCCGCGCACGTACAACCGTGACACCAACCAGTGGGAGGACGGCGAAGCCCTGTTCTTGACCTGCAATGTCTGGCGCCAGGCTGCCGAGAACGTCGCGGAATCCCTGACCAAGGGCACGCGCGTGATTGTCAACGGCCGCCTGAAGCAGCGCTCCTACCAGACCCGCGAGGGTGAGAACCGCACCGTTTTCGAAGTCGAGGTCGACGAGGTCGGCCCTTCCCTGAAGTACGCTACCGCTAACGTAGCCCGGACACCGCGTGAGGGCGGCTCCGGCGGTTACGGAGGTGGCGGCAACCAGGGAGGCTTCGGCGGAGGGAACCAGGGTGGTTTCTCCGGCGGTAATTCTGGCCAGCAGGGCCAGCAGTCCGGCAACAGGGGCAGCAACCAACAGCAGCCGCAGAACGATCCGTGGAACTCCGCGCCGCCGGCAGGTGGCTTCGGTGGGATGGACGACGAGCCCCCGTTCTAAACGCTTGAACCCGTTTACACACATCCCCATTTTCAACTTTAGGAAGGTTAGGATTCATGAAGCTGATCCTCACCGCTGCCGTTGACAAGCTCGGCGAACCCGGCGATATCGTCGAGGTCAAGGGCGGCTACGGACGCAACTTCCTGCTCCCGCGCGGTCTCGCTATCCCAGCTACCCGCGGCGCAGAGAAGCAGATCGAAGACATCAAGCGCGCGCAGGCTGACCGCCAGGTGCGCGACCTCGACCACGCCAAGGAGCTGCGCGATCAGCTCGACCAGCTCTCGGGCGTCCAAGTCAAGGTTCGCACCTCCGCAGCCGGCAAGTTGTTCGGCTCCGTGCAGGCCAGTGACATCGCCGACGCAGTCAAGGCTGCTGGCGGCCCGTCCCTGGACAAGCGCCGCATCGACGTGCCGAAGGGTCTTGTTACCAAGACCGGTGGCTACCAGGTCAAGGTCAACCTCCACGATGACGTGGAGGGCAAGGTGAACTTCGAGGTCGTAGGCGCGTAAAAGCAGCTTGACGACGACCGCACAAACGCGGTCCAACGACAACAGCATTCGGCGCGGGCCCCACTTGTGAGGAGTGGGGCCCGCGCCTTCGTGCGCGCCACATTATTGTTGAGCCATGGCCACGAACAACAACACCACCGGCAATCAGGACATCACGCTCGGAATCATTCTCGTTGCCGCTGGCGTGCTCGCCATCGTTTTCGCGTGGGGCGCGATCTCTTACCTGACGGCGATAGCCTCCTTCAGCGCAGGCGGTTGGCTTGTGGCACGGGGTGTGGGTAAGAACCGCTAGGAGTCGGTTACTTCGACCATGAAGTCTGCGACACCGGCTGGGTTCGCCAGCCAGTCTCGCATCGCCCGAAACGCCGTGGTGGCCTCCACCTCGACTCCCTCGTTGATTCCCTCGCGCGTGATTTCGATAATGTGTGCACCGGGAATGGCGAGCAGAATGGGGGAGTGGGTCACGATAATAAACTGCGCACCCTTGTCCGCGAGGCGGTGGAGCATCGCGAGCAGCGCCATCTGACGTACGGCGGAAAGCCCAGACTCGGGCTCGTCGAGGAGGTAAACGCCGTCTCGGACGAACGCCTCCACGACAGCTAATACGGACTCTCCGTGGGACATGTGGTGCAGGTTGCGAGCGCTCGGGCCGTCCGGCCCCAGTTCCGTGGCGTGGTCGAAGTGGGTGTCGGCCCGCAGGAAGTAACCCTGTTTCGGACGGGTAGTCGCCTGCACCCACAGCACGTCGAATAGCGGATCGGGGTACCCGGCCGTCTCGATTCGATAGGCCCCGCCCTGGGTGCTGAAGCCGTAACCGCGGGCGATGCCCTCGAGCAGCGTTGATTTGCCCACCCCGTTGTCACCGGTGATGACGGTGACGGGGTGTGACAGGTCGAGGCGGCCGCGGCGCAAGAGATGCGCGACGGCAGGTATTTCGAGCACCCACCCCGTGGCCCGGAGTTCGTCGCGGAGGCTGACGGCTTTGATGAACGGCCTCACGGCTTCACCAGAAAGCTCGCGGTTCCGACAGGGTCGGTGATGAATTCCTCCCACGCTCTCACCGCTTCAGACTCTTCGAACGCGGTTGGCGCGATCCCCCTCGCCCCGACTTCGAGCAGTTGCGCACCGGGGATGCCGAGGAGGACGGGGGAGTGGGTGGACATGATGATTTGGGAGCCCCGGTCGGCAAGATGCCACAGGATCCCCAGAAGCTCGAGCTGGGCGAGGACGGAGAGCCCGTCCTCCGGCTCGTCGAGAAACAGGAGGGCTCCCGCGCCGAAGCGCTCGCGGGCCAGGTGCATCAACCCTTGGCCGTGGCTGAGCTTGGCCATCCCTGCGAGCGGGTCGCCCGGCAATCCTTCGTAGTAGCGCGCAAGCCCGGAATACGTTTCCCCGCGCAGGAAGAAGACATCGCGCGCATTGCGCGAGCGCGTGAGCACGATGTGCTGCGACAGTTTCGAGACCGGGTCCACCGAAGTAGTGAACTGCGCGTTGCGGGAACCACCCTCCGGGTTTGCACCGGCGGCCACGGCGAGGGCCTCGACCAAAGTCGACTTGCCCGCCCCGTTCTCACCTGTGAAGACGGTGACGGGCCGGGTGAGCGTCAGCGGGGCGTCGCTAAGCGAGCGCACTGCGGGGAGCGCGGCGAGATAACCGGAGGGGACCCCCTCGACACGCACCTTGTCGACGAACACGGAACCGAGGGTACCGCACCGTGCCTAGTGGCCGTGGGGGACGATGACAGCGCGGCCGGAAACCTTGCCGTCTACCAGCAGCTGATAAGCATCAAGCGCCTGGTCCAGCGAGTACGTGGCGACCTGCGGAACAATCTGGCCCGCCTTGTACATGTCGACCACTTCATGGAGTTCGCCGACGGTGCCCCAGTACGTGTTCACTAGTTCGGCCTCGTACGGGGTGGTCAGGAACGCCCACTCGTAGGGGGAGAGGTTGCCGATGCCCACGATGGTGACACGGCCCTGGCGTGCGACGGACTTCATGGCGGTGCCGACGGTCGCACCGACGCCGACGAAGTCGAACGCCGCGTCGACGCCCTTGCCCCCCGTGATCTCACGGATTCGTTCGACCTGGCCCTCGCCGCCAGGGACAGTGATGGCGCCGAGCTTCTCGGCCTCCGCCATCGCGTCCTCCTTCATATCTGTGGCGATGATGGTGGCGCCGGTCAGAGCCTTGAGAATCTGCACGCCGATCAAGCCGAGGCCGCCCAGGCCAATAACCAGGGCGTACTTGCCGCCGCCGCTAAGGTGCGGCAGGGCGAGCTTGATGGCGTGGTATGGGGTCAAGCCAGCGTCGGCAAGCGGCGCGGCGTTAATCGGGTCGGCGTCACCCAGCGGGACTAGGTTGCGCGCGGGGACAACAACATATTCGGCCATGCCGCCGTCGCGGCCTAGGCCGATACCTGCGTAGTCCATCGCGGCGGCATGCTCACAGTAGGTGTCCTGGCCGCGGGTGCAGGCGCGGCAGATGCCGCACCCGACGGGCCCGTAGACCAAGTAGGCGGCACCGAGCTCGATGCCCTCCACGCCCGCACCGAGCTCCTCCGCCCAGCCGGAATTTTCGTGGCCCAGGGTGAACTCGGGGTCCATCTGCGGGTTCAGGCCCTCGTCGAACTCGTGTAAAATGGCCACGTCCGAGTGGCAGGCACCGGCGCCGGCAACCTTGAGCAGGACCTCACCCGGGCCCGGGGTAGGTTTCTCTACCTCTTTGATTTCGGGGAATGTGTGGTAGCCAATGTGGCGAACGGCCTTCATGCGAATCTCCTTGTGTTAACTGCTGTGTACACCATCAAGCCTACGGATAAATACCTGGTGAAAGCGGTTTCCAGTTACGCGGGTGGGCCATGGCCCTGCGGCCCCCGCCGAGTGTGTGGACGGCTGTGGATAAGTTCGCGTAGAGCCCGCTTATCGACGGCCCATAGCGTTCTCGAGTGCAAGAGTCAAACCTCGTGGTGGTTAAGTTATTCACGGAATCTTCTATGTCGAACGATCCGAATAAAAGTGGTGTATACAGGGCGTTTACTATAAAAGTCGAGGTGGAGCATTGGGTTGTGCACAGGTTGCCCACAAGCCGAGTCCGGAAGTGGGAGGTTGCCGCAGAGCACTCCACAACTTATCCACATGTCTTGTGGATAATCACCTTTTTGGAGCTCCCTGCTTACTTCGCAAAAAGGGGTTGTCGAGTTGGCACTGTAAGATCATGCCCGGTTCGTTGACTACGGGAGGGACGGTGCACATTGGCTGCTGGAGACCACGTCGCTAGCTTTGATGATTCCGAGGACTTCGTGCCGCCGCCTGAGCCGGCCGAGGAGTTTGAGCCGGGCGCTTCACGGGGCGGATCAACCCGTTACCGCGGCGGCTCGAATTTCAACCGCTCACGGGACGACTTGCGGGAATACCGCCAGCCGCCGCACGACGAGCAGGCGGAGCGCAGCGTTCTCGGCGCAATGATGCTCAGCCCCAACACCCTGGCTGAGGTTATTGACGAGCTCAGCGCCCAAGACTTCTATTTCCCCGCCCATCAGCTGATCTTCGATGCGATCGTCGACCTGTACTCCAGCGGCTCCGACATCGACGTGCTCATCGTGTCCGGACGCCTGGACCGCCTCAACCAGCTCGAGAGGGTGGGGGGAGCCCCCTACCTGCTCACCCTCATTTCCGGCGTGCCCACCGCCGCGAACGCGCGCTACTACGCCGAGATCGTCACGGAGAAGTCCCTCCTGCGCCAGCTGGTGAATGCGGGAACCAACGTCGTGCAGCTCGGTTACGAGGGGACGGAGGGGATGGAGATCGAGGCCCTGGTGGACAGGGCGCAGCAGGAAGTCTTCAAGGTTTCGAAGAAGCAGACGAGCGCCGATTATCAGGCGCTATCGGACTTGCTCAAGCCGACGATCGACGAGCTCACCGCAATTGAGAGCGGAGGAGCCCTCGACCGTGGCGTCCCTACGGGCTTCCTGGACCTGGACAGTCTTACCAACGGCCTCCATGCGGGCCAGATGATCATCATCGCGGCGCGTCCGGGCGTGGGCAAGTCCACCTTGGCCCTGGATTTCATGCGGTCGTGCTCCATCAACCACGGCAAGACCTCGGTCATTTTCTCGCTGGAGATGAGCGCCTCCGAGATCACCATGCGCATGCTCTCCGCTGAAACCGAGATCAAGCTCTCCGCGATGCGCTCCGGTCAGATGGAGGAGCAGGACTGGGAGAAGCTGACCACGCGCCTCACCGAGATCCAGGATGCTCCGCTATTCATCGACGACTCACCGAACCTGACGATGATGGAAATCCGCACCAAGGCGCGGCGCCTGAAACAGCAGCACGGCCTCGACCTGATCGTCCTTGACTACCTGCAGCTGATGAGCTCCGGCCGCAAGGTCGAGTCGCGCCAGCAAGAGGTTTCCGAGTTCTCCCGCCAGCTCAAGTTGCTGGCCAAGGAGCTCGAGGTGCCGGTGATCGCGATCTCCCAGCTCAACCGCGGGCCCGAGTCCCGAACCGACAAGAAGCCCCAGCTCGCCGACCTTCGCGAGTCTGGCTCTCTTGAGCAGGACGCGGACATGGTGTTCTTGCTCTACCGACCAGACTCCCAGGACAGGGATGACGAGCGTGCGGGTGAGGCCGACATCATCGTGGCTAAGCATCGCGGTGGCCCGATCGACACCATCCCGGTGGCGCACCAGCTGCACTACTCCCGATTCGTCAATATGGCCCGCGGCTGAGTAGGGACGGAGGGGCGGGGGTTAGCAAAGGCTAAGCTGCGGTGACACGGCGAGTTCAGTGGGTTATTCTCGCTGTTAGTTACGCCACATCCGGCGGCCGCCACGATAACCACCCAGGGGAGAGAACAATGTCCGTGCGACGTATCAACGCATCCGAGCCGTGCGCGCGCACGGTAGCCAGCCTCGACAACAGCATTACCGTCGCCGACACCGGTGACTCCACTGTCTTGTACAACCTGCCGCGCGACATCGACGCAATCGATGAGGTAGTGACGAGCTCGCGCGGGGGCGGGTTTGGAAGCCGCCTGAGAAGGCTCTTCGGCTGACAGCTTCTTAGTTCAGCACACGACCACGCTGCTCCGGCAACGTAAAGGCCGCGACGCAGGCGATCGTGAAGGCGGCGGCGAAAACGCCGAACACGGCAACTGTCCCGCCGAACGCGAGCACGGGCGGGACAAGCAACGGCGCGAGGATCGACCCGATACGCCCGAAAGCGGCGCCCGCGCCGGTGCCGGTGGCGCGGATCGCGGTGGGGTAGAGCTCTGGGCCGATGGCGTACAGAGCGCCCCAGGCGCCCAGGTTGAAGAACGACAGTAGGCAGCCCGCGGCGATGATCTGCCACTCGGCGGAGGCGAGTCCGTAGAGGAGCGCTGCCGCGGCGGAGCCAGCCAGAAACACGGAGAGCGTCTTCCTGCGCCCCCACACCTCGATGAGCCACGCGGCCGCCGCGTAGCCCGGCAGCTGGGCTAGGGTGATGATGAGCGTGAAGGTGAAGGACTTCACTAGGGTGAAGCCTTGGGAAACCAGCAGCGAGGGGATCCATATGAAGGCCCCGTAGTAGGCGAGCGAGACGCAGAACCAAACAATCCAGAACGACAAGGTGCGCTTGCGCAGGGACGTGCCCCAGATGCCGCCCGTGACCTTTTCGGGCTCTTCCTCCGGGTCGATGTCGTAGTCCGCGGGCGAAGTCTCGACCTCGAACGATTGTACGACGGCCTCCGCCTCCTCGTGTCGACCCTTGGATTCGAGGAAGCGAACCGACTCGGGGAGCCCGAGGCGCACCACAACGGCGTAAAGCGCCGGCACCGCACCTAACGCCAGGCCCCATCGCCACCCGGTTTCACTGTGGGCGACAACGAATGTGCCTATCACCGCGGCAGCAATCCATCCCACCGCCCAAAAGGCTTCAAGGAGAACCACCATGCGGCCGCGTACGCGACGGGGTGAGAACTCGCTGACCAGGGTGGATGCTACCGGGAGCTCGCCGCCGAGTCCGAGTCCGACTATGAACCGGAACACCATGAGCGCGCCGACAGAAGTGGCCAGCGCCGAAGCGCCCGTGGCGATGCCGTAAATCAGGAGAGTGGCCGCGAACACCTGCCGGCGGCCGAGCTTGTCCGCGAGGAGGCCGCCCAAGGACGCGCCGATGGCCATCCCGATGAATCCAACCGACGCAATCCAGGAGGTTGTCGATTTATCCAGGTCCCAATGCACCGCGAGGGCGGCGATAATGAAGGACACTAGGCCGATGTCCATGGCGTCGAGGGCCCAGCCGACGCCTGATCCGATAAGGAGGCGACGGTGCTTGGGGGTCACGGGCAACCGGTCGAGGCGCTCGGTGCGTGTCAGGTCCGCACCGGCGGTTGAGTATCCAGATGTCGCTGAGGTCACAGACGGGAATGCTACACCGGCAAACCCCCGTGCCCACCGGCTTTTATGCGCGGTGTTGCGACACGGAGCGGAAGCTGCGGAGTCTCAGAGAGTTGACGACAACGAAGACGGAGGAGAATGCCATAGCGATACCCGCGAGCATCGGGTTGAGCAACCCCACGGCCGCGACGGGGATGAGCAGCACGTTGTAGGCGAACGCCCAGAACAGGTTGCCTCTGATGGTGCGCAGAACGCGCCGTGAGAGGCGGATCGCGTCGGCGACGGACACCAGGGAGTTGCTCATGAGGGTGATGTCGGAAGCCTCGATAGCGACGTCGGTGCCAGCGCCCATCGCGAGGCCCAGATCCGCCTGAGCGAGCGCCGCAGCGTCGTTGACACCGTCGCCTACCATGGCCACGTGCTTTCCCTCGGCTTGCAACCGCTTGACTGCCACGACCTTGTCCTCAGGCATCACACCGGCAGTGACGTTGGCGGCGTCAATCCCCACTTCCGTCGCGACAGCCCTTGCCGCGCCGGCGTTGTCGCCCGTGAGCATGTGGGGCTCGAGACCGAGCTCGCGCAGTGCCGCAATGGCGCCCGCGGAATTGTCTTTCACCTTGTCGCGGACTGAGACGATGCCGACTGGTTCACCGTCGACCTCGACGACAACCGGGGTCGCTCCCGATTGCTGCGCGGTGGTGAATGCGGGCGCGAGATCCCCGAGATTCCCGAGGCCGCCGACGGGACGGCCGACGCGCACAGTGTGGGCGTCGACAAGCGCACTGACGCCCACACCCGCCTCGTTGCGGAACTCCGTAGGTTCGGGTGCGGAGGGTGCGGCGCGGACCACGGCCCGCGCGATGGGATGCTCCGAGCCGGATTCCACCGCGGCGGCGAGCGACAGGACCCGGCCGGCATCCCAGCCCTCGGCTGGTACGACGGCGTCCACCCCCATATCACCGGTGGTGATCGTGCCGGTCTTGTCCATGACTAGGGTGTCCACCTGCCGAGTCGACTCGAGGATCTCCGGGCCCTTGATCAGCAGACCCATCTGGGCGCCGCGGCCGGTGCCGACCAAGATGGCGGTCGGCGTGGCCAGGCCCAGTGCGCACGGACAGGCGATGATGAGGACCGCGACCGCCGCCGTGAACGCCGTGACGGTGTCGTGGCCGGCGAGGAGATTGCCGAGGAGAGACAGCAGGGAGATGACGATGACCGCCGGCACGAATAGCTGGGAAATTCGGTCGACCAGCCGCTCTACCGGGGCCTTTCCGGCCTGGGCGTCCTTGACCAACTGGGCCATCTGCGCCAGAGTGGTCTCCGACCCGACGCGGGTGGCCTCGACGAGGAGTCGGCCGGACGTGTTCAGGGTCGCGCCGGTGACGTTCGCGCCCTCAGACACCTCCACCGGGACCGACTCGCCGGTTAGCATTGACTGGTCGACGGCCGAGCGCCCCGAAACAACCGTGCCGTCCGTGGGGATCTTTTCACCGGGGCGGACTACGAACTGGTCGCCGGCGGCGAGCTGGTCGACGGGGATGCGGACCTCGGCACCGTCGCGAAGCACAGACGCTTCGTGCGCGCCCATGCTCAGCAGATCCCGCAGTGCTTGCGAGGACCGGCCCTTCGCGCGGATCTCGAACCAGCGGCCGAGCAGTAGGAACGTGATCACCACACAGACGGTTTCGAGGTAGATTTCGTCCATCGCCCCGTGCGAGGAACCCGGAAGGAGGGACATCTCCATGACCATTCCGGGCTCACCAGCGTTTCCGACGAACAGCGCCCACACCGACCACGCATAAGCGGCGGTCGTGCCGAGGGTGATCAGCGTGTCCATTGTGGCTGCGCCGTGGCGCAGGTTGGTCAGGGTGCTGCGGTGGAACACGGCACCGCCCGCGAAATACACCAGCGTTGTCGCGGCGAGGGCCGCCCACTGCCAGTTCATGAACTGCCAGGCCGGGATCATCGACACGAGCATCACAGGTAGCGAGACAATCGCTGTCCAAATCACCGTGAACTTCAACTGCGCGGCGGTGCGGTCGCGTGCTTCGTCAAGGGCATCGCTTGTCGACGCCCCCACCTCCGGTTCGGCGACGATTTCCGCGTTCATCGGGAAGGCGTCGTACCCGGCTCCGCGGATGGTGTCGATGAGTGTGTCCGCGTCGGCCTTGGACGGGTCAAAGTCGACGGCGGCAGTTTCTGTGGAGAAGTTGACAGTCGCCTCGACCCCGTCGAGTTTGTTCAGCTTGCGTTGCACACGCGAGGAGCACGACGCGCAGGTCATCCCCGTAACACCGAGATCGAGGTGTTCGAGGTGCTCAAGGTTCTTGAGTGCGTCGGCGTTAGGGGCGGTCACGCCCCCACCCTATACCCCCTCGGGGTATCCAATCAAGGTTTAAGCCAGGGAATATCCAGCTTCGTGCACCGCCTTGGAGACTTCCTCGGCGGAGAACCCCTCGCCCGCCACCTCTAAGACGCCTGTGGTGTGATCCACGGAAACCTCGGTGACACCGTCGATCTCCAGCACCTCCTCCTTAACGCTCGCCTCGCAGTGGCCGCAGGTCATTCCTTCAACGTTGAACTGGCGAACCGCCATGATCTTGTCCTTCCACTCGGGTTGCTGTCATTGCCATGTTAACCGGGAATAAACGCCGCGTTGCTAGGGTTGGAACCGAACAACATTAGAAAACGAAGTTAGGAGAGAGACACATGGCTACCGTTGACGTCACCGAGGACACTTTCGAGCAGACGGTTTCCGCCGAGGGCACGGTAATCGTCGATGCGTGGGCGGAGTGGTGCGGGCCGTGCAAGCAGTTCGCGCCGACCTTCGAGAAGGCTTCCGAGGCGCACCCGGACGCGACCTTCGCCAAGCTGGATACCGAGGCGAACCCGCAGATCGCCGCCGCGCTCGAGATCCAGGCGATTCCGACGCTGATGGCTTTCCGTGACGGCATCATGGTATTCCGCCAGTCTGGCGCGCTCCCGCCGGCGGCATTCGAAGATTTGGTCAGCCAGGTCAAGGCGCTCGACATGGATGAGGTGCGCCGCCAGATCGAGGAACAGAACAACCAGCAGGGTTAGCCTCAGCCGAATCTTGCGAGTGCGTCCACCTTCCGAGGTGGGCGCACTTTTTTGCGTAGACTCAAACCGAGGTAGCACCCGATGAAAGGATTTGAAGGCCATGGCAAACCCATTTAGCAAGGGTTGGAAATACCTGATGCAGTCGTTCGACACCAAGATCGACCAGAACGCCGACCCCAAGGTGCAGATTCAGCAGGCGGTCGCTGGCGCCAAGAAGCAGCACGCTGAGCTCAGCCAGCATGCCGCAAACATTATTGGCAACCGCAACCAGCTGCAGATGAAGCTTGAGCGGCTGATTAAATCCCAGGAAGACCTCCAGAATAAAGCCCGCACCGCGATCCAGGCCGCCGACAAGGCCTCAGCCTCCGGTGATGCGGAGAAAGCACAGCAGTTCAACGCCACCGCCGAGGTGATCGCCTCCCAGCTCGTCTCTGTTGAAGAGGAACTCGAGCAGACGAAGCAGGCCTACTCGGCGGCCGAACAGGCCGCGACCGAGGCGCAGCAGAAGCAGAAGCAGTCCGAGGCACGGCTGCAGGAACAGCTCAGCCAGGTTTCCCAGCTGGAGTCGCAGCTGAACCAGGCGAAGATGCAGGAGCAGACCGCCGCGACCATGGACAGCATGAATCAGGTCGGTGGCAATGACAACGCGCCCACCCTCGACGGGGTGCGTGACAAGATCGAGCGCCGTTACGCCAACGCCCTAGGCGCCCAGGAGCTGACAAAGGACTCCATGACCGACCGCATGGCGGAGATCGAGGCCGGGGGAACCGATATCGCCGCGTCGAACCGTCTCGCGGAAATCCGGGCGTCGATGGGCGGCAACCAGCTCGAGGCCGCAGAAGCCAGTGAGCCAGCCGGCGAGCTACCCGAGGCGGGCAGCACCGAGCGTGCGGCGGACGCGGGTGAGGCCGATGTTGAGAAGGCGCTTGCCGACGCCGAGCAGTACGTCGCCGACGACGCGACCGACGAGTCACGCAACAGCTAGGGATACAGGGCAAACGGACTGCGGGCGCATCTTCCTGCAGTCCGTTTTCGCGTCACCCTACTCGCGATGGATGTTGATGAGCACCCTTCGAATCCCGGAGTGGAACCCGTCGCGCAGGTTCACTCGCTGGTTCTCACTGAGCGTGTATTCGTGGAGTGTCTCGCAAGCGAACTGAAGCAGCGGCCGGTCAATTTCGGGTGGAAGGCCGCCGCCCGAGAGCATGTGAGCCTTGTCCCGTTGCTCCGCCGACGCCGCGTTGTCGTACCACCAGGTGGCGTACTGCTGGCCGACGTCGAAGGGGGTCTGGAAGCCAGCTGAGGTCCACACCTCCTCCGGCAGGGGGACGTAGCGGGAGCGGAGCTTGCGCCTGGGCGCCATCATTGACGGCTTCGGTGTGGGTTTGGGCGAGCCGACGGCCATATCAAGGGGTGAAGGCGTATGGCGGTTGCCGGGCTTGCTCGCCTCGGTCATCGCCTCCACTTCGGCTTCCGACGGCTCGTCGCACATGTCGGGTTCTTCGATCCCGGCGGGGATGTCGCTGGCAGGCTTCTCGGGATCCGGCACCACCTCTCCTCCGGAACCGTTCGCACCCTCGAGGCGTGGCGTCGCGACGGTCCCTGCCTCGGCTCGCAGCGGGTCCGGGCTGAAACCAGGAACTGCGGTGGGGCCGTGATCGCTGTCGAGCGGTTCGGCGTCGTTGAGCGGTCGTTCCCGAATCACCGGGGGTAGCGGTCCCTCGAGCACCTGAAGCTGCATAGCGTCCGCAAAGTCTTCGCGGGGATCCAGGATGGTCGTGGTATCGCACGCATGGCGCAACGCGGATGACATGGAGTCCCAGCCGAAACCGTAAAGGTGGACCCGGGCGCCGTGATTGGTGGCCTCGTCGACCCCGGGGATCATGTCGGCGTCCCCGGAGACGAGCACGAAGTCGCTGAACTGGTGCCGGGTGGCGTTAACAACGAGGTCGGCCACGAGACGCGTGTCGACGCCCTTTTGCGTGCGTCGCTCACCCCACTCGATGAGCTGGCCAGTGCGCAGCTGCACACCGTCGCACGTGCGGAGGGCGCGCTGGTAGCGGTGGGGCCCCGAGTCTGGAATACCGTCGTACCAATACTGGCGGTGGATGGGTTGATGCAGTTGATGGGAGACCATCGTCCCGAGGGTTGCTACGACCTCGGGAAGGTCGATTTCTAACTGTGCGCGGGCGCCGATTTCCCACGAGTTGTAAAAGCTCGCGAGTAAGTATGAAGTGTCGACGAACACGAGTGTGCGTTCAAACATGGCTCCTAAATTCCGATTCTTTGTTTCTAATATTTTTTCGTTTGCGTATCCCAGTGTGCACGATTGCCGTTACCCGCGTCAGGTGCCGACGATGAGCAGGGAAAATCGCTCAAAAAGGACTGTTTACGTCTATACAACGGCCCATCCGCAAGAATCGTTCCGAACATATATGGTTAGTTACAAGACTAGCTAACCTGAGGGAGACGGGCGCTGTGAATTCTGAAGCTGAACCCCTGTTTGTTCAGGTAGGACGCTTTGTCCAGGATCTGATCGTCGACGGTTCGCTACAAGCCGGCCAGAGGGCACCTTCAATCAATGAGCTTGCCGCGTTCCATGAGATCAATCCCGCAACCGCGCGAAAAGGGCTCATTTTGCTTGTCGACGCCGGGGTGCTGGAGAAGAGGCGCGGAATAGGAATGTTTGTCACCCCCCGGGCAAGGGACGTGATCCTTTACGAGCGCCGCCATGAGCTCGCCGGAAATTTCATTGCACCCATGATCGATGAGGCGCTGCGGCTCGGCCACACCCGAGAGTCACTCGACGACCTCATCAGAAGAGTCGCAGAAAGTCGCGGAATGTACCGCTAGTTCCCGCGCCGGTTTTGTGGGTTTTAGCTGCGGGTTTGTGTTTGGTGGTGGGGGTGTGTAACTTTGTGTGAGTCAGCGAGACCGACAACGCCCCGCCGGAGTGGTTCTGGTGAGATGGCGGACAGGAAAACTACCGCTGGTGCCTCCTTTGATTGGCTGCGATGGTTGTCGTGGTTGGTTGGGTGTGCGTGTGTTGTGTGAGAACTCGATAGTGTGCCAATGTACTTTTTTGTTTGTGGTTTGTTGGTTGTGCATTGTGGTGTGTCTGCCTGCGTGTGACGTTGTGTTGTGTGTGGGTGGGTGTGTGCCGGTGGTGGTGTCGTGAACCTTTGATGGCGGCATTGCTTCGTGGTTTTGCCATGGTGTGCGGTTTTCGGATCGCGTTTTTTGCTGGCTCTTGGTTTTTCCTCGTCGGATTGTGAGGGCTGGTGGCTAGTTTTTGCTAGTGAATTTTAGGATTTTGTGCCAGTGCTGCTGGCCCTGCGGTTGTTGTTGTGGGGTTGGTGGTGTGGTTTTTGTTGTGGTTGGGTTTGGGCTTTTCACGCCTGGATGTTTCTGCTGAAATGTTTTTGTGGAGAGTTTGATCCTGGCTCAGGATGAACGCTGGCGGCGTGCTTAACACATGCAAGTCGAACGGAAAGGCCCTGCTTGCGGGGTACTCGAGTGGCGAACGGGTGAGTAACACGTGGGTGATCTGCCCTGTACTTCGGGATAAGCTTGGGAAACTGGGTCTAATACCGGATAGGAATCACATGTGGGTGTGTGGTTGGAAAGCTTTTGCGGTATGGGATGAGCTCGCGGCCTATCAGCTTGTTGGTGGGGTAATGGCCTACCAAGGCGTCGACGGGTAGCCGGCCTGAGAGGGTGTACGGCCACATTGGGACTGAGATACGGCCCAGACTCCTACGGGAGGCAGCAGTGGGGAATATTGCACAATGGGCGCAAGCCTGATGCAGCGACGCCGCGTGGGGGATGACGGCCTTCGGGTTGTAAACTCCTTTCGCCAGGGACGAAGCGTAAGTGACGGTACCTGGATAAGAAGCACCGGCTAACTACGTGCCAGCAGCCGCGGTAATACGTAGGGTGCGAGCGTTGTCCGGAATTACTGGGCGTAAAGAGCTCGTAGGTGGTTTGTCGCGTCGTTTGTGTAAGTCCACGGCTTAACTGTGGGACTGCAGGCGATACGGGCATAACTTGAGTGCTGTAGGGGAGACTGGAATTCCTGGTGTAGCGGTGAAATGCGCAGATATCAGGAGGAACACCGATGGCGAAGGCAGGTCTCTGGGCAGTAACTGACGCTGAGGAGCGAAAGCATGGGTAGCGAACAGGATTAGATACCCTGGTAGTCCATGCCGTAAACGGTGGGCGCTAGGTGTGAGTCCCTTCCACGGGGTTCGTGCCGTAGCTAACGCATTAAGCGCCCCGCCTGGGGAGTACGGCCGCAAGGCTAAAACTCAAAGGAATTGACGGGGGCCCGCACAAGCGGCGGAGCATGTGGATTAATTCGATGCAACGCGAAGAACCTTACCTGGGCTTGACATACACCAGATCGCCGTAGAGATACGGTTTCCCTTGTGGTTGGTGTACAGGTGGTGCATGGTTGTCGTCAGCTCGTGTCGTGAGATGTTGGGTTAAGTCCCGCAACGAGCGCAACCCTTGTCTTATGTTGCCAGCACGTGATGGTGGGGACTCATGAGAGACTGCCGGGGTTAACTCGGAGGAAGGTGGGGATGACGTCAAATCATCATGCCCCTTATGTCCAGGGCTTCACACATGCTACAATGGTCGGTACAACGCGTTTGCGACACTGTGAGGTGGGGCTAATCGCTGAAAGCCGGTCGTAGTTCGGATTGGGGTCTGCAACTCGACCCCATGAAGTCGGAGTCGCTAGTAATCGCAGATCAGCAACGCTGCGGTGAATACGTTCCCGGGCCTTGTACACACCGCCCGTCACGTCATGAAAGTTGGTAACACCCGAAGCCAGTGGCCCATACTTGTTAGGGAGCTGTCGAAGGTGGGATCGGCGATTGGGACGAAGTCGTAACAAGGTAGCCGTACCGGAAGGTGCGGCTGGATCACCTCCTTTCTAAGGAGCTTTTGTTTTTGTGAGTCACATTGTGTGCTGCTGACAGTTGTTGGTGGTGTGTGGTGTGCGTGGGTGGTTGAGTCGCCGTGTGTGTGACTGCCGCCGAAGTATGAAATCCGGGTGGATGCATGCCGGCATGATCGTTGGAAATGGTTGTGCTTGTGTCGCGCTGGTGTGCAATTGATGGTTGCAGGCAAAAAATGATTGTGGTGTGTTGGCATGCTGTTGGGTTTCTGGTGCAGCAGATGTGTTGTTACCGTGTGGCCTGCATTGTGTCGTGTGTGTTCCTTGTTGGGGCGCGTGCGGTGGGTGTGGGTGTGGTGTGTGAGAACTGTATAGTGGACGCGAGCATCTTTATTCTTGAAATTGTGTTTTGTGTGTGTGCCTTAGTGTTTTGTGTGTTTTTTATTAAGGGCGTACGGTGGATGCCTTGGCATGCTGAGCCGATGAAGGACGTGTGAGGCTGCGTTATGCCTCGGGGAGTTGCCAACTAAGCGTTGATCCGAGGATGTCCGAATGGGGAAACCCGGCACCAGTTATGTGGTGTTACCCGCAGGTGAATTCATAGCTTGTGTGGGGGTGACGCGGGGAAGTGAAACATCTCAGTACCCGCAGGAGAAGAAAATAAAATATGATTCTGCTAGTAGCGGCGAGCGAACGTGGATGAGGCTAAACCATGTGCGTGTGATACCTGGCAGGGGTTGCGTGTGTGGGGTTGTGGGATGCGATTTGTACGAAGGCTGTCGACTTTGTGCGCGTGTGTTGTGTGTTAGCGGAAGTCACTTGGGATGGTGCGCCGTAGTGGGTGAGAGCCCCTGTACGTGAAAATGCATGGCAGCGTGTTGATTGTGTCCCGAGTAGCAGCGGGCTCGTGGAATCTGCTGTGAATCTGCCGGGACCACCCGGTAAGCCTAAATACTCAGTGTGACCGATAGTGGATAGTACCGTGAGGGAATGGTGAAAAGTACCCCGGGAGGGGAGTGAAATAGTTCCTGAAACCGTGCGCTTACAATCCGTCAGAGCACCTCGTGTGTGTGATGGCGTGCCTTTTGAAGAATGAGCCTGCGAGTCAGCGGCATGTCGCGAGGTTAACCCTGGTGGGGTAGCCGTAGCGAAAGCGAATCCTAAGAGGGTGTTGTAGTGGCATGTCCTGGACCCGAAGCGGGGTGATCTACCCATGGCCAGTGTGAAGCAGCTGTAAGAGGTTGTGGAGGCGCGAACCCACTTAGGTTGAAAACTGAGGGGATGAGTTGTGGGTAGGGGTGAAAGGCCAATCAAACTCCGTGATAGCTGGTTCTCCCCGAAATGCATTTAGGTGCAGCGTTATGTGAGCTTGCCGGAGGTAGAGCTACTGGTTGGTTGAGCGGGACTATCATCTTAGCAATGTCAGCCAAACTCCGAATGCCGGTTTAAGTGTTGCATGGCAGTGAGACTGTGGGGGATAAGCTTCATAGTCGAGAGGGAAACAGCCCAGATCGCCGGTTAAGGCCCCTAAGGGTGTACTAAGTGGAAAAGGATGTGGGATCGCGAAGACAGCCAGGAGGTTGGCTTAGAAGCAGCCATCCTTGAAAGAGTGCGTAATAGCTCACTGGTCGAGTGGTTCCGCGCCGACAATTCAGTGGGGCTCAAGTACACCGCCGAAGCCGCGGCATGCTTTTAGCATGGGTAGGGGAGCGTCGTGTATGGGGTGAAGCAGTACCGTAAGGGGTTGTGGACTGTGCACGAGTGAGAATGCAGGCATGAGTAACGAGTGGTAAGTGAGAATCTTATCCGCCGGATGACTAAGGGTTCCTGGGTCAAGTTCGTCTTCCCAGGGTGAGTCGGGTCCTAAGGCGAGGCCGACAGGCGTAGTCGATGGTTAACGGGTTGATATTCCCGTACCCGTGCATACGCGCCCAAGGGTGAATCGGTGATACTAACCACCCTGATCGGCAACCATGCGCGTCTTTGACGTGTGGGTTGTTGTGATGCGTGGGGCCTGATCCGTAGTAGCCGAGTGATGGGGTGACGCAGTGAGGTAGCTCAGCCACTTATTGGATTGTGGTGCAAGCGTGTGGCACGAACTGTGAGTGAAATGCTTCGGTTCATATGTGTGAGGCGTGACGCGTAGCCCCTTTGGGGTGATGTGGGTGATCCTGTACTGCCGAGAAAAGCCTCTAGCGAGTGTGTGCACGGCCCGTACCCGAAACCGACACAGGTAGTCAGGTAGAGAATACTAAGGCGGTCGGGTGAACTGTGGTTAAGGAACTCGGCAAATTACCCCCGTAACTTCGGGAGAAGGGGGACCTCCACCGGTGAAGGCCTTTAACGGCCGGCAGCGGGTGGGGTCGCAGAGAATAGAGGGGAGCGACTGTTTATCAAAAACACAGGTCCGTGCGAAGACATACTGTTGATGTATACGGACTGACGCCTGCCCGGTGCTGGAAGGTTAAGAGGACCTGTTAGGTAGTGATACCGAAGCGGAGAATTTAAGCCCCAGTAAACGGCGGTGGTAACTATAACCATCCTAAGGTAGCGAAATTCCTTGTCGGGTAAGTTCCGACCTGCACGAATGGCGTAACGACTCCCCTGCTGTCTCAACCACAGGCCCGGTGAAATTGCAGTACGAGTAAAGATGCTCGTTTCGCGCGGCAGGACGAAAAGACCCCGGGACCTTCACTATAGCTTGGTATTGGTGTTCGGTGCGGTTTGTGTAGGATAGGTGGGAGACTGTGAAACCGCCACGCCAGTGGTGGCCGAGTCGTTGTTGAAATACCACTCTGACCGTAGTGGATACCTTAACCTTGGCCCATGATCTGGGTTGGGGACAGTGCCTGGTGGGTAGTTTAACTGGGGCGGTTGCCTCCCAAAGAGTAACGGAGGCGCCCAAAGGTTCCCTCAGCCTGGTTGGCAATCAGGTGCAAGAGTGTAAGTGCACAAGGGAGCTTGACTGTGAGACGTACATGTCGAGCAGGGACGAAAGTCGGGACTAGTGATCCGGCACCAACGTGTGGAAGTGGTGTCGCTCAACGGATAAAAGGTACCCCGGGGATAACAGGCTGATCTTCCCCAAGAGTCCATATCGACGGGATGGTTTGGCACCTCGATGTCGGCTCGTCGCATCCTGGGGCTGGAGTAGGTCCCAAGGGTTGGGCTGTTCGCCCATTAAAGCGGCACGCGAGCTGGGTTCAGAACGTCGTGAGACAGTTCGGTCTCTATCCGCCGCGCGCGTTGAAACTTGAAGAAAGCTGTCCCTAGTACGAGAGGACCGGGACGGACGTACCTCTGGTGTGCCAGTTGTTCCGCCAGGAGCACCGCTGGTTGGCTACGTACGGAAGGGATAACCGCTGAAAGCATCTAAGCGGGAAGCCTGTTTTAAGATGAGGTTTCTTTTGAGGTTCCCCACAGACTATGGGGTTGATAGGCCAGATCTGGACAGTAGGCAACTACCGGAGGTGACTGGTACTAATACACCAACAAAAAACAACGAATCAACGGCCCAAACAAAACACAACAGTGTTTCAACAATAAAAGCCGCACGCGTCCACTATGCAGTATCTGACACACCACACAACCACCACCAAACCACCCACACGGGTGGAAACAAGTGGACCACAACAACAAAATACTTGTCGCACACAAGCGACACACCTTAAAAGATGTGTCGGTGGTTGATGGCGGCGGGGAAACGCCCGGACCCATTCCGAACCCGGAAGCTAAGCCCGCCCGCGCTGATGGTACTGCCCCCGGGAGGGGGTGGGAGAGTAAGTTACCGCCGACCCAACAACTTCATCAACACCAAAGCCCGCAACCCCCACCACCACGGTGGACCGGTTGCGGGCTTTCAGCACCCCACCAACAACCCACACCGTGGGCAACAACGACCGACAATCAAACCCCCACCGTAAGCCGACATCCAAACTCCGCAAAGCGGACACCGGGCCCGACACCAGACTCCGCCGCTGCCGAGCCTCAGGTCGTCCAGCCCCAGAACGGGCCGACACGAAAACTCCGCAATGCGGACTCCGCCACGGCAGAGTTCCTGCGAAAACAACCGGACGGGCACGCCTAATTGCTCCGCAACGCTGACACCGCAGTTTCAGTGATCGTGAGTAATCAGCCCCGCAACGGGCCGACACAAAAACTTCGCAATGCGGACCCAAACTCCGGCACCAGGCTCCGACACCAAAGGTCAAGTCCACGCGAGTGGTGTATCTGCCCTTTCGATAAAACAGGCAGCATGACGATCTCAGGGACCGGCACGAGCCCGGTGTTGCGACTGGCTCATGCGACCTCCTGAGTGGTGTCGCCGGCGTCGATGACGTTGGCGTTCATCATGGTCTTCGTCTGGTCCAGGGCCGTCAGCGACATGTAGCGCTTCTGCTGGATCCTTCTCATCGTGCTGCTCAGCCAGCACCGCCCCGACCAGGCGCACGACGGCATCTCGGTTCGGGAAGATCCCCACGACGTCGGTGCGCCGGCGGATCTCCCGGTTCAACCGCTCGGTGGGGTTGTTCGACCAGACCTTCGTCCACACTGCTTTCGGGGCGTGGGTGAACGCGAGTAGCTCATCCAGGGCTTCTTCCAGGTAGTCGGCCACGTGCGGGAACTTCTGCTCACAGAAAGTCACTACTTCCCGGGCCTGGTTCCACACCGATGCGGCGTCCGGTTGTTGGAAGATCGTGTGGAACATCGCCGACAAGGTCGGCCATTGGCTTTTGGGCACCAGTCCGGAGAGGTTCTTCGCGAAATGCGTGCGACACCGTTGCCAGGAGGCGTTCGGCAGTGCCTCGCCGATGGCGTGCTGGATGCCCACGTGTGCGTCGCTGGTGACCAGGTAGACGTCGTTTAGGCCCCGGGCCTTGAGGTCGCGAAAGAAACCCGTCCAGGAGGCCACGGACTCGGATGTGGCGACCTGCATGCCGAGTAGTTCGCGGTAGCCTTCCGCGTTCACGCCGGTGGCCAGCAGCACGGAGGTTTTCACGACCCGTCCGCCTTCACGCACCTTCATGGTCAACGCGTCGCAGGAAACATAGAGGTAGGGGCCGGTATCCAGGGGTCGGGTGCGGAAATCTTCCACCATCTGATCGAGATCTTTGGCCATCTCGGAGACCTGCGATTTTGAGAGGTTGTTGATCCCCAGGGTGGCGACGAGGTCGTTCATCCGGCGCGTCGACACGCCCTTCAGGTAGCAGGTGGCGATCACGGTGGTCAGGGCACGTTCGGCCCGGGTGCGCCGTTCCAGCAGCCAGTCCGGGAAGAACGAGCCGGTTCTGAGTTTGGGCACGGCGACGTCGACGGTGCCGACCCGGGTGTCGAGGTCGCGGTGGCGGTAGCCGTTTCGGACGTTGGTGCGCGCATCACTAACGGTGGCGTAGTCGGCGCCGCAGACTTGGTCGGCCTGGGTCGACAGGATCTGGTTGATGAACCCTTGGAGCATCTCGCGCATCAGGTCCGGGGAGGCTTGGGCCAGTAGTTCGTCGAGGTAGGTGGTCGGGTCGATAGAATGGGGGCCAGCGGCCATCGTGGTTTCCCTTTTGAGGAAGTGTGGTTACGGATTCGAAAGGTACTGCGGTGGTCGCCTCGTGCATTCATGAGGTCGTCACCGGCAGCTACAGATACACCACGCTAAAGGACACTGATAATGGGAGTGCGGGACAAGAACCATCCGGAATGACCCACTAACGGACTGGCCACAATCTGATTGTGTGCCTTCGTTGCGATCTGTCTTCCGGGCTGGTTCTCGCCCCGCACCGCGATCCGGCGATTCGGTCATGACCTCATAGGAGCGTGACCTCTCACCGTGACCACCCCGGCAGGTGCCATAGTAGTAGTCCCATCAGTGTCCTGTCTGCTCGAACCCTCGGATCAGCGGCTACCTTCATCACTTCCCTATGCGAAAGCGTTGACAGCCATGACCACAGACATCGACCTCTCCGCAAGCCCCGTCGCCGGGGTCGACACCCACACCGACACCCACACCGTCGCCGCGGTGACCCCAACCGGCCGGCACCTGGCCACCGAAACCTTCCCCACCACCAGGCCCGGCTACACACACCTCGCCGAGTTCCTCAGCAAGCACGGTGTCGGCGCCGTCGGAGTAGAAGGAGCCAACTCCTTCGGTGCCGGATTAACCCGGCACCTCATAGACCGTGGCTACACGGTCGTTGAAGTCCTGCGCCCGGCCCGCAGCATTCGACGCCGGGACGGGAAATCAGATCCGGTGGATGCTTTGGCCGCCGCGCGACAGGTCCTGACCGGGGAAGGGCTGAGCACGCCTAAAGATTCCACGGGCCCGGTGGAGTCGTTACGAGCGTTACAGATCACCCGGAAACAGCTGGTGTCCACCACCGCGAAACTCATCACAACGATGAAGTCGTTGCTGGTCACAGCCCCTGATGACATCCGCACCCGCTACGCCACGATGACCAACCACACTCTGGTCAACGCGTTGGTGTACTGCCGACCGTCGTCGGATGTTACTGATCCGCGAAATGGTGTGCTGACCAGCCTGAAGATTCTGGCCACGACCTACCGCGCATTGCGGGTGCAGTGCGATGAGCTGGAAACCCGGATCGCTGCCCTGGTGTCAGTGATCAATCCCCATGTCAGCAACATCGTGGGATGTGGGGCTCTTGTTTCCGCTGATCTGCTGATCAGCATCGGCGATAATCCGGAGCGCATCCACTCCGAAGCAGCGCTGGCGCACTTATGTGGAGTGGCTCCACTGCCGGCAAGCTCTGGGCGAACCAACCGGCACCGGCTCAATCGTGGTGGTGACCGGCGGGCGAACTCAGCGTTGTACCGAATCGCTATGGTGAGGATGAAGTGTGACCAGCGCACCAGGGAGTACGTCGCCCGGCGTACCGAGGAGGGGTTGTCGAAAAGGGAGATTATTCGCTGCCTGAAGCGCGCGATCGTCCGGGAGATCTACCGGGTCATATGCACCAGGCGCAGTACGCCACAGCCCAGGGATCTTCGTCGGGATGAGTTGAAAGAACTGCGTATCGCGAAGCATCTCACCCAGGTGGTTGTAGCGAAGCATTTGGGGTGTGCCCCGGCGAGGATCAGTGACATCGAGACTGGAAAACGTCCGTTGACGGAATTAGCATCGGCCTACGAAAAATTTCTGAAAAGCGCTTGACACAATATAGGAGCATCGCAACCTACTCCGCCACGGCAGAGTTCCTGCGGAAACATCGGATTGACCACAAGAAAGTACGCAATGCGGACTCCGCAGTTGCAGACCTCCTGGGAAAAGAAATGGGCACGAGACAGTTCGCGACGGGAGCCGTGGGGTCGATCCGCGGCGCCAGCTCACGGTCGATCGGCTACCTTCTCAAATGGAAACGCAGCCCGCGCTGAACCCCGGTCCTGAAAACTCTCGCAGCTCGCCCGAGATGGGATCGGGGAAACCCAGGTAGACAGATGCCAGACGCATCGGGACGGTGAAATCCTCCTCGCCAAACGGAGAGACTGCCGGGTAAATCGGGTCGCCGAGGATGGGAGCGCCAGCGGCATTCATTTGTACCCTCAGCTGGTGCGTTCTCCCGGTCACTGGTTCCAGCAGGTATCGAGCAATGGGTTGCTGTGTGTGGTGGGTTTTCTGCATTTCGGGGGCGTCGATAAGCGAAACCTCTAGGAGGTTCGTCAGTGCGTTGGGAGCCGCGTCGGCGATGATTGCAGCGGCAACCTCGCCGTGGCGCTTGGATATGTGGTGCTCCCACCTCGCTGGAGCACTAATCCCCCTGTACTCCGCGATGGCCTCGTACCGCTTTCGTACCTGACGTCGGGCGAACAACTCCTGATACGCACCGCGGAGAGACGCTCGCTTAGTGAAAAGGAGCAGGCCGGACGTCATGCGGTCTAGGCGGTGCGCCGGCGTGAGCTCCTCGTTGCCGGTTGCCCTGCGCAGGCGAACGGTGGCCGATTCGGTGATGTGAGCGGCCCGGGGCATTGTGGCGAGAAACGGGGGCTTGCTCACCACGAGAAGGGAATCGTCCTCGTAGATGGTGTCAATTGTGAACGGCACTGGAGTCTCGGGGGCGGGACGGCGGTAGAAGAACACGTCAGTGCCGGGTGTGATGGGGGTGTCCGGGGCGAGCGGGGAGCCGTCGCGAAGCACGACCTCGCCCGAGGCGAAGCGTTCGAGCACGGCCTGCTCGTCGTCCTCGGGGTGTTTGTGCCGCTGTTCGGCGATAACGCGCGAGAGGACGGCAAATGCGGAGACGGGCTCTCCTTCGGAAAGGCGCACGCGGCTAGCCCCAAGGCCGTCGCGCGGGGGAAGAGGAATCTTGTTCCTGGAGTTCTTTCTCCGCATAATGTGCGCTAAGTTTAGCCCATGGATTTCAACGCAATTCTCGCCCCGGCAATCGAATTCTCCTCCGAGGGTATCGGCAAGGTCCTTTTTGACCTCGCGCAGCTGTTCTACAACATCTTCTACCCGGCCAACGCCGAGGCCGCCCACCCGGTCGAAATTCCCCGTTAGGAGAAGCTGAACCCGCTAGTATGGGAAGTGTGAAAGCACTCCGGTACGAGTGCGACGGGTTCATCTCCTAGACGCCCGCACCGGAGTCCGTTGACTACCGGAAGGGCGTTTTTTAAATGACGAGCGCAGAACGCGAAGACATTGTCATCGTCGCCGTAGACGGCTCCGCAGCCTCCGACAACGCAGTTCGCTGGGCAGCCAATACCGCCGCTAAGCGCGATATTCCCCTGCGGCTCGCTGCGAGCTATACGATGCCCCAGTTCCTTTACGCCGAGGGCATGGTTCCCCCGCAGGAGCTATTCGACGACCTCCAGCACGAAACCATGAAAAAGGTGGACGGCGCCCGTGAACTGGCGCTGAGTGTCGCTCCCGACATCAAGATCGGCCACTCGGTCGCTGAGGGCTCGCCGATTGACATGCTCCTGGAGATGTCCCATGACGCGACGATGATCGTGATGGGTTCCCGCGGTCTCGGTGGCCTGTCCGGCATGGTTCTGGGTTCCGTGTCGGGTGCGGTGGTCTCCCATGCAAACTGCCCGGTCGTGGTGGTCCGCGAAGACAACAATGTCAACGAGGATAACAAGTACGGCCCGGTTGTCGTGGGCGTCGACGGTTCCGATGTGTCCAAGCGCGCGACCGAGGTCGCGTTCGAGGAGGCGAGCGCCCGTGGCGCCGGGTTAGTGGCGGTCCACACGTGGATCGATGCCCCCATTCAGGGCCCGGGCGCGGGTTACGCCATCACGGACGACTACTGGTACGCCATGCAGCAGGAGAAGGAAGAGAAGCTCGCCGCCTATCTCGCTGGATTCGAGGACCAGTACGCGGACGTGAGCGTCAAGAAAGTCATCACCCGCGATCGCCCAGTGCGCGCGTTGACCGAAGCCGCCGAGGGCGCCCAGCTCCTGATCACCGGCTCCCACGGACGCGGGGGATTCAAGGGTATGTTGCTCGGCTCCACGTCCCGCGCGCTGCTGCAGTCCGCACCCTGCCCGATGATGGTTGTCCGGCCCGGAAGCTGATTGGTGTTGACTCGTTACCAAACGGTAAGGGAGTGGCATGGCACATTCAGTGAAAACAATGGATAATTGAAGAGCTGTTTGAAACTATATCGAAGGGACATACATCATGACTTGGGGATTTTTGGGATGGATCATCATCGGCGGCATTGCTGGCTGGATCGCGTCCATGATTAAGGGTCGCGACGCTCAGATGGGCGTCGTGCTTAACATTGTTGTCGGTATCATCGGCGGTCTTCTCGGTGGCTGGCTGCTCGGACTGTTCATGGCGGACCCGATGAGCAACATCTTCATGAGCTTCATCACCTGCCTCATCGGCTCGGTTATCCTGCTCACCTTGGTGAACATGTTCACCGGCTCGCGTCGCTAATATTCGCTGGCTACGACCCCCAGGTGCCGCTTGGCACCGCGGGGGTCGTTTTCTATGCTCACGCGAACTGGTATGAACGTACCGGTATGTCTATATTGAGAGTGGTAATCCGAATCCCATCCAATGAAAAGGGGTATAGGTGACAACCGGCTCTCCGGGCAAGAAGAAGGCCCCCACCCGCCGCCGAAACCGGCCCAGCCCGCGTCAGCGACTTCTCGATGCCGCGACGAAGCTGTTCACAGAGGAGGGCATCCGCGTTATCGGCATCGACCGCATCCTGCGGGAGGCCGACGTTGCAAAGGCCTCGCTGTACTCGCTGCTCGGTTCCAAGGACAACCTGGTTGTCGCCTACTTAGAAAAGCTTGACGACGAATACCGCGCCCGGTGGCAGGCGCGCACCGGCACCACGACGGAGGCGGACGAGAAGATCCTCGCCTTCTTTGACATGGCCATTGAGGAGGAGCCAGAGAAGGACTTCCGCGGCTCGCCTTTCCTCAACGCTGCCACCGAGTACCCGCGGCCGGAAACCGAGTCGGAGAACCGGATCGTCGCGACGGCGACCGCCCACCGCGAGTGGCTGCACTCGACAATGACGCAGCTGCTCACCACCAAAAACGGATACGCTTCGGACGCACAGGCTGACCAGTTGCTCATTTTCCTCGAGGGCGGGCTTTCTGGGTCGCGGTTCCTCCGTGACGTCGGTCCCCTGGAAACGGGACGGCAGCTCGCCACGGATCTCCTCGGCGCTCCGCCTGTGGATTACTCCATCTGAGTATTTTCTTTCTTAGCGCCGCGCTCCCGCTTGTTGGCCTCTCGGATAGCCGCCTTGCGCTCCGCCGAAAGCCGCTTCTTCTCCGCCTTCGCGTCCAGCTTCGCTGCCTTTTCGGCCGCCTTCTCTTCCTTAAGCTCGCGGCGCACTGATGGGAACGTTGCAGGTCGGGTAAGTACGGACATCTTTTTCCGGCGGCGCGTGCGCTGCTTTTCTCGTTTCGCACGGCGCCGCTCCAACTCGGCGTCTTTCGCTTCCGCCATGTGCGCCACGTGGTCGTCGTCAAGCGGAAGAACCCTCACCACAAGGGTCCAGAGGGTGATCGTCTGCAGGAAGGTCCAGAAGTTTCCGCTGACCCAGTACAGCAGCAGTGCGATGGGCACGATGCCGGTCAGACCTGCCATCGTGATGCCGAGCGCGGCCAGCGGCACCATCGCCCACACGAATTTGTAGATGCGGTGCGACATGGGGTTCTCCCACTCCATCGTGGAACGTAGACGGATTTGGGAGAGAACCAGGTTGAAGGTGGTGAAACACACGGCGGCTGTGAGCATTGGGACCGCGAGCGAACGGACGCTGTCAAGCGTCGTGCCCAGATGCGCGAACTGCTCGGGGCTCATGGACATGTAGGCGGGCAGCGGGACTCCTAAGAGCGTGGACTCCCGGAAGGACTCGACCTCCGCTGGGCTGAGCACGCCCAGTGAGCGACCGGCAGACGAGGACGGCACCGCCATCCAAAGGAGAAGCCGGTATAGGCCGAGGAAGAACGGCAGCTGCAGAAGAGCCGGGACGCACCCGGCGAAGGGGTTGAAACTGTATTCCTTGTGCAGGGCCTTCTTCGCCTTTTCCTTCTCCTTCACGCTCTTGGCGGTGACCTGGCCTGCGTATTTCTTCTCGATCCGCGCCAGGTACGGGCGCATGAGGACCAGCAGACGGCTCGTTTTGTACGAGTACCACTGCAGCGGGGCAATGAGACCGCGGATCGTCACCACCAGGAGGATCACGGAGGCGACCCACGAATGGGAGCTCTCTACGCCGAACACGCCTGCAAGCAGCCAGTGCCAGAATTTCATCACCGCGGAGACGGGATAGACAAAGGCTTCAATCATCGGGCAAAAACCACCTGTTTGGTCGACCGGGCAACTGCGTTAATGTTAGGCCATGCCCACCACCCACCCCACACCCGCGACCCGGGTGAGACGGCGCACCAGCCCGAGCCAGGTTGCCGGTGAGGTGCTGCTCACGCTCGGTGTGCTCCTTCTCCTGTTCGCTTTCTATGAGGCATTCTGGACCAACCTGGCCTCGGCCACGTTACAAAACGACGCCCAGGAGACCCTCGAGCAGCAGTGGGTGAACCCGCGCACCACCACTACCCCGGAATTGGGTGACGCGTTCGCCCGCATGTACATTCCCGTGTTCGGTTCGGACTACCAGTTCGCAATTATCGAGGGCGTCGACGAGGAGGAGCTCCTGGCGGGCCCTGGGCGGTACCCGGACACTCAGATGCCGGGGCAGCCGGGAAACTTCGCGGTCGCCGGCCACCGGGTGGGTAAAGGAGCGCCCTTCAACGACCTGGGCAAACTCAACACCTGCGACGCCATCGTGGTGGAGAGGCAGACGCAGTGGGTCACCTACCGGGTTCTGCCCATGTCCGGCGACCCGGCCGAGCGGGCGCGGGAGGCAGCCCCGTGCCTCGGAGGTGGACAGGCGGATCGTGTTGTCGGCGGTGACTACTCCGGCGTGCACGGCCGCCACATCACGCTGCCCAACGACGTCAGCGTTCTCAACCCTGTGCCGGGGACGGGGACGACGGAGGTGGCGCCGGGTGCCGAGGGAATCATGACTCTGACAACGTGCCACCCGCAGTTCTCCAACGCGGAGCGCATGATTATCCACGCCATTCAGACTGAAGTATTGAACAAGGCCGGCGGCCCGCCGTCGGCAATGACGGAGGTGAGCTAGTTGTACGAAGCTCTGTGGCGCACGCTACCCGGCCCGGCCCCGGTGAAGGCGGTGATCGCCCTCGCTCTTGTGGTCGCGGTGTTTTTCTTGCTCATGGAGGTTGTATTCCCGTGGGTGTCCACGCTGATGCCCTACAACGACGTGGTGGTGTGAGCGCGCCTAGCGGCCGATGACCTCGGCGACGGTTTCGGCCATCTCCCGCTGCCCGTTAGGCGTGGGGTGGGCGGGGTAGGAGTTGGTCTCCTCCCCGTCGACGGCCACCCACCGTTCCTTGGGGACGGCGCACGAGGTGTGGTACTCCACATCCTCGGGGAGCACGAAGATTGCCCCGCTCGCCTCGGCGGACTGCTTGACAATGTTGTTGATCGCTGCGGTGAGCCACACCGCCCACTCGACGCCTTCGCGCCCGATGGAATCGGTTAGTGCGCACTGCTGCTCCGTTGACACCAGAGGCGAATAACCCGTGGCGACGACGACCGCGCCGGGAGCCTTGTCGCGGATCGCAGCGTGCATCTCGGTGAGCTTGCCCGGCAGCTCCGCCAGGCGCGTCGCGGTGGGCAGCGCGAACTCGTCGGCGCAGTTGCGGTCCGCGCCCGCGATCATGTCGTTGATGCAGCGAGCGATGTCCGCAAAGCCCATGTCGTTGCCGCCCATGGAAACGGTGATCAGGTCGGCGTCGCTACGCAGCTGGTCGATCTGCGGCTTGATGGCCACGTCCTCATCGCGAACGATGCGCGGTCCCTCCACGTTTTCAGTTGTCGATCCTTGGCAAGTGGCGTCGACAAACTCCACGGATTTGCCGAGGATACGGGCCAGCTGTTTCGGATAGTTGTCTGCCGAGCTGGAGCAGAAGCTCGGGTCCGCCTTCTCGCCGGTGGCGGAGCCCATCGAGGCGTAGGAGTCGCCCATGGCGACGTAGACATCGATGTCGGACGGGTCCATCTCGATCGCGTGCGCCATTGCGGTGGCCTGCACCCTCGTCGGGTCGGGGTCGAGGGTAGGAGTCACACCTAGCGGAGACGCGACGGAGGTGTGGGTGCCAACGTGGTCGATCGGCTCGGACTGGCACCCCGCGAGAACGAGCGCGACGGTGGAGCAGGCGACCACGAACACCGCGCGGCGCATCACATCCACCTCGGGACGGGCGGAACCCAGCGGCGCATGGCATTTAACAGCTCGTCGGCGTCATCGGAAAGGATGAGGGACGCCCGGTCGGCGGGGCGGATGAACCCTTGGGAAATCATATGGTCGATCATAGCAACGAACGGAGCCCAGAACTCGGTGCCGAGCAGGCCGATCGGCTTGCTGTGGTAGCCGAGTTGCTGGGTTGTCCATTGGTCGAATAACTCGTCGAGGGTACCGGCGCCGCCGGGCAGGGCGATCACGGCGTCGCTAAGCTCGCTCATGCGCTGCTTGCGCTCGGCCAGTGTGTCCACCATCTCCAGGCGGGTGAGGCCTTCGTAGCGCAGCTCACGGCTGGCCAGATGGTTGGTGAGCACACCCACGGCCCGCCCCCCGGCCGAGGTTGCGGATTCGGCGACGCGCCCCATGATGCCGAGGCGGGAACCGCCGTACACCAGCGTGATCCCGCCCCGCGCCAGGGCCTCGCCCAAGTTTGCCGCCAGCGTCAGGTTAACCGGGTTTGTGCCAGGGTTCGCTCCGGCGAAAACGGAAACCGCGTCCACCTCGCGTTCGCGCAACGCAGGGAAGACCTCGCGGGCGAGCAGGGGCGCGAGGCCCGCGAGACCCCGGATGCCGCAATCCCGCGGGTCGATCCAGGCAACCTCCTCGATTTCCCCGGCCGCCACCGGCTCGCAGGGCATCTCCCCCGACGCGGCGGGCCTGCGGATGAACACCGACGCGCTGACTTGAAACCCTGGCTCGTTCGAGGCCGGGGCGGTGAAATCGCCGACGAATCCCAGCTCCTCGGCGTCAATCTCGACGCCGACCTCCTCCCGCGTCTCGCGCAGTGCGGTGTCCACGGGGGATTCGTCCCCCTCCGGCTTGCCACCCGGGAGCTGGAAGCGGGGGCTGCCCACTTTACGCACGCAGAGCACGCGGCCGGCGTCGTCGCGGAGGACGACAGCGGCCACGCGGATCAGGTGGGGGACGGTCACAGGCCCAGGGTAGCGATAACTTGCTCCGCCACAACCTGAGCCTTGACCGACTCGTTCTGGTTGGAGAACACGGTCACGGCCACGGGCCCCTTCGCCACGGAGTACACCGCGCCCTCCCGGCCTGGCACAGCGCCGCCGCCGTGGCGGCCACCGTTCCAACCCTCCGGGTCGTCCGCGGGCTCGGTGTGCTCTACGGGCGCCGCCCAATCCACAACGGCCATCGCGTCCTCCGCGCTGCCCATGTGCCTGACCAGCACCGTCAGCATCGGATCTTCCGGGTATGACCAAAACTGGCAGGCGGGGGTGTCAAAGCGCTGGTCCACGCCGACGCCGGTCACCCGTTGCCCGTTCGCCTCCGCGACCCACTGCGCGTCAAGGTACGGGCACTGGCCGGCCGGGTCCCGTTGGGTGACGGGAAGCTCGGTGACGGGCAGGTCCTGATCCGCCGGGGCGGCCGCGGGCTCTACCGCGGTTTCAGCCGAGGGTTCCACCTGGGTCTCACCTGCGGGATCGGCGGCGCAACCGGCGACGACCCCGGCCGCAGCCACCGCTGCGGCGACGGCGGATAGATGGTGCCCGCGGGTGGGTAATGTATTGCGCATGAGCTCCAGACTAGTGATGGTGAGCAAGGAGCCCCCGGGCATCGCCGATAACAAGGCGCTTGACACCGGAATCACGGTGCTGTCGGTATCGCTGCTGGTGATCTCGCTGGCCGCTCTGCTGCGCATGCCGCTGAATTCCGCGCTGCTCCACATAGTCCTGGTTACAGGATTCTCGTTCCTGTTGTTCTACGGCCTCGTGGACATGCCGCGATGGGGGCGCGTTGCCCAGGCCGGGTGGCTCATGGCGTTGACGGGGGTGTGGATCGCCGACATGATGGTCACACCGCTGGCCGTCTACTGGGTGTTTATCCTCTTCTTCGTTTACCTGCGCACGTTCAACGACTGGCGCGGTGTGGTCTGGGTCGCCCTCGGCCTGGGGATTTCGGTCGGTGCCCAGGTTCCCACCGGGCTTACGGTGGGAGGCGTGATTGGCCCGGTGCTCTCCGCACTGGTGGTCATCGCCACCAACTACGCGTTCACCACCATCGCCCGCGTGAGCAGGGAACGTGAGGCGCTTATCGACGAGCTCCTGGCCACGCGAAAGCAACTCGCGGCGTCGGAGCGGGAGGCCGGTGTGGCCCAGGAACGCGAACGCCTCGCCCATGAGATACACGACACGGTGGCGCAGGGCCTTTCGAGCATCCAGATGCTGCTCCACGCCGCGGACCGCGACCTTGCCGCGACGGGCCTGGGTCCAACAGCCCTCGCGCCGGCGAAGTCGCGCATTGAGACGGCGCGACGGGCGGCGTCCAACAACCTGGCGGAAACGCGGGCGATGATTGCCGCGCTCACCCCGGCGCCTCTGACGGAGGCATCGCTGCACCAGGCGCTCGGGCGGATCGCGCGGGATTTCTCCGAGGTGGGCGGCACCGTCATCGAGGTGGAGTCGGACGGATCGCCGATGTTGCTACCCATGCGCTGCGAGGCTGGGTTGCTGCGCATCGCGCAGGGCGCAGTGTCCAACGCAGTGCAGCACTCGGGAGCGTCGAGAATCCGCGTCACCTTGACCTACAACCCGGATGACGTGCGCTTGGACGTGGTGGACAACGGCCGTGGCTTCGACCCCGCGGCTCTGGAGAACTCCCCGACGGGTCTCGGACACCTCGGTCTGTCGGCCATGCGCACTAGGGCTGAGGAGCTGGGCGGGGAACTAGTGGTGGAGTCCGCCCCCGGCGGACCGACCGCGGTGTCGGTCGCGGTCCCAGCTGAGGCGCCGGGTAACATCAACCAAAAGATGGAGGAGGGCTAATGATTCGTGTGCTGCTGGCGGACGACCACCAGATAGTCAGGCTCGGGCTCCGCGCCGTGTTGGAAGAGGCCGAGGACATCGAGGTCGTCGGCGAGGTTGCGACGGCGGAAAGTGCGATCTCGACAGCCCAGGCCGGCGGCATCGACGTCATCCTTATGGACCTGCGCTTCGGCGCGGGAGCCGAGGGCGCGAAGGTGACCACCGGTGCGGAGGCGACCGCCGAGATCCGCCGCACGATGGCCAACCCGCCGCAGGTCCTGGTGGTGACAAACTACGACACGGACGCGGACATCCTCGGCGCGATCGAGGCGGGGGCCGTCGGGTACCTGCTCAAAGACGCCCCCCCAGCGGAGCTCGTGGCGGCTGTGCGCTCCGCCGCGCGTGGCGACGCTGCGCTCTCGCTCGTCGTCCGCACGCGCCTGGAAACGCGTGACCGCACCCCGCGGTTTTCGCTCACCCCGCGCGAGCTGGAGGTGTTGCAGCTTGTCGCCGGTGGCGCGTCGAACCGGGAGATCGGCCACGATCTCATGCTTTCCGAGGCGACCGTGAAGTCCCACCTCGTGCACATCTACGACAAGCTCGGGGTGCGCTCGCGTACCTCGGCCGTGGCCTCAGCCCGCGAGCAGGGAGTGCTCTAAAGACAGCTGCTAGCGGCTGGTCTTTTCCTGGATTTCACCGGTAACCTCGTCGAGCTCGCGCTCAATGGAGGAGTGGGCGAGACGCTGCTGCTCCGGGTTCAGCCGCTCGGCGTTGCGCACGGCCTGCTCCAGCTCGTCGAGACGCACATCGACATCCTTGATGAAGCTGGATGACAGGGCCGGGGTGTCGTGGAGCCTGTCGGTGTTGCCGCGCAGAGCGTCGATGCGGGCCTTGAGCTCCGCGCCGCGGCCCGAGTACCGCGACAGATCCTGCGAGCTCAGGCCCATTGTGTTCGCGCGGGACTCGATGCGGTTCTGCTGGTAAGAGGTCATCGCCTTGTACGCCAGCGGCAGGAGAACAGGGACGAGGACGCGTGCCGCGCCTACCCAGTTCTTCGCCTTTTTCTGCGTCAGGCCCGACTGCTCGATGCGCTTGAGCTGGGTCTCTGCGAGCTTCTTCTCGTGTTTGCGCTTGCGCTTCAGGCCCTTCTTCTCCTCGTTGAGCAGGCGTTTCTCGGCCTTGTCCAGGAGTTTTGCGGTGCGGTGCTCCTGCTTTGCCTCGTTCTTGGCCAGCTGACGGGCACGCACCTCGGCTGCCTTAATGTCCGCCTTGGTCTTTGCGCGGTTTTTGCGGATCGTTTCGATGATTCCCATGTGACCTACCTTACCTGTCAACGGGCCTATAGGATTGGGAGCGCTGTGAGCGAAATTCATCTTGTCCGCGCCTCCGATCTGGTGGGCTGCCGTTACCGCCTGCGCCAGCGCCACACCCACCCCGATGTGCCGCCGTTGCCTGAGTCCCTGGCCCGCCAGCCGCAGATTGACGCGGGCCGCGCCGCCGTTTTGTCATCTCTTCCGGTCAAGCGTGCGCTGGGTGACGGCAGGGGCAAGGTGTTCACGCGCGTCGACCTCGACCCGGCGGACACAGTCGCAGAGTTGGAGGCGCGCACCCGCTCCGCCCTGAAGGCCGGTGCGCACCTGATCACCAACGGGGTGCTGACCGGCCGAATTGAGGGGGTGGACGTTGTCGCGGAGATCGACATACTCGCGCGGACGGAGACCGGCACCAAGACGTACATGCCCGTGATGATTTCCAACCACCGCGTCGCCCGGGCGTCGACAAGCGCGAAGCTCGATGTCGTGCCCACACACCGCCTCTCGCTCAGCGCGCCGCTTCCGACGGGGGCGAAGCTGCGCCACCACACCTCCGACGGGTACCGACTCGCCCTGGCGCACCTGCTGCTCGGGGATTTCGCCGACGGCCGCGCCGCGCTGGTGGGCCAAGACCGTTCGCGCGCGTACCTCGCACCTGTGGAACGCTTCATCCAGCCGCTGATAGAGACGCTCAACGCGCCGATCCCGATGGAGCCGCGCCGCCTGAAGCAGTGCGCGTCGTGCCGCTTCTGGCCGTTGTGCGAGCCGAGGCTCGAGGAGATGGACGACATCTCCCTGGTGTTCCCGGGCGGTCGCGCCGACAGCTACCGCGACGCGGGGCTGGATACGGTGCAATCGCTTATCGACGCCCGCATCGGCGAGCCCTCCGCTATCGCGCGTGCGTGGCGCGACAACATTCCAGTGCTCAAGCGCGTGCCGGTAACGACCGTTCCGCGCGCCGACGTAGAGATCGACATCGACATGGAGGCTTACCTCGACCAGGGGGCTTACCTGTGGGGGACGTTCGACGGTGAAACCTACAGGCCCTTCGCGACGTGGGACGAGGTCGGTGGAGAGTGGGAGGAGGCCAATTTCGGCGACTTCTGGGAGTGGCTCATGTCCGAGCGCGCCCGCGCCAGCGCCGAGGGCAAGACCTTTGCGGCGTACTGCTACGCGGCGGGTGGTGAGAACCACTGGCTGAAGTCCTCGGCGAAGCGGTTCGGCTCGGCGGATGAGGAGCAGGTGCGCGAGTTCATCGCCTCCGACGAGTGGGTGGACGTGTTCGCGCACGTCAGGCGGCAGCTGGTGGGCACCGACGGGTTGGGCCTCAAAGTGCTCGGTCCCGTCGTCGGGTTCGAGTGGGAGGACGACGACGTCGACGGTGAACGCTCCGTGGCACTGCGACGGGCTGCGCGGCTGGGGGACGCGTCCGCGCGCGAGATGCTCCTGCGCTACAACGAAGACGACTGCCGCGCGACCCGGGCCGTGCGCCAATTTCTCACCGACGGTGCGCCCGGGGTGCCGCTTATTTCCGACGTCGCTCCCTGAGCGCTAGGGCGAGGGCCACGGCGACCAGGACGGACAAAAGCGCGGCCAGCACGCTGATGAACCCCCACCAGGGCAGCGCCTCGAAGGCCGCGCCCGTCGCCGCCCCCACAAGCGACGAGCCCATGTAATACGCGAAAAGATACAGGCTGGACGCCTCCGCCCGGTCGTGGTCCACCATCTGACCTACCCATCCCGAGGCCGTCGAATGCATGGCGAAGAAGCTCGCGGTGAACAGCAGAAGACCGACGAGAGTGACCCACAAGTTCCCGCTCGCCGCCGCGCCCGCGCCAGCGAGCATGAGCACAGCGCCAGCGAGCACCACGCGGCCGCGCCCGAAGCGGCCGACAAGGGAGCCCGCCCGGGCCGAGGACCACGTGCCCGACAGGTACATCACGAACACCAGGCCCGCCAATGACGCGGGCAGACCGAAGTGGTCAATGGCGCGGTAGCCGAAATAGTTGTACATGGAGACGAACACGCCCATGCCGATGAAAGCGGTGGCATAGAGCGCCAGCAGCCGTGGATTCCGCAGGTGGGCAATGGTCACGCGTGCTTCGGACGCGGGCCGGATTGACTCCTTAGGGGTGAAGTTGCGCTGTTTCGGCAGGATGACCGCTACCGTAACCGCGAGCGCGACGGCGAACACCGAGGAAGCTAGCAGGGCCCACCGCCACGAGGTGAACTCGATCAGTCCCGAGGGGATGAGCCGGCCAGTCAGCCCGCCAATCGTGGTGCCCGCAACGTAGAGACCCATCGCGCCGGGCAGGTCATCGCTGTCCAGCTCCTCCGAGAGCCACGTCATGGCCACTGCCGGCGCGCCCGCGATCATCGCCCCTTGCACTGCGCGCAGCGCGATGAGCTGTCCCGCCGATTGCGCGAGCGGGAGGGTCAAGCCGATGAGGGTGGCCGACAACGCCGAGATGACGAGGATGCGGCCGCGCCCGTACTTCTCCGAGAGGATGGAGAACGGGACGACGAAGACCGCGAGGGCGCCCGTGGCGACGGACACCGTCAGCGCCGCTGTGGAGGGGGCTATGCCCATCTCCGTCGAAAGCACTGGCAGCAGAGATTGGGTGGCGTACAAGGAGTTGAAGATGGCGAGGCCGACCGCCAACATCGCTAGCGTCGCTCTCCTGTACTCGCCCGTGCCCTTCTTCACGCAGACAAGCTTAGGCCCCCGCCCCGGCACAGGTGCCGGGGCGGGGGCCTATCAAGCAAGCGGTACTACATGCTTACTTGGCTGCGGAAGTGAAGCGCTCGTTCACGTCGCCCCAGTTGACAACGTTCCAGAAGGCCTTGACGTAATCGGCCTTCACGTTCTTGTACTGCAGGTAGAAGGCGTGCTCCCACATGTCGAGCATGAGCACCGGGGTGAAGTCCACGGAGATGTTGCCCTGCTGGTCGGTCATCTGCTGAATAATGAGGCGGCCAGCGATGTGGTCGTAACCGAGCACGGCCCAGCCGGAGCCCTGCAGACCGTTGGCGACACCCTCGAAGTGAGCCTGGAACTTCTCGAAGGAACCGAAGTCGCGGTTGATCGCCTCAGCGATTTCGCCGACGGGGGCGCCACCGGCGTTCGGGGCCATGTTCTTCCAAAAGATGGAGTGGTTGGTGTGGCCGCCCAGGTTAAACGCCAGGTTCTTGGACAGGGCGCGCAGGGTGTCCGCGTTTGCCGCGCCGTCGCGCTCAGCCTCGAGCGCCTCGAGAGCGGCGTTGGCACCCTTGACGTAATTCGCGTGGTGCTTGGTGTGGTGCAGCTCCATAATCTCGGCGGAGATGTGCGGCTCCAGCGCGTCGTAAGCGTAGGGGAGGTCGGGAAGCTCGTAAACAGCCATTGTTTCAATCGTCCTTTCGGTTGCTTTCGATTACGTGGCCCATGATAGGGAAAATTCGTGGGACGTGTCCCCGGGAACAACGGCGGCGCTGGCGGCGTTGAGGGGAGTATGGGATTTCTCTACGGACGCCGGCCAGAGCTCGTCGACAAGCAGTACGCGCTACCGGGACGCGCTGAACCCGTGCTCGCCCAGCCTCGCCCGCACGCCGTGCTGGGCACCCCTATCACCGGTCCGTGGCGGGAGGGGCAGAAAAGGCTGTTGATCGGCCTCGGCTGCTTCTGGGGAGTTGAGAAGCTGTACTGGCAGATGCACGGGGTGGAAGCAACTTCCGCCGGCTACGGCGGCGGGGTTACCCCCAACCCGACCTACCGTGAGGTGTGCACCGGCAAGACCAACCACACGGAGCTGGTTGAGGTGGTCTACGACCCCGCGGTGGTCTCGTTGAAAGACCTCGTGCGCGCCGGGCTCGAGGCGCACGACCCCACCCAGGGTTTCCGCCAGGGCAACGACGTGGGCACGCAGTACCGCTCCGCCTTCTACACGGACACCGACGAGGAGGCCGCCCAGATTCGGGAGTGGCTCGAGCAGTACGGCGCGCAGCTCGCCGAGGCAGGGCTCGGGCCGATCACCACGGAGGTGCGCTCAGGCGCGCAGTACTATCTCGCCGAGGACGAGCACCAGCAGTACCTGCACAAGGTGCCGAACGGTTACTGCCCGCACCACTCCACGGGAATCGCCTGCGGCATCTAACCGGCATTTAGCCGGAGTCAGTAGCCGTGGCGGTTCGCGAACCCACCAGGCGGGCGGCGCAGTTTGGTCGCATCGCGGTGGATCCACCGCGCGATGTCGCCGATTCGCTCCGTTGAATCCTCGCTGCACATCACCGCCGACCAGTAGGCCACCGTCTCGTCGTGGTAGTTGTGCCCGTGCGGCGATGGGAAGCCCTTCGAAGCCAGCTGGTCCATGCCGACCTGCCAGAACGTGACGAACGGAGCCCAGCGGAGGGTGTGCGGGACGTCGAGGTGCTGCTCACGGGGCGCAGGAACTCCGCGGGACCCGGGCTCGTTCAGCCAGTCCGGCACGCGGAAGATGAGCTTCCAGTCCCACCACACCACTGGGTCCGAGGCGTGCTGCGCGAACACGGCGCGGGGCGCCTCCCACTCGCTGGCGTAGGGCTTACCCTCGAAATCGTGATCGATATGGCTCGGGTGCGCCGCGAAGCGGATGTGCCGGCCGCCGTCGACAATGGGGAGCCGCTGCGGGCTGCCCGGGTCGCGGTTGAGCGTCAACTCGGTGTGGCTGCGCGCGAAACCCGGCACACCCGTGAACACCCCGCCCGCGATGCCGTCGAGGAACTCCTCGACTGTGTCGAACGCGTCCGTCACACCGTACGCGCCCAGCGATTCGCCGGCGACGTAGAGCATCGGGCGGCCGCTTTCGGGCATTTCTCGCAGACGCCCGCGAATCGCCTCGATGAGTAGGCGCGACGAGCGTACGGGGGAATCGCGGTCCGCCAGGTAGGAGTACGCAGACGGCAAATAGGAGTACTGCATCGCCACAATCGCGGTGTCGCCGCGGCCGATGAACTCAAAACCCGAGGTCAAAAAGTCGTTGATCCACCCCGTGCCGGCCGCGGACATCACCGCGATGTGTCGGCGCGACCACGCGTTCGTTCTATCCATTTCACACAGCGCGGCGGTCACCATGTCTTCGTACGAGCGGGCGTCGTCAAGCCCGATGAACACCCGGATCGGCTCCTTGGCACGGTCGCGCATCACCAGCTCGATGTCGCGGCGGCGCGGCCCGCCCGCAACCACGGCGCGCCCCTGCCGCCCCATGGTGGCCCAGCTCTCCTCGGAGTGGACGGAACCTGACCGCTCCGGTTCAGCAGGGCGGTCCGCACCCTGCATGAACTCGCGGTCCAACTCTTCCGCCTGCTTGTACGCCCGGGAGAGGAAACTGCGGATGACCAACCTGTCGGTGAAAAGGGCGAAAAGGCCGCCCGCCGCGAGGACCGCGAGAGGCCACGACGTAACGGGCGGCAGGCGCTTGCCCAGCAGCTCGGCGGCCGTGTCGATCACAGACTGCAGGGCCTCTCCTGTGGCGAGAATCGCACCGTATCCCAGAGTTCCCACGGTAATGCCGATCAGCGACTCCGACACTTTGAACTCGTCGTCACCGCCGACCATGGCGATTTGCTTGGCGTGGCGCCGCGCAGACTGGATGAAGGTGGCGGTGGTGACGATGCTCATCCCCCAATGAAGCGCGGTGTTGGACCATCGCCCCACCCGGGGGTCGCGCACGATTCCGCTCGAGCGCACGCCGCGGGCAACGGTCTGGTTGACCAGGTTCCCCGCCGCGTGGCCCACGCCCTGGCAGATAGCGACATTGGCGGCCACAGCCCACCAGCTGTGGGGCAGAAGAGACGGCGAAATCGCTCCCCAGGTCGCGATTTCCGCGCCTAAGACACCCGGCCCGTAGTTCTTCGGCAACCGGCGCAGGCCCCGAAGCCGCAAACCCGGGGTCAAATCCGCCCAGACCTCGACAACCATCAGCGGCGCGGCGAAAATGCCGTGCCGGCTGAAGGTGAAACGCTGCTTCGCGTTCTCGATTGCCTGGTCCAGCGTCGGTGAGTTCTGGGCACGGCTGCGCAGCACAGCACGAAGCGGGAAGCGCGGCAAGGGGGATAGACGCAGGGGCATACAGAGCATTCTGGCAAATTCCGCCGGGATGCGCAGGGGCGCGTTCTCCGGTCGCGGAACCGCCCAACCGGTTGTAGGTTAAACAGACGTGACGATCCTGACGAGCAACACCTCAGCTCACAAGCCTGAGACACGCCACTCGACGCACATCGTCGCCCACCGCGGCGCCTCGGGGCTCTACCCGGAGCAGACGTTCCAGGCGTTCGACGAAGCACTGAAGCTGCCCATCCACGGCATCGAGTGCGACGTGCGTCTGACTAGGGACAACCAGCTTGTGGTGTTCCACGATCCGATTCTCAACCGCACCACGAACGGGCGCGGCAGGGTGTCGGCCACCGATTACTCCGAGCTACGGAGGCTCAACGCGGGCACGAAGGACAACCCGCAGCGCATCATGCGGCTGGAGGAGCTGCTCGAGCTTATGCAGGACTACCCGGACAAACACATCTACATTGAGACGAAGCACCCCACCCGTTACGGCCCGGAGGTAGACGAGCAGACCCTGCGGGTGCTGCACTACGCGGGCATGCGCGAATCGGAGCGCGTGCACCTGATCTCGTTTTCCCACCGCGCGATGCGCTACTTCACGGAATTTGCCCCGGAGTTGGAGACGTACTATCTCTTCCGGTTGCGCGAGAAGAAGTGGAACAAGGGAAACCACATGCTCTCTCGCCCGTACGGGGTGGGCCCGGCGCTGTCGCACCTGCAGGCGAAGCCGGAGCTCCTGGGTTTCAAGGGGTTGAAGACCTACACCTGGACGGTGAACCTGCCGAAGCAGATGTTGTGGTGTCGCGACAACGGCGTCGACGTCTTCGCCACCGACCTGCCGCACCTCGCAATAGAGACGCTCGCCCAGGCTGGCGTCGGTTCCTCGCTGGTCGGGTAGCATCGGGGTCCATGGCTAAGAAGAACCGCAAAAAAGCTGGCGTAGATGAGCTGCCGGAGGGCATGAGCCGTCGCCAAGCGAAGCTCGCCGCCCGCGCCGCTGAGCGCGAGGCGCTGCAGAAGGATCCCCGGCCCTACGGCGGTCTCGCGGCGGAGGCTGACCTCGTGGCGCTGCAGGAGTTTGTGCCCTCGGCGGTGGCCAAGGTGGAGGTCAAGGGCGAGCCCGTCAACATCGTGACGGTGCTGCCCGGGGCCGGTGCTGCGTTGCGACGCTCCGAGGCCGACGGCGGCGAGCGATTCGTTGCCCTACAGGTGGCGTCGCATTCGCAAAACCCGGGCCGCGACCTCGCGTACGCGCTGAACTGGGTGCTCGCAGCTCAGCCGGGTGATTCACTGCAGTCTACGGTTGCGGACGGCAGCCAGCCCGAGCTCACTTCGCTTATCGACGCCGCCTCGACGCTGTCGATCACCGAACATCAGAACTTCACCTGGTGGTTCCCGGAGGGTGCGAACGTGCCGGCCGAGGTTGCGCAGGCGCTCTCGCGCGCGAACGACGCAGTGATCCCGTCAACGCAAATCAAGGCCAGCGTGCCGGGCTCCGTCTGGTGGGTGAACCCGGGCGGGGGCAAGGGCCACATCCGCTGGGTGCGCACCGAGGACAACGAGAACCAGATTCTTTCCGCGCTGGCGCGCATTGCCGCGCGCGGCGAGCTGCACGTGGGCGAGGGCAGCAAGTTCGCTGGTGTCTTCCGCACCCACGGAGTCGTCGTGCCGGTGTGGGACATCGACCCGTCGGTGGAGGCGGCAAGCTACACGAGCGCGCTTGAGAAGTTGGATGCCGAGATCGCGGCCGAATACACCAATGATGGCCAGCTCAGCGTCGAGGAGCGCAAGCAGCTAGACAACATCAAGTCCCGCCAGGTGACGATTTAGACAGCGCCCCCCGAATCGGTGTGCACGAATGTCCCCTCTTCACGGGTAGGCATGCACCCCTTCCTAGCTGGTTATAGCGTCGAAGAGGCGGCGAAATCAGATATCGCTCAAAGCAGTTAGGAGAGGCGATTGACTACGGAAGCTACTGGAACTACTGGCAAAAGCGAGGGGCTTAGTTGGGGTTTGGCCGCCGTCGCCGCCGGAATCCTGACGGTTGATCCGGCGCTTTTCGGCGACGACCACGTGCCGTACTGGGCGTGCGGGGTTAAGCTCCTCGCGCTTTTATTCGTGGCCTACACACTCAGTCGTCTAGCTTTCGACCCTGAAGACAAGAAGAAGATTCTGATCTTCGCGCTGGTTTAAGCCGAGTACACCTTCTCACCCGCAACCCACGTCTGCCACGTCACCGGCATGCCGGGGCGGTAGGCCAGATTGATGGCGTTGTCCGCATCCAGCACATGCAGGTCGGCGGCCGCGCCGGGTACCAGAGTGCCCTTGGCGGGGCGGCCCTGGGGATCCTTGCCGCTGCCGACGTTGTGGCGTCGCAACGCTTTCGCGCCGCCTGCTGTTGCCGCGGCGATCGCTTCGTCGAGCGCCAAGTACTGCTGCAGCACCGCGGTGGTGACGCAGTAGTTCATTGAGGACGTAAACGAGGTGCCGGGGTTGAGGTTGCTGGCGATTGCGATGGTCACGCCGGCGTCGACAAGCTGTCGCGCGGGCGCGAGCGGCTCGCGGGTGGACAGGTCGCACGCGGGCAAGAGCGTGGCCACGGTCTCGGAACCAGCCAGCGCCGCAATGTCCTCGTCGCTGAGGTAGTTAACGTGGTCCACGCTCGCCGCGCCCATCTCGACGGCCAGTGCCACACCCGGGCCCTCGCCGAGCTGGTTGCCGTGCACGCGCACGCCCAGCCCAACGGCCTTGCCGGCCTCGAGCACGCGGCGCGACTGTGCCTCGTCGAACGCGCCGCGCTCGCAGAACACGTCGATCCACTGCACGTGGTCCTTCACGGCGTCCAACATCGGCCCGACAACGTCGTCGAGGTAGCGCTCGGCGTCCTCGCCCGGGGGGACGAGGTGAGCGCCGAGGAAGGTCACATCGCCGACGTGGCGAGAGGCTACGCGAGCGGCCTCCGCCTCCGATTCCACATCCAGCCCGTAGCCCGTCTTGGTTTCGAACGTCGTGGTACCCCCTTCGTGGCCCGCGGCGACACGCTCGGCCACGAGGGCGTCGAGACGCTCGAAGCCCGCCGACCGGGTGGCCTCCATCGTCACTGCGATGCCGCCAGCGGCGTAGGACTGCCCGGCCATGCGCGCCTCGAACTCCGCGGCCCTGTTGCCGTCGAACACCATGTGGGTGTGCGAATCCACCCAGCCGGGGAGCACGGCGCGGCCGCCGAAATCGACGGTCTCGCCGTCGAAGTCGGCTGGCGCCTCGGAGGCGGGCCCCACCCATTCGATCACGCCGTCACGGGCGACGAGCGCCGCGTTCTTGATCGTGCCGAGGGTGGAAACGGTGCGCAGTTCGGAAATGCCGGTAAAGAGGGTAGCCATGGTGTGAACCCTAGTCGCGTGCCTTGAATTCCATCGGGATGCGCACACCGCGCTCCTGGGCCACCTCGTAGGCGCGGGTGTAACCAGCGTCGACGTGGCGGATGACACCCATGCCCGGGTCGTTGGTGAGCACGGCCTTGAGCTTCGCCTCGGCGAGCTCGGTACCGTCCGCCACCGTGACCTGGCCGGTGTGGATGGAGCGGCCGATGCCTACGCCGCCACCGTGGTGGATGGACACCCAGGTCGCGCCGCCGGAGATCGCGGTCATGGCGTTGAGCAACGGCCAGTCGGCCACGGCGTCGGTGCCGTCGAGCATGGACTCGGTCTCGCGGTAGGGGGAGGCGACGGAACCGGAGTCGAGGTGATCGCGGCCGATGACGATCGGGGCCTTAACCTTGCCCTCCTTGACCAGGTTGTTAAAAATCACACCAGCCTTGGCGCGCTCACCGTAACCGAGCCAGCAGATGCGCGCGGGAAGGCCCTCGAACTCGACGTACTCCTCGGCGGCGTCGAGCCACTGGTGCAGGTGCTCGTTGTCGGGGAAGGCGTCCTTGATGGCCTGGTCGGTGACCTTGATGTCCTCCGGGTCGCCGGAGAGTGCAACCCAGCGGAACGGGCCGAGGCCCTCGCAGAACAGCGGGCGGATGTAGGCCGGAACGAAGCCGGGGAACTCGAACGCGCGGTTGTAACCGGCCTTGCGGGCCTCGTCGCGGATGGAGTTGCCGTAGTCGAACACCTCGGCACCGGAGTCCTGGAACTCCACCATGGCCTGGACCTGCGCGGCCATGGCCTCGCGTGCCTTCTTGGTGAAGGTGACCGGGTCGGCCGAGGCCTCGGAGTGCCAGTCCTCGAAGGCGATCTCGGACGGCAGGTAGGACAGCGGGTCGTGCGCGGAGGTCTGGTCGGTGACGATGTCCACCGTCAGCTCGCCGGCGCGGTGGCGGCGCAGGATTTCCGGGAAGACCTCGGCGGCGTTGCCGACGTAGCCCACGGACAGGGCTTTCTTGGCCTCCTTAGCCTCGGTGACCAGGCGGATTGCCTCGTCCAGGTCGGTGGTGACCTCGTCGAGGTAGCGCTTGGACTGGCGGCGCTTCAGTCGGGTCTCGTCGACGTCGACGATGAGGCAGGCACCGCCGTTGAGCGTGACGGAGAGCGGCTGCGCACCGCCCATGCCGCCGCAGCCGCCGGTCAAGGTGAGGGTACCGGCGAGGGTGCCGTCGAAACGCTTCTTGGCTACGGCGTAGAAGGTCTCGTAGGTGCCCTGCAGGATGCCCTGGGTGGCGATGTAGATCCAGGACCCGGCCGTCATCTGGCCGTACATCATCAAGCCTTCGTCCTCGAGCTCGCGGAAGTGCTCCCAGTTGGCCCAGTCGCCTACGAGGTTGGAGTTGGCGATGAGCACGCGCGGAGCCCACTCGTTGGTCTTCCACACGCCGACCGGCTTGCCGGACTGGACCAGGAGGGTCTCGTCGGACAAGAGGTCCTTGAGCGTATCGACGATCGCGTCAAACGCCTCCCAGCTGCGCGCGGCGCGGCCGGTGCCACCGTAGACGACGAGGTCGTCGGGGCGTTCGGCGACCTCGGGGTCGAGGTTGTTCTGCAGCATGCGAAGCGGGGCTTCGGTCTGCCAGGACTTGGCGGAAATGTCGGTGCCGCGTGGTGCGCGGACCTCGCGCGCTCCCTCGGACCAGTTCTTCTCGGTCATGTCGATTCCCTTCTGTGCGTGACGTGCTCGCGACGCTGTCGTGCCGTTGGTTTCGGGCCGGTTTCCCGGGGCTGTCCCCTCTGCCGTGGGCGAGCTGCGCGAGTGGTGTGACACTTGTCATGTCTCGCGTTGAGAGTAGCGGGGGCTATAGACACGAGAAAGGGCAAAACAGAGGCGGGTGTCTCGTATATGAGACACCCGCCTAATTTTCCAGCTCAGAGTTAATTAACGCAGATCGCCCACTGCGGTTTCCACGGCATCGAGGTAGGTGCCGTCCTTGACCAGAGCAACGGAGTGCTCGATTTCCGGGGAAAGGAAGCGGTCGGTACCGGGGCCCTCCACGACGCGGCGCAGCACGTCGATGGCGGCCTTCGTTCCGGGGGCGGCCTCGGCCCCGCGCATGTCGATCGCGCGCGCCGCGGTGAGGATCTCCACGGCGAGGACACGCTGCAGGCCGTCGACGCTGCGGCGCAGCTTGCGGGCCGCTGACCAGCCCAGGGAAACGTGGTCCTCCTGCATAGCCGAGGACGGGATGGAATCGGCGGAGGCCGGGTTGGCGTTGCGCTTGAGCTCGCTGACGATGCCCGCCTGGGTGTACTGGGCGATCATGTGTCCGGAGTCCACGCCCGGGTCGTCGGCGAGGAATGCGTTGAGGCCGCGGTTGCGGGCGGTGTCGAGGAAGCGGTCGGTGCGGCGCTCGCTAATCGACGCCAGGTCGGCGACCACGATCGCCAGGAAGTCAAGCGCGTACGCCACCGGCGCGCCGTGGAAGTTTCCGTTGGAGCTGACGCGGCCGTCGAGGGCGACAACCGGGTTGTCCACGGCGGAGGCGAGTTCGCGGTTGGCCACCAGCTCGGCGTGGGCGAGGGTGTCGCGGAAACCGCCCGCCACCTGCGGTGCGCAGCGCACGGAGTAGGCGTCCTGGACCTGCTTCTCCTTGAACTCGGCTGCGGCCGCTTCGAGGATGGCGGATCCCGCGGCGACGGTGCGGATGTTGGCGGCGGCGTCGGCCTGGCCCGGGTGCGGGCGCAACTTTTGCAGGTCATCGGCGAAGACGGTGAGCGTGCCGGTCAGCCCCTCCACGGTCATGGCGGTGGCGATGTCGGCGACCTTGGCCGCGGCGCGCAGATCCGTGATGGCCAGGCAGAGCTGTCCGAGCATGCCGTCGGTGCCGTTGATCAGGGCAAGGCCCTCTTTTTCTTTCAGGGCGAGCGGGGCGATGCCGGCGGCGGAGAGGGCGTCGGCGGACGGGACGATGTCGCCGCCGTTGACACGCACCTCACCCTCACCCAGCAGGGCGAGCGCGCAGTGGGCGAGCGGGGCGAGGTCGCCGGAGCAACCCAGGGAGCCGTACTCGCGCACGACGGGGGTGATGCCCGCGTTGAGCACGGCGGCATAGGTTTCGGCGACGACGGGGCGCACACCGGTGCGGCCGGTGCACAGGGTGGACAGGCGCAGCAGCATCAGCGCGCGGATCACCTCCTGCTCCACCTCCGGGCCGGAGCCGGCGGCGTGGGAGCGCACGAGGGAAAGCTGCAGCTGGGCGCGCATGGCCTCGGGGATGTGGCGGCGGGCCAGCGCGCCGAAGCCGGTGGAGATGCCGTAGACCGGGGTCGGGTCGTTGGCGAGCTCCTCAATGCGGTCGCGGGTGGCGGAGACCTCGGTCAGCGCCGCCGGGTCGATCTCGACCTTTGCACCGTGGCGGGCAACGGCGACGACCTCGTCAATGGAGAGGGCGCCGATGCCGACGGTGACGGTGGAGGGGTAGGTAATGGTCATGACTGTCCTTAAAGTTGCGTGCGGAAACAAGCCCCAATACGGGCCGGGGATAGTGAGCGCGCGACAGCCAGACGCGACGAGGGTTAAGTGTAGCCGGTGGGTGCGTGTTTGAACAGTGTCACTCTGCTGCCTACCCGGGGGCCGGTTAAAGGGGTTGGGCTGCCTTGTCTCTTTCGGAGTCTTGGTGGCACGTATGGGCCCATTCGAGCCGCTGGGCGACCGACAGCTCTGCTTTGCTCTAGTGCCATAATTGGTACCACGCTTCGTGGTGCTATATGCGGTACTATTGGCGCATGGGCAGCAGTATTGACGAGATTGTGGCGAAAATGAGGAGAGCCCCCGCCGGCATAAGGTTTTCCGAGCTGGAAAATGTATGTGACCACTACTTTGAGAGCCGCAGCTCAACGAAGACATCTCACAAGACCTACAAGACACCCTGGCCCGGAAACCCCCGCGTTAACATCCAGAATGACCACGGTAAGGCGAAGCCTTACCAGGTGAATCAGGTGCTTCAGGCGATAGACAAGCTGTCCACTAGCAATCGAGAAGAGGAGGAGTAGAACAAATGGATATTAACAAGTACACCTATCAGGTCTCCTGGTCTGAGGAGGACCAAGAGTACGTTGCCACCGTGGCCGAATTCCCCTCGTTGTCGTGGCTGGCTCCCGATCGACAGGAGGCTGAGGCAGGACTGCTTGAACTGGTCGCCGAGGTCGTCGAAGACATGGAGCTCTCAGGGGAGGAGATTCCCGCACCTCTCGGGGGGAGGTCCTATTCCGGCAGGTTTAACGTTCGGACCTCTCCGTCGCTGCACCGCAGGCTGGTGATTGCGGCTAAGACCGAGGGGGTTTCTCTCAACACGCTGATCAACCAGAAGCTCGCATCCATCTAGGTCAAGTGTTGTCGGGTGCTGTGTGGGGTTGCTGTGGGGACGCGTAATTTCCTCCTGCATCTAGCCACCCTTTAGCGGTTCGCGGTGGGCCTATGCCGCCTCTGGCGGGAGAAGCTCGGAGGGGGCCTGAGCCCTAGTGTAAATATCTCGTGCCAGAGGTGTTCGAACAACGGTGTCCGGCTACACTGAAATCTGTTTTCTAACCGCATCCCCCGTATTCACTATCCGGGGTTCGGGCCCAAGATCCGGGGTTTGCTCGATGACCACAAATTCAAGAAGTTCTACCAGGACATCGAAACCCGTCACATTGCCGTCCATCCATCTTTCACGTTCCCACCGGTCATTCAACCGGTTCAATCCAGTTCATTGATTGGCGGATCGCTATACGAGGCGGAAGACCGGATGAACAACGATGAGATGGAGTTCGCTGGGCGCTTCTCCGGAATGGACAATATCCTGTGGTGGCACCGTAATATCGAGCGAAGAGGGTTCTGCATCAACGGTCCGATCAACCACTACCCGGACTTCGTCCTTATGACCACCAGCAGAACCGTTGTCGTCGTTGAGCCCAAGGGTGCGCAGTTAAAGAACGATGACTCACGGCGCAAGGTTCGGCTCGGAAACAAATGGGCGTCCATGGCCGGTGAGAGGTTTCGTTACTATATGGTCTTCCAAGACGGTGTCGAACCGCTGGAGGGTGCATATACGAGCTCGCAGTTCTTTCAGATTCTCGAGCAACTGTAAGCGGTGCCTGGAGGAGGTAAATGTCTTAGGCGCAAGGGGACAGATGAGTATTCCGCTGCCTGGCACGTCGCGCGACAGCGGGTTCAGTGGGGTGTTCACCGAGGTCGCTCACCCGCACACGCATGGGTTAATGAACGTTGAATAGCTGCGCCTGATTGACCTTAGAGTGCAAGACCAACGATTTTCATACTGGGAACTGATCGGATTCTTGCACGGGAATCGAGGACACAAGCCTAAGCGATGTCGAATTGGGTGGCTCAAATACCTACACCCCACCAAAAAACTTCCCCGCCACCCGCCGCGCAGCGGCCGACAGGCGGCCCACCACCTCTGCGCGCTCGCTATCGTCCCTGGATCCCGCCGCAAACGTTGCCGCGAGCGCGGCAGCGGGGCGTCCCAGGTGGTCGAGCACGGCCACGGCCACCGTCTCCTGGCCGCGGGAGACTTCCTCGCGTTCCTCGTCCCACCCGCGTTGACGCGCCGCTATAAGGCGGTCCTTCCCCTCCCGGTATGCGCGCTGCTCGCCGGAGGCGGAAAACACGGCCTTGACTTCCGCCTCGGGCAGGTGCGCCACCATGATCCGGCCCGAAGCCGTGGACAAGGCGGGCAGGCGCACGCCGACTTCCGTGACCAAGGAGACTGCTTTCGGTGCGCGGGCCTCGTGGAGGTAGACGATCTCGGAGCCGGCCATGCGCGACAGGTGTGTAGACCCTCCGACAAACACCGCGATGGCCTCTAGGTCTTTTGCGGCCAGGCGCACCAGGGGTTGCTGGGTGGTGTAGGCCGCGGACATCCGGTAGGCGGCAAGTCCCAGCCCGTAGGTGCCGGGGTTGGAGAGGTGCACCACGAAACCGGAGGCCTCGAGCTCGCGCAGCAGGTGGTAGGTGGAGGAGCGGGGAAGATCCAATTCGCGTTGGATACGGGCGGCGGATAAGGGGGCGTCGCTAAGCGAAAGCAGCGTGAGGATGCGCAGCGCGTTGCGGGCAGCGGGTACTTGGGGCATACGACGAGTCTCGCATGTGAGACAGGATAAAGAAAGACGAATCACAGCGGGGCTGAAACGTGACTTACACTTCCCAGCCATGACAACGATTCAGCCCAGTGGCACCCCGGTCCACACCGAGGGACGCGGCCTGACCTCGCGCCACCTCCACTTCATCGCGCTCGGTTCCGCGATCGGCACCGGGTTGTTCTACGGCTCCGCCGGCGCGATCCAGGCCGCGGGGCCTTCGGTTCTGCTGGTCTACCTGCTCGGCGGCGCCGTGGTGTACTTCGTACTGCGCGCGCTCGGCGAGATGGCCGTGCGCCACCCCGTGCGCGGCTCGTTCGCGGAATACACCCGAGCCCACCTGGGTGGAGCGGCGGGCTTCCTCACCGGGTGGATGTTCGCCTTCGAAATGCTCATCGTGGCGCTCGCTGACCTCACCGCCATCGGCATCTACATGGGGTTCTGGTTCCCTGACGTCGCTCGCTGGGTATGGGTCGTCGCGGCACTTCTGGTGGTCGGCGCGGCGAACCTGGCGTCGACACGCGTGTTCGGCGAGCTGGAGTTCTGGTTCACCATCGTCAAGGTCGGCGCCGTCGTAGCCATGATCGTCGCTGGCGCGGCGGTCCTGATTTTTGGTCTGTCCACCGCTGACACCTCCGGGCCGCAAAACCTTGTCAACCACGGCGGGTTCTTCCCCAACGGTATCGGGGGCATGGTCGCGTCCTTCATCCTGGTGCTCTTCGCCTTCGGCGGTACCGAGATCATCGGTGTGGCCGGTACCGAGGCCGAGGACCCGTCGCGCGCGGTGCCGAAGGCGATCAACACCGTCCCGGCCCGTATCCTGCTGTTCTACGTGCTTGCCATCCTGATCATCCTCATGATCAACCCGTGGCACACCATCAACGGCGAAGAGTCGCCCTTCGTACAAATCTTCACCGCCCTCGGCGTCAACTGGGCCGCCGCACTGCTCAACGTCGTCGTCATCACCGCGGCACTGTCCGCCATCAACGCCGACATCTTCGGTGCCGGCCGCGTGCTCACCGGCCTGGCCAATCAGCGGCTCGCCCCGCCCGTTATGGCTAAAACGGTGCGCGGGGTGCCAGTGATGACCACCATCATCATGCTCGGCGTGCTCATCCTCGGCGTGGTGCTTAACGCGGTCATCCCGGAGTCCGTGTTCCACGTCATCGCCGCGCTGGCCACCTTCGCTACCATCTTCGTGTGGGCGATGATCCTGATCGCGCACGTCGCGTCGCGACGCAACATGACACAGGAAGAGGAAGCCTCCCTGGAATACCGCGTGCCGTTCTGGCCGTTCGGCCAGTACTTCGCCCTGGCCTTCATCCTGTTCACCTTCGGTGTGATGGCGTGGCTGCCCGACTTCCGTCTCCCGCTCGCGGTGGGCGCCGTGTTCAGCGTTGCCTGCATCGCCATGTACTACCTCACCGGGCGCAACAAGGTCGAGGGTGTCAATAACCCGGTGCCCGGCGGATACGTACACTAGCCAGCATGAACACCGTCACCGCGCCACTGTTTAGTCCCCCCGAGCCGTGGAGTGGGCGTGATGACGGCCCGGGTCCAGAGCACGCCCGATGGCACAGCGCCATCTCGTCTGCGTCGCCCGCGGACGGGGTCGCACTGATCGGTTTCGCCTCCGATGAGGGTGTGGAGCGCAACGGCGGGCGCCAAGGCGCGGCCCGCGGCCCCGAGGCGCTCCGCGCAGCGCTCGGGGGCCTCGCCGTGCACGACGAATACGCCCGTTTCGACGCCGGCACGGTCACCACCCAGGGCGACGACCTCGAGGGTGCGCAAGCGGAACTGACGGGGTGTGTGCGCGACCTCGCGTCGGCCGGCAACCTCGTCGTCGTCCTCGGCGGCGGGCACGAGACGTCGTTCGCCTCCCACCGCGGTGCGCGGAAGGCGCTTGGGGCGCTGAGCGTAATCAACTTCGACGCGCACTTCGACCTGCGCCAGGCCGACCGCCCTACCTCCGGCACACCGTTCAAGCAGATCGCCGACCTGGCGGGCGACGAGTTCGACTACTCCGTGCTCGGCATCTCGCGGCCGAACAACACCCGCGTGCTCTTCGACACGGCCGCGGCGCTTGGCGTACGGACCGTGCTCGACACCGATCTCGAGGCCCTCGCCGCGGCCGAGTGCGCCCAACTCGCCCTTGACTGTGTCGCCGGCAAGCGGCCGATTCACCTCAGCATCGACTTGGACCTCCTCCCCGCGTCTGTCGCACCCGGTGTGTCCGCCCCCGCGGGCCTCGGTGTCGCGCTGGACAAGGTCCGCGCGATGGTCACCGCCGTGGCCGCGACCGGCCGCGTCGCGCTCGTCGATGTCGTCGAGCTCAACCCCGACTTCGACATCGACTCACGCACGGCAAAGACCGCGGCGCGGCTTATCGACGACATCGTCAACGCCCACCTCTCCGCCCGCGGGTAGGGGTGCGTTGGGGTGGGCGTCGATAAGCGAAAAGCCCTCAGAAGACCAGGTGCGCCACCGGAACGGTGATGAAAGCACCACGCGCTGTGCGCACACCGACGGCATATGTGGCGGCAAAAAATTCGCGAAACGACTATAGCGCGATAGGTAGATGCCTATGATAAAACCCAACATTCGCACACGAATGGTCCGAAATCCAGGGAAATTCCAGCTCAGGCGCTCCGCGCGGTAGCCGGGACCGACCTCTTACCCCCAGGAGGAACCCGCTATGGAAGGGTTTATCGACACGCTCAACGGCCTGATCTGGTCGAACTGGCTCGTGTACCTGTGCCTCGGCGCAGGCGCGTACTTCACCATTGTCACCTTGTTCCTGCAGATCCGCTGCATCCCCGACATGCTCAAGCAGATCACCCAAGGCGAGAAGTCCGAGGCCGGCATTTCCTCGTTCCAATCGCTCATGATCTCTCTAGCTGGCCGAGTCGGGGTGGGCAACATCGCCGGCGTTGCCACGGCCATTGCCTTCGGCGGCCCGGGTGCGGTGTTCTGGATGTGGCTCGTCGCCTTGCTCGGTTCCGCTACCTCGTTCGTCGAGTGCACCCTCGCGCAGATCTACAAAGAAAAGGACCGTGACACCGACGAGTACCGCGGCGGTCCGGCCTTCTACATTGAGAAGGCGGCGGCGCACACTGCTGCCCGGCCGTTCGCTCTCGTCTACGCCATCGTCTTCGCCATCAGCATGATCCTGGCCACCTCGTACTTCCTGCCCGGCATCCAGGCCAATGGCGTGGCCGCGGCCGTGGAAAACGCGTGGAACGTGCCGACGTGGATCTCCGCGCTCGCCATGGTGGTCCTGCTCGGCATCATCATCATCGGCGGCATCAAGCGCATCGCCACGTTTGCCTCTCTTGTCGTGCCCGTCATGGCCATCCTGTACATCCTGGCCGCCGTCTGGATCATGCTCGCAAACGCCGATCAGATCCCCGAGGTCTTCGGTCTAATCTTCCGCTCGGCCTTCGACCGCGAAGCGATGTTCTCCGGCATGCTCGGCGCCGCGATCCTCTGGGGCGTCAAGCGAGGCATCTACTCCAACGAGGCTGGCCAGGGCACCGGCCCGCAGTCCGCCGCCGCCGCGGAGGTCTCGCACCCGGCGAAGCAGGGCTTCGTCCAGGCCTTCGCCGTCTACGTGGACACGCTCTTCGTCTGTTCTGCAACGGCCTTCATCATTATTTCCACCGACATGTACAAGGTGTTCGAGGGACAGTCCGAGGACGGTGCCGTGCGCTACGCCGGTTCGCTTCCCGACGGCATCGCTGTCGGTCCCGGGTTCGTCCAGGAGGGCATGAACACCATCGCCCCTGGCATCGGCCCGTCCTTCGTCGCACTGGCCATCGCATTCTTCGCCTTCACCACGGTGCTGGCGTATTACTACCTGTCCGAGGTGAACTTCGCCTACCTGAACCGCTGGGTGCACAACGACACCGCCCGCCGCGCGATTATCTGGATTCTGCGCGCCCTGATCCTCGTGTCCGTCTACATTGGCGCGACCACGACCCCGGGCACCGCGTGGGCACTCGGCGACATCGGCGTCGGCGCGACCGCGTGGTTGAACATCCTGGCAATCCTGGTTATTCAGGGCCCGGCGCTGAAGTGCCTGTGGGACTACCGCCGCCAGAAGAAGGCTGGCCTCGACCCGCAGTTCGACCCCGAGGCGCTGGGCATCAAGGGCGCGGACTTCTGGGTCAAACGCAAGGCCGACATGGTCGCGGCCGGCACGTGGACCGAGCTGCCTGCGGGGATTAAGAGGAATTAGAGCCCGCTGGTTCTTGGGATAGGTGCGACGTGGGCTAATGCTCCGTGCCATAAGCTACGCAACTTCAAGCTTGTTCATCACCATCGTGTAGCTATATTCGCTGGTTAGACCCGCCGGAGACGATACTGCGCCGAAGAGCGTCATCGAGACAAACTCCTTCAAGTTCCTGTCGAAATGCTGCCGCAATGCCGGTTTCGACTGCCGAAAATCAGGGGGCGGGTCCAAACAGCGCCGCTTAGGGCTTGATGAAAACCATCTTCACAGTATAATCAAACCCCGCGAAGTCGCTTGGATTACAGGAGTGCCTCTTGTTGAACTTCGTTTTCGTGGCTCGACGCACCGTGTAAACCCAAAGACGGAAGGACTATGTTTTGTCTCACGCTCCAAAGTCTCTTCAAAGAACCCTTGGGCTAGATGGGCCGCAGTCTGATGCTCCAGCATGGTGGGGGCATGCCACTTCAAAAAGTAGAAGCTTAGCTTGGATTATTGCGCTAGCCGTTGGGGTAGGTGCATTTCTGGTTTTTAACTGGCTGATGCGCGATCAAATCGTATCCTCGTCCTTAGTGGCAACGATTATCGCTACACTAAGTGCGTTGAATGTGGTGCAGGCGTACGAGAGGTCAACGATCCAAGGAGGATCTAATACAACTGAAAAAAAATAAGCTGGTAGTAATCTCCCTGGCCACGGCACTTGTAGTGCCGCTAGCTCCGGTGGCTACTGCCACTGCTAGAGAGGTGTCGCGTCCGATTGTAAAATCCGGAGTGGCGGGTGCCCGTGAATTCCAAGCATGTGCTCGGGGGAGTGACTACCCACCGGTGGCGATACATGGGGGAGAGGAGCTGGGAGACGGTATCACGGAGCCTCTTACCAGCGACCTTCGAATTGCGATGGAAAAGAATGGATTCGTCGTTCCTGCCTCGGCCATTAGTATTCGCCACTTGGAATAGTGGTGAATCTGTTTTCGTGGATAAAGACGGAGGAAACGCAGGTTCGCTCTCAGCGCAGAACTCCAGCCATTCCGAATCGGAACCTTCCATAACTTTCTATGGGATTCTTCCCGATGAAGTAAAGCGAATTATTGGCGCTTGCTTGGGCTTCTCTTGGGAGAGTGGGCCACTGGCGGAAGCAATCTTCCGAGAAGTGTATGACGTGCGCACCGCAGTGAAGTTCGTCATTCGCCGTATTGGCTTAGGAGCAGCGATAGGGTGTGTTGGTGGTATCATCTGGGAGTACATTTAGTCCTTAAAGACTAAAATTGATGTGATCCTGGCGGATACCGTCCGGCATATCTCAATGTTCGGTTTTCCGATTTGATGATGTGAGGCACTTCGTTTGGCAACGAAGTAGGAAATCAACCCCAAGCGTCTAGCGGCTGGCAGATCCGAGCGGCTCCCCCGGTTCAGTTAGTCGAGAGTAAGTCAGATGCCGGAACTGGCTTTCTGCGAGCTATCCCCTCTGGATAGTCGTCTTAGTAGTGCCTATTTCCGGCCGGATCGCCTCACATCCAGGAGGTCCCCGACCACAAGTCACGGATACACCACGCTAACGAAAGTGGCCGTCTTGCCTTGGGGCCACATCGCCAGATTACCGTCCATGTCACAACAAGAACGCCCTCTTTACGAATCCTCCCTCAATACTTCGAGGTGCGCATTTCACCATCCTGTAGGAGTAGAAAGCGATTCGGGGCGTACTAACGCAGCGACGAAAACAGCGCCTCTGCGCCCGCTTCGTCCCACAGCATGACGTTGCCGACCTCGGTGTCTAAAAAGCCACCGAGTGGCACCGTTTCCGTTTTCAGCCCGCCGCGCATCGCGAGCGGGATACGCGCCAAGTTCCACACGTGGTCGCCCGTGTTGACGGTAAACAGCCCGGGCACCGCCCACATCAGAGGGATCGCCCTAAACGGGTTGAGCAGCACACCAGGCGAGGTGACCTCTGCGACAATCGCGCCGAGGAAATCGCGCTGGCGGCCGACCCGGTCGAGGTCGCCGAGCGACGTGGCGCGGGTGCGCACGTAACCGAGGCCGGTGGGCCCATCCATCATCTGGCAGCCGGGCTGGACATCCAAGTTGGCCAAGGGGTCCTGGATCGGCTCGGTGACGCAGATTTCGACACCGCCGATGGCGTCGACCACGCCCGCGAGCCCTCCCATGCCGATCTCCGCGTAACGGTCCACGCGCAACCCCGTGTTCTGCTCCACGGTCGTCGCTAGCAGCTTCGGCCCGCCGTAGGCGAAAGCGGCGTTGATCTTGTCCATGCCGTAACCGGGGATGGAGACGTAGGAGTCGCGCGGGATTGACACCAACGTCGCCGGCCCCGTGCGCGGTAGGTGCAGCAGCATCACCGTGTCGGTGCGGCCGACGCCGAGGTCGCCGCCGGTGCCGTAGCGCGCGATGTCGTCCTCGCTGAGGCCCTGGCGCGAATCGGAGCCGACGAGCAGCCAGTTCGTGCCGGCGGTGTTGGCGATGCGCTCGTCGGGAAGCGCGTCGACGCGGTTCAGGCGCGCGTCGGTGAAGAGGACCCCGGCGATGAGGAGCACGACAACGAGCGCGAATACGGAGAAGCAGCCGGGTGCTTTTCGACGCCTCCGCGCACGCACCGGAGCCTGCGCCGCCGCGGGCGGCGCTTGGCGCACGCGCGAGCGCGACACGGCCATGGGCGCCGGCTCTACCGGCCGGCTGACGCGCCGCGGCGGCTGCTGCACAGGCCGCGGTTGCGGTGCGGGCCTGTCGCGCTCGGGCAGCTGCGGGGTGCGCCGCGGCTGGTACTGGCGCGTGTGGTCCATGGGCGGGCGCTGCACCCGCTCGAAGCGGGGCACCTCCTCGCGCGGGCGGGGCTCGGGCCGGGGGGCGCGTTCGACGCGGCGGCGTACGGGGCGACCGTAGCGGTCCACGATGGGCTTTCCGTCCCTGCCCAGCACGTAATCGCCCAGGTTGTCCCTCGGGTCGTTCGAGTGAGGTGTCGAAGGCATGGGTGAAGTTTAACCCGCCTACAGCCCCAGCAATGAAAGGAAGGAATCGGAAAGCAGCTGGTAGCCCACGAACGCGACGGCGTCGATGAGGAAGTGGGCGAGGATCAGCGGCCACACCTTGCCTGTGCGGTGGTAGAACCAGCCGAACACGACACCCATCACAATATTTCCGAATCCCGCCGAAACTCCCTGGTAAAGGTGGTAGCTACCGCGCAGCACCGAGGACGCGGCGATGGCGGGCCACGGCCCCCACCCAAGCTGGCGCAGCCGCGTGATCAGCCACATCACCACCACGGTCTCCTCGCCGAAGGCGTTGGCGAAGGACCACAGCAACAGCGTGGGCACCTGCACCGCCTCCGTTGTAGGCACGACCTCCTTCGACCATCCCATCTGCAGCGAAACGACGTAGAGCACCAACCCCGGTAGGCCGATGAGTGCGGCCAGGCCAGCCCCGTGCAACCAGTCACGCCACCGCGGCCGCGGCAGGGTCGCTTCCAGCAAGAACAGCGCCAGGGCGCCCCAGGCGAAAAGCGAGGCCGCCGAGCAGACCTGGAGCGCGAGGTCGAGCCAGGAGACGTCGGACGACGTGTCATTGAGCGTAACCTGCTGCTCGTTCAAGGCCGGCTGCGCCAGGAGGGCGTCGATAAGCCTCAAGCCCGCGCGGGCCCCGGAGAGGCCAAAGGTGACGGCGAGGACGATGAGGATCTCCAGGCGGATCCGCTCAGGGCGTGTTCGCATGCAGTAACTTTAAGGCATGAACCGCGTCGCTTTCCTGGGTCCGCACGGCACGTTTACTGAGCAAGCCGTGTGGGCGTTCGAGCTTGACGACGTCGCCCTGGTCCCCGTGGATTCTCCCTCCGCCGCGCTGCACGCGGTGCGCGCGGGAGAGGTGGACTGGGCCGTGGTAGCCATCGAGAACTCCGTCGACGGCGCGGTGACCTCGACCTCAGACGCGCTCATTGAGGCTGGCGGCGTGCAGATTTACGGTGAGACGGAGCTCGAGATCGCCTTCGCGATCATGACCCGGCCGGGCGAGGAGCTCGCGGACGCGCGGAGCTTTGCCACGCACCCCGTCGGGTACCAGCAGGTGAAGAAGTGGCTGGCCGACAACGCGCCGCACGCGCGGTTTCACGCAGCCGCCTCGAACGCCGCGGCCGCGGAGCTCGTGGCCGAAGGCGAGGTAGACGCGGCCGCGGCCCCGCGCCGGGCGGCGGACCTGTTCGGCCTTCAGGTGCACGCCGACGGCGTTGCCGACATGCAGGCGGCCCGCACCCGCTTCGTGCTCGCCGGGCCCAGTGGGGTGCCAGCCCCGCGCACCGGCAACGACCGCACCTTTGTGGTGTTCCAGCTCCCCAACGAGCCCGGCACGCTCGTCGGAGCGCTGCAGGAATTCGCCTACCGCGGCGTGGATCTCAGCCGCATCGAATCGCGCCCGACCAAGGCGGAGCGCAACACCTACAATTTCTTCGTGGACCTCGTGGGCCACATTGATGACGCCCCGCTCGCCGAGGCTCTGCGCAGCCTCTACCTGCGGGCGAGCTCGATCACGTTCCTCGGTTCCTGGCCGCGCGCGCATGAGCCGGCGGGGGAGCCCGGGGTCGACGAAGCGCGGTTGCGCGCCGCGGAAGAGTGGGTCGCCTCGGCCCGGAAAGGCACGTAGATGCTGGTTTTACTCAGGCACGGACAGACCACCTCCAACGTCGGGCGCCATCTCGACACGGCGCTGCCGGGTGCGGAGCTGACGGAGCTCGGCCGCGAGCAGGCCGCGGCGGCCGGCCGCGAGATCATGGCGGAGTACTCACCCGTGCGGGTGGTGACCTCGCAGGCGCTGCGTGCGCAGCAGACGGGTGAGATCGCCTTCGGGGCGCACTTCGACGACATCCCCGCTCTCGACGGGCTGCACGAGGTCCAGGCCGGGCGCTGGGAGATGATGAACACCCGCGAAGCGCATGAGACCTACCACGGGGCCTTCCGTGGCTTCTACCGGCGCGAACTCGAATCGCTTATCGACGGCGGCGACTCCCTCGACATCTTCCTCGCCCGCTACCGGGCGGCGCTGGCTCCCCTCGTTGAGCATGACTCAGCAGGCGACACCGTGGTCATCTCGCACGGCGGGGCAATCCGGGCGTTCGCCGCGAACGCCACCGACATCGACCCGGACTTCGCGGAAATGGCCTACCTGCCCAACTGCCACTACCTTGTCATTGATCCCGTTGGCGAGTTCGGGTCGTGGCGGGTTGTGAAATGGGGCAAACACTCGCTGGGTTAACCCCAGCCGAGCTCGTGCAGCTCGTGCTCCTCGATCCCGAAGTAGTGCCCCACCTCGTGGAACACCGTGATTTTTACCTGTTCGCGCAGCTCCTCGACGCTGCCGCAGATGGCCTCGTGGGCCTCCTTGTACACGAAGATCGCGTCCGGTAGGTAGCCGGTGTGGTTGGAGTGCTGCTCGGTCAGTGGCACTCCCTCGAAAAGGCCCAGCATTGTCGGGTCGTTGGCGTTGAAGTCGCGGGCGAGGACCACCAGGTTCGTCATGGCGCGCGCGAAAGACTCCGGGATTTCATCGAGCGCGTCATTGATCAGCGTCTCGAACTCGCCCTGCGTGACCAGCATCGGCTACTGCGCGCCGGGCTCTTGGTTCGCGGAGGCGACGGGCGCCTTGCTGGCCGGGTCCTCGCGCAGGGGGCGGCGTTCGGGGCGCTCGGGCGGCGGGTTGCCGTCGATACGCAAAGCCTCACGGCCCTGCGTCGCCGAACCCGTGAGCGTGGCGAACTGGCCGTTGTTGGCGAACACCAGCGCGCAATTGACGCTCTTGCTGCCACCCTCCCAGGCCGCGGGCGAGTGCGTGGTCCAGAACGGCTGCAGCGCAATTCGGTACAGGTTCTCCTCGCCCCCGAGGTAGTCGTGCGCGGCGGTAGTGCAGACGTCGCCCAGGTATTTGTCCTGCTCCTCGACACTCGGGGTGTGGTCGGGGAATGTGTCCGCCAGGGAAACCACGGACGTGATTTCGAGGTGGTGGGGCTCCCCGCAGTCGACGGCGCGCAGCGTGTTCGATGCGTCGGTGGAGGCGCATTGGCCGACGTCGAGGACACGGGCCTGGTCTTGTTCGGCAGCGCGTCCCGACGTCAGCACCGGGGTGCCGGCAGCGTCGGTGACCTGCAGGCCACATAGCATCGTCCGGTCCCCACGCGCCCAGGCCTCGGCGGGCGGGAGGATGGAGGCGATGGAGTAACGCCCGTTGGGGTCATACACGCCTTGCAGGTAGTTCACGGTGGAGGCGCCGCACAGCTCCTCGCGCAGCTGGGCCTGGCGCGTCTGGCTCGGCATCTGCGCGTCGGGTCCGAACTCGGAGGACGGGAACGCGGCGAGATCCTCGCGCGTGGACACCTCGAAGCGGTGCTCCTGCTCGCACGGGGTCTGCTCGAACCCGGCGATTGAACCGCCCTCGTTGAGCTGCCACGTCAGGCAGGCGCTCTGGTCGGCGGTGGTGAACGGGGCCGCGGCGCCAGGTGAATTCTGGCCGGTCGTCCCCACCGTGGTGGTCGCGGTGACACCCGTTTGGGTCTGGCCCGGTGAGGCGGACGAGGCAGATGTCGACTCAGAGACGAACGTGTAAGAGGCCGCCGCCACCGCTCCCGCCACGACGGCGAGGAGGACGGAGCGCACACTGGCTGTGGTCGTTACCATGGCGTCTATTGTGCCTTACTACTAATTGCTATTGTTCAGCCGACCGGGCCACCCGCGTGGTCAGGTGGTAGCGGTCGCTGCGGTAGACCGACGAGCAAAGTTCCACGTGGTGCGCGCCGCTGCGGGCGTAGCGCACGATGTGGAGCAGGGCTGCGCCGGGCGGGACGTCGAGAAGCGAGGCGTTGGCATCGCTCGCCTCGACCGCCGTGACCGTTTGGTCCGCCTCCGTGATGCCCAGCCCGTAATCCTGCTCAAGCAGCGTGTATACGGACTTGTACACGTCGTTTTCGAGCAGGTCGGGAACGAGGGTGCCGTTATACCAGGCGTCGTCAATCGCGTACGGTTCGCCGTCGCCGAGCCGAAGCCGCCTCAGATGGATATGGGGGACGGTGGGGGCGGTACCGAAAAAGTCCGCGACGAACTCCGGCGGGGCCGCGCGGCCGGACAGGAGAATGCGCGAACTGGCCGCGACGTGCTGTGCCCTCATCTCGTCGGAGAACGACGCCAGGTGCAGTCGGCTGACCAGCGGGTTCGGCGCGACAAACGTGCCTTTTCCGCGGACCCGGCGCAGCCGGCCAGCCGCGACCAGGTCGCCGATGGCGCGGCGCACCGTAATGCGGCTGACGCCGTACTTCTCTTCCAGGGCGCGTTCACCGGGCAAAAGATCACCCGGCTTAAGTTCGGTGACACACGCCTCCTCCAAGATCGCGCGCAGCTGCGCGTGCTTGGGAACGGGCCCGTCCGAGATGTGCATGGGCCCAAGCCTACCCCCGGTGGTTATGACCAGACAATCCACGATGTTCGTGTCCAGGGGCAGGGTAGGATGACTTTCCGTGATCGATCTCAAATTCCTGCGTGAACATCCCGACGTCGTGCGCGAGTCCCAGCGGGCCCGCGGTGAAGACCCCTCCCTGGTGGATCAGCTGCTGGAGGCGGACGAGGCGCGCCGCTCGTCCATCCAGACCGCGGACGAGTTGCGCAGCGAGCAGAAGGCCTTCGGCAAGAAGATCGGCCAGGCCGCTCCAGAGGACCGCCCCACGCTGCTCGAGGGATCCAACGAGCTCAAGGCCCGCGTGAAGGAGGCTGAGGCCGCGCAGGCCGAGGCGCAGGAGGCCGTGGCGAAGCTGCAGTACAGCATCTCCAACGTCATTGCAGGCGCCCCCGCCGGAGGTGAAGAGGACTTCGTCGTCCTCGAGCACGTGGGCGAGGTTCCGGAGTTCGACTTCGAGGTGCGCGACCACCTCGACCTGGGTGAGGCACTGGGCATCATCGATATGAAGCGCGGCACCAAGGTCGGCGGCGCGCGCTTCTACTACCTCGTCGGCGACGGCGCGTGGCTGCAGCTCGGCATGCTCATGCTTGCCGCGCAGAAAGCGCGCGAAGCCGGTTTCAAGGTTGTTATCCCGCCGGTGCTGGTGCGCCCCGAGATCATGGCCGGAACAGGCTTCCTCGACGCGCACGACGAGGAGATCTACTACCTCGAGCGCGACGACATGTACCTCGTCGGTACGTCTGAGGTAGCGCTCGCCGGGTTTCACAAGGACGAGATTGTCGATCTGAAAGACGGCCCACTGCTGTACGCGGGCTGGTCGTCGTGTTTCCGCCGGGAAGCCGGTTCCTACGGCAAGGACACGAAGGGCATCCTGCGCGTCCACCAGTTCGACAAGCTGGAGATGTTCGTCTACTGCGCCCCCGAGGACGCCGAGGAGATGCACCAGAAACTACTCCAACTCGAGCGCGACATGCTCTCCGCGGTCGAGGTGCCCTACCGTGTCATCGACGTCGCCGCAGGCGACCTCGGCTCATCCGCCGCACGCAAGTTTGACACCGAGGCGTGGGTGCCCTCGCAGGGTACCTACCGTGAGCTGACGTCGACGTCGAACTGCACGACTTTCCAAGCCCGCCGTCTGGCCACCCGCTACCGCGACGCGGACGGCAAGACGCAGACCGCGGCCACCCTCAACGGAACTCTCGCCACAACGCGTTGGCTCGTGGCTATTCTTGAGAACAACCAGCGCGCGGACGGCTCCGTCGTCGTGCCCGAAGCGCTGCGCCCCTGGGTCGGCAAAGACATTTTGGAGCCTTAACATGAAAAAGATTCAGCGCCTGTTCGAGATCCCCTCGGACTATGTTCAACCCCCCGAGCACGCGGAAGCGAAACGGGATCCGTTCTACCACGGTGTGATCCGCGTGATCAAAAACGTTTTCCGTGCGCAGGGGACCGTGGCTGTCCTGCATGGTCTGGAGCACATCCCCGCGGAGGGCGGAGCCCTCATCGTGGCTAACCACACCGGCTGGTTCGACTTCATCTTCACGGGCATGGGCCCGCACGTTGCCGGCCGACGCCTCGTGCGGTTCATGGCCAAGAAGGAAGTGTTCTCCGCCCCCGTCATCGGTGCCATGATGCGCGCCATGCGCCACGTCCCCGTCGACCGCGCCGCGGGGGCCGACAGCATCGACAGCGCCGTCGACTGGATTCAGAAGGGCAGCCTCGTCGGGATCTTCCCCGAGGGGACCATCTCGCGCTCGTTCGAGCTCAGCGAGTTCAAGACGGGTGCGGCGCGGATCGCGCAGCGAGCCGACGCCCCCCTGATCCCCTGCGCCATCTGGGGCTCCCAGCGCATCTGGACCAAGGATCTGCCCCGCCGCCTCGGCCGCACCAACACCCCCGTGATCATCCGCTACGGCGCCCCCGTCGCCCTCGACGGGACGCCGGATGAGGTCACGCAGCGCCTCAAGCAGGCTGTCCAAGAACTGCTGGACCTCAACCGCGCCGAGTACGCCGAGAAGTACGGCCCGTTCGGGGACGGAGAAAACTGGATGCCGGCGGCCCTGGGCGGCTCCGCCCCCACTCCCGAGGAGGCAGAGGAAATCTACCGGAGGGAAAAGGCGGAGCGTGCCGCTCGCAAGGCAGAGAAAACTTCCGGTCGGCGCGAGAAGTGAGCCGTGTGTCGGGGGCGTCGATAAGCTAGGCAACTATGGCACCCCGGCTCATCATCAGCGACATTGACGGCACTTTCCTCACCAGCGCGGGCCGCGTCACGCCGCGGTTGCGCGAGGTAGTGATGCGCGCGGTGCGCTCCGGGGCCAATTTCGGGTTGGCGACCGGGCGGCCCCACAGGTGGCTCATGCCCGTGCTGGACCAGCTGCCTATCACGCCGGTCTGCGTGTGCGCGAACGGCGCGGTGATCTACGACCCCGCCACCGACGAGGTGCTGCGCTCCTTCGAACTCGCGCCTGAGCTGATGGAGCAGATCGTCGCGGACGTCGACGCCGTGTTTCGCCCGCTCGGGACCGGGTGGGGTTACGGCGTCGAACGTGTGGGCCAGTCCGCTCTCGACCCGGAAGACGAGGTCTTCCTGGTCACGCCGGACTACAACCCGGACGCGTGGGACTCCCGTTTCGGTGTCGTGCCCGTGCCCGAGCTGATTTCCCAGCCCGCCGCGAAGCTGCTGGTCAGATGCGCGTCCATGCATTCTGCGGAGATGTTCGACCTCGTCGCCCCGGTTGTCGACGCCTCCGACGCGCACGTGACCTACTCCATGGACGAGGGGCTCATCGAGATCTCCTGCCCCGGTGTGAACAAGGCGACCGGGGTGTCCATCTTGGCCGCGCGCTACGGGGTGGCCGCCGAGGAGGTGGTCACTTTCGGGGATATGCCCAACGATTGCGAGATGCTGGCCTGGGCCGGTCTCGGCGTGGCCATGGGCAACGCGAACCCCGTCGTGCACGATTACGCCGACGCGGTCACGCTGAGCAACGACGAGGACGGCGTCGCGGCCGTGCTGGAACGCTGGTTCTAGGAGCCGGACGGCGCCGGGATGTCGCGCAGAATTGCCCGGATGTCCGCGATGAAGCGGCCCGATGACCAAGGTGCGGCGCCCCACGGCGTGCGGGCATGAGGCGCCGGGGCGGATTCCCCGCCACTACACTGTCCCCATGCCACTCATCGCCGCGATCGACCAGGGGACCACGACGACCCGCTTCATCCTGACCACCCTGGAGGGCAAGGTCGTCGCCCACGCCCAGTACGAACACAAGCAGATCATGCCGCGGCAGGGGTGGGTGGAGCACGATCCTGTGGAGATCTGGCGCAACACGCGCCGGGCGGCGGGCGAGGCCATGGCCAGCCACGACATCACGGATGAGGACATTGCCGCGCTCGGCGTGACTAACCAGCGCGAGACGGCCGTGATCTGGGAGAAGTCGACGGGCAAGCCGATCTACAATGCGATCGTGTGGCAGGACACCCGCACCAACCACGACGGGGACCCGGCCCGCTACCAGGATCGGACAGGGTTGCTGCACAATTCTTACCCGGCGGCGCCGAAGTGGGCGTGGATTCTGGACAACGTGCCGGGCGCGCGCGACAGGGCGGAGCGCGGGGAACTGCTCGCGGGGACTATCGACACGTGGCTGATCTGGAACCTCACCGGCGGGGCCCGCGGGGACGAAGGCCACGAGGCGGTGCATGTCACGGACGTGACCAACGCCAGCCGCACCCTTTTGATGGACCTCCACACACTGGATTGGGACGATGACTTGTGCCGTGAGCTGGGTGTCCCGCGCGCGGTCCTGCCTGAGATCCGGCCTTCGGTCGGTGAGTTCGGGGTGGTTCGCCGCCGCGGCCCGCTGTCCGGTGTGCCGATCACGGGGGTGCTCGGGGACCAGCAGGCGGCGTTGTTCGGCCAGGGTTGCCTAGACGCGGGTGACGCGAAAATGACCTACGGTACGGGCCTGTTCATGCTCCTCAACACGGGGACTACGCCGCAGTTCAGTGAGCATGGGATGCTCACAACGGTGGCGTACCACGTGGAGGGGGAGGAGCCGGTGTACGCGCTGGAGGGCTCGGTGGCAGTCGGCGGCTCGTTGATTCAGTGGCTGCGGGACCAGCTCGGGATCCTGCGCAGCGCGGCGGAAAGCGAGAAGCTCGCCGCCGAGGTCGTCGACAGCGCGGGTGTGGTCATCGTGCCTGCGTTCTCGGGACTTTTCGCCCCGCGGTGGCGCCCGGACGCGCGGGGAGTGGTCTCGGGCCTGACCAGGTTCGCGGACCGCCGCCACATCGCGCGCGCCGCGCTGGAGGCGACGTGCTTCCAGACGTGCGAGGTCGTGCGCGCGATGGAGCAAGACGCGAAAACGCGGATCGCGGAGCTGCGTGTCGACGGCGGCATGACCGACAACAAGCTGCTCATGCAGATGCAGGCCGACCTGCTCGACGCCTGCGTCGCGCGCCCGGACAACATCGAGACGACAGTGATGGGGGCAGCGTCGGCCGCGGGGATCGGAGCAAAGCTTATCGACGCCCCCCTCACGCTCGGGGAGACCACCACCTGGCACAGCACAATGGCCGGCCCCGACCGGGACCGGCTCATTGAAAGGTGGGAGACCGCCGTGGAACGCTCCTACGGTCTCGGTTAGGAGTTAACGCTGCGAGCTCAGGTCGATGTCGACCGCGTTGCTCGACGGGCTGTAGGTGATCGAGCCACCCTCGAAGTCGACCTTGACCTCGTCCTCGGCCGGGTTGTACTCCTGGGAGGTAGGCAGGCCGAGCGGTCCGGCGTCGAGCCCCTGCTGCAGCCACGCGTCGGCGATCTTGCCCACGAGGGTGTAGATCTCGCCCTCGTTGTTCTGCACTCCAATGCCGTTGGAGTAGAAGGCGAAGTTGTTGCCGCCAATGCCCGCGGCCGCTCCCTGCAGGGTACCGAGGAAGGGTTCGAACTGCTTCCACGTGTCCGCTGCCTCTTGGCCGCCCACGAACTTCAGGATCTGGCCGATGTAGGGGGTCAGCGAGGACAGGCTCAGGCCCGGGATGATCTCGGTTTGGCCGACCTTGGTCACGCCCTGGGGAACGGAACCGGACTGGAGCATGTACAGGATGACCACGCCGGCGACGGTGCCAACGGCACCGGCGATGGCCGCTGGGTCGCCCTCTGCGAGCTTGGCCAGGGAGATCTTGCCCAGCGGACTACCCTCGGAGCTGATGATGTTCGTGATGGTTCCGTCCGGGTTCGTGGTGGTGTCCGTCTTCGGCGCACCCGGCGTGGGCGGCTGGTTGATCACGGCGCCACTGCGCAACTGGAGGTACTTGGTGTTGGCCGCGGTGCGGATCGCGCCCATCTGGCTGTACAGGTACCGGCCAGGGCAGGCGTTGTTGTGGAAGTCGCGGTGGGCGTTGATGGTGGGGAAGATGCCGGTCTGTCCCGCGGAGAACTTGCTGCCGCTGAAGTTGCCGCTGGCGGTGAGCTGGACGTTGCCCAGCGGGTTGATGTTGGCCTGTGCGGCCTTCCAGCCGATCATCTCGCCCATGGCCCGGATGCCGGCCGCGGTCGGCTCCGCGGTGTCGTAGTTGCCCAGCATCGAGATGCCCCAGGTGTGGTCGTTGAAGGAACCGACGTGAGCACCCATCGGGCCCCGGTCGAGGCCGCCAGCGCGGCCCTCGTAGATGTTGCCGTATTTGTCCACCAAGGCGTTGTAACCCACGTCGCCCCAGCCCTGGCTGATGTGGAATCCCTGGATGCCGCGCACGATGCCCGGAGCTTCGGCTGCGGAGTAGTTGTTGGAGCCCGCAGTGTGGTGGACGGTGATCGCCTTCGTCGGCTCCGTGTAATACGGCGTGCGGCCGGTGTTCTGCGCACCCCAGGAGGCGCGGGAGACGACCTTCGGCATGCCCGCGGCGAACGTGTTCGCGACGGGTGCGATGTCACCCTCGACCGTGCCTTCGCCGCCGTCAATGAACACGGCCTCAAGGTCGTTGGCGGTGGTGGGGGCTTCGGACTCCGTGCGGCCGTCCTCAAGCAGGTCGACGTTTCCCGTGGAGACCTGGATGCGGTTGGTTTTCTCGATGTAGATGGGGTCAGTGCCCTGCTTCGCGGTCTCCGCGGTGTTGGTCGCGGGGTCCATCTGGTACCACTCCGACCAGGAGCCGTCGGCACGCTCGGCGCGGACGTAGGCGACGATGTCGCGCTCGCCTTCCCAGGTCAGTGCCACCATTGAGAACGGGGTCTCGCGGGAGAATTCCTTGACCACGCGGTGCTCGACCTGCTCACCGCCTTGCGTCATCACGGCCGCGTCGTCGACGGCGATGTTGTCGCCGGCGGCGAAGGATTCACTCGCCAGGTCGACGGAGACGTTCCCGCCGCCGAGGGACTGTACCTGCACGATCTGGCTGCCGCCGAAGGCGGCTGCTGCGATGAGGGCCACCGACATCAGGGCGGCCAGGACCGGGTTCTTCCCCGGCGCGGGCCGGGCGATGCGTCGACGTTGTTGCACGGTAGGGCTCCTGTTGTGTGTGTGAAAACAGTTAATCATTGTGCATTGTAGGGTAGGGAGAAGTCTAAAGGAAGTATTGAGACTTGAGGTGTGTCCGGTGTGTCGCGCAACCGGGCGTCGACAAGCAAATGTGCGAAAATAGGCGCCATGACTTACGACCTCATCGTTGTTGGATCCGGATTCTTCGGCCTCACCGTCGCGGAGCAAGCCGCGAGCGAGCTGGGCAAGCGCGTGCTCGTGCTGGAAAAACGCGGACACATCGGCGGCAACGCCTACTCCGAGAGGGACCCCGAGACCGGCATCGAGGTGCACAAGTACGGCGCGCACCTGTTCCACACCTCCAACGAGCGGGTCTGGAATTACGTCAACCGCTTCACGGACTTCACCGACTACCAGCACCGTGTCTTCGCCATGCACGACGGCACGGCCTACCAGTTCCCGATGGGCCTGGGCCTGATCAACCAGTTCTTCGGCAAGTACTACTCGCCCGATGAGGCTCGCGCGCTCATCGAAGCACAGCGCGAAGGCAAAGACCCGGCCGAGGCGACCAACCTGGAGGAGCGCGGCATCGCGCTCATCGGCAAGCCGCTCTACGAGGCCTTTGTCAAGCACTACACCGCCAAGCAGTGGCAGACCGACCCCACCGACCTGCCGCCGGAGATCATCTCGCGCCTGCCCGTGCGCTACACCTTTAACAACCGCTACTTCAACGACACGTACGAGGGCCTGCCCGTCGACGGCTACGCGGCCTGGCTGGAGAAAATGGCCGAGCACGAGCTTATCGAGGTCGCCCTGAACACCGACTACTTCGACGTACGCGAGCAGCACGAAGGCATTCCCGTGGTCTACACCGGCCCCCTCGACCGCTACTTCGACTACTCGCAAGGCCGCCTCGGCTGGCGCACCCTCGATTTCGAGCGGGAGGTGCTGGAGACCGGTGACTTCCAGGGCACCCCGGTGATGAACTACAACGACGCGGATGTGCCGTACACCCGCATCCACGAGTTCCGCCACTTCCACCCCGAGCGCGACAACTACCCGGCCGACAAGACCGTGATTGTCAAGGAGTACTCCCGCTTCGCCGGTGAGGACGACGAGGTCTACTACCCGATCAACACCCCCGAGGACCGCGAGAAGCTTCTCGCTTATCGACGCCTCGCCGCCGCGGAATCCTCCGAGAAAGGTGTCCTGTTCGGCGGGCGCCTGGGTACCTACCAGTACCTGGACATGCACATGGCCATCGCCGCCGCGCTGACCTTGTTTGATAACCAGCTGCGCCCGTTCTTCGAAGACGGCGAGCCTTTGTCGCAGCCCCGCGGCCACTAGGGGGTGGAATCGGTGAAACCCGACTATCCAGTTGGGTATCCGTCTGCATGGGGAGCCCATAGGACCTATGTAGATTCCTTTCCCGGCAAGCCGTGGAAAAACGATCTCCCTACGAAGGTGTCGCGTTTTGCAAACCGGTATCGAGCAGCCTCCACAATGGAAGTTTCGTTCGGGTTTACGTCCGACACAGCACAGGGGTACAGCGACCTGCTGCAGGTTGCTATGTCCTATTCCACCGTGGATTCGCTCGAAGCGGCACTGGATGAGGACCAACGGATTCGGCGAATCCGCAGCAAACGAACTCGACAGCGATACTTGAAGGTGCGACTGGACTCACCGGAAATCGCGCACTGGTACCGCCCGGATGAGGCGATCAAGTTGCGCAAGGCCCTGGAAGATTTTTTGAAGAGGGATGAGCTGAAGAAGCAGCTGTCTGACTTGGTCGAAGGCGGTTCTGACGTGCGGCCGCTGGCAACGGGCATCAGGCACCTCGCATTTCACGGCTTAGTGGCGCCGGGAACGATTGCGTATGCCTGGGGCGACCGTGGCGAGGTTGCAAAGATATTGAAAGGACTGCGGAGCCTGAGCCTCAGAGAGGCTGACCTGCATTTTTCCAAATGGGTTACTGAGTGCCGTCGCCCAGAAGGCCCCTTTCGTTAGTTCTTCGCTTCTAAGGATGACAGTTGCCGGCGAGGAAAGCGCCGTAACTATTCAACAGCTTTTGTAGGTCGTCCGCTTGACCGACAAACCGGCGAAGGTCCAGATCGATGTACTCCAAAGCGACATCAATTTTCTGAAGGTTTGCCTGGTGGTCATCTCCAAGGAGGCAGACATGGTGCGCAGCACGGTTCCGGAGCAGGCGCACGCTGTTCATGCAGTGGTAGATCTCCCCGCGTCTTGCCTCAAACGCGTGGTTGGCCAGCTGGTGGAAGTTCGTGGCGTTGTTCTTGTGCAGCAGCGAGGTCCAAAGCCCAAACTCAGATTTGGCGACAAAGCGGTCGCGCGGGTAGTCGCCCTCGAAGACCTTGTGCGACAGTGTTTTATCGATGCTCTTCTGGCAATGCGGAGAAAACTCCGTGTAGCAGTCCTCCCACCAGTGGTCGGAACCCGTGATGTGAGTGAGGGACCCGTCAAGAATATTTCGCAGACCGACCTCGACGAATCCGGTTCGTGTCAGGTAGCGCGATGCGACCGCGGCGTTCCACATGTAAGCGCGCTGCGCCTTAATCACATCGTTTTCGGTGTGAAGCATGAACGGATCCATGCGACCGTCCCCGAAAAGAACGTCGAGTTCCTACTCCGCTGGATCTAAAACCTATTTCCCCTTATAAGGCAAGACGCCGACCAGGTTGTGGAAAATAACCACGCCTCCTGGCCAGCTGATGGACACAAGGATAATAACGCAAGCGAGCCGAGTCAACCAGAGTAGCGGGGCGTATATCGGAAACCGTAAACTGACCCACCGTGGGAACTTTCATAGCACTAATCGGCCTGCTGCTGGCCACCGTCCTCGTCGCCGCCGTAGGTGAGCGCACCGGCCTGCCGTGGCCGGCGCTTCTGACCGTGGTGGTCGCGCCGGTGATCTTTATCCCCGGCATCGACACGGTGTCCATCGATCCGCACCTGATCCTGCCGACCTTCCTGCCGCCGCTGCTGTGGTCGCTGGCCCGGCGCACGAGCTGGGGGCAAATCGGCTCCCAGCTCAACGTGGTGCTGACCATGTCGATCATCCTGGTGTTCCTCACCGTCGCGGCGCTGACCGCCACGGCGATGTTGATGCTGCCGGGGCTGAGCCTAGCTATCGCGATGGTGCTCGCCGCCGCGATCGCCCCGCCGGATCCGGTGGCGGTGGACGCAGTGGCGGGCCCGGCGGGCATCCCGAAGCGCATCACCGGCACGCTGCAGACGGAGGGGCTGTTCAACGACGCCGCCTCCATCGTGACCTTCAACGTCGCCATGGCAGCCGCGGTCGCGCACGGCGAGGTCGATTTCGGCAAAGGCGCCCTGCAGTTCCTTTACGCCGCCATCGCCGCGGTGCTGATCGGCCTGGTCGTGGGCAGGTTGGCCGCCATGTTCGCCAACTCCGTACCCGATTCCGTGATCCGCACCGCGTTTACCTGGGTGCTCCCATTCGCCATTTATGCCGGCTGCGAGGCCATTCACGCCTCCGGCGTCATCGCGATCGTCATCGCCGCGGTGGAGATGTCCTCGCGCTCGGCCATGACCGCCGAGGACCGCCTCACCGGACACTCTTTCTGGGAGACGGTGGAACTGCTGTTCACCGGCGTGGCGTTCGGCCTGATTGGCATGAGCGTGCGCGACGCCATCGACACCGCCGGCACGCACATCTGGCAGGCGGTGAAGGTGGGCGTGGTCCTGTCCGTCGTCGCGTTCGCGGTGCGCTTTGTCTGGATGTGGGTGCTGTACAAGATCAACCAGAAAAAGCACCACACAAACGTCTCCCCGCTGCGCCTGCAGGAGGTCTTGCTCATGGCGTGGGCGGGCATGCGCGGGCTGGTCACGCTGGCGCTCGTGCTGGCGATCCCGGCGTCGGCGACGAGCTACCACCACGAGCTCTCTGTCATCGCGTTGACCGTGCTCACCTGCACGATGGTGGTGCCGGGGCTGTTGCTGCCGTGGCTCGTCGATAAGCTTGACCTGCAAAACGGCCCCGCCGGCGACAAGGCGCTCGAGGAGCTGAACCAGCGCGCCTTCGACGCGGCGCGCAAGGCGGTCCGCGAGCACGGCGAGAAGTACGCGCCGGAGGCGTACGCGATGATGCAGGAGCGCCTCGACTCGATCGCGGAGCAGCGCCTGCAGGACCCCGAGGGTTCGGAGGAACGCAAGGCTGCCTTCGACCGTGCCCGCGCGGGGGCTGCGCAGTTGCAGGAGGTCGCGTTGCGCGCTGCCAGCCGCGAACTGCAGCAGGCGCGCCGCGAGCGCAAGTACAACCCCGCGGACGTTGATGCGGTGATCGCGGACCTGGACCGCCTCATCCTCGCGCGCGACCGCAAGGCCCTCGCCGCGCCGAGTTCGATGTGGGAGAAGTAAGGGGCCTTTGCCTATCGACGAGCCTCTGGCCCGCCCCGTTTCCCAAATGCCAAGTAAACCGCTTTCAAAACGCCAAGTGGTCTGTTTTCAAAACGCCAAGCAAGCCCCTTTCAAAACGCCAAGTAGATGCTCGTAGCTGCTACTATGCTGCCGTATGGTGAACGGGTATATTCCACGATTGGCGGATGCCAAATTGGAGCGATCGCTCCGCAGACAGGGTGGTGTCCTTATACAGGGGCCGAAAGGCTGTGGGAAAACAGAGACGGCGAAACAGCAAGCAGCGAGTTTTCTTAATGTAGAGACTGATCCCGGAGTCACCCTCGCTATGGATAATGACCCTTGTCCAGCTCGTTACCCGCGGTCTCGGGCCGGCCTGGGTGGGCATCAACCGACTCAGCGGCAAAGCGCAGTGCTTGTGGCTGATTGACCCCGTCTACGCCGACGAGGACGGCAAGTCCCCCAATATGGCGCTTCTGGCGGCGACGAGCCGGACCCTGGGCGGGTTTTTGGACCACGACCCGAACTTCGCCCACCGGTTCAGCCGCAGCCCCTTCTACACAGGGGATAGCCCAGATCGCTATATCTGGTACCGGCAGCATCACCGCATTGACCGGCTGTCCGACTTCATCAGGGAGGTACGCGAGGTGACCGACGAGCCCCAACATGTCTTGCCCCGCCAGGAGTTCTCCAGTGGCCGCGAACTCATCGAGACGGTCAAGGCACGCCGCGAGCAAGCCCAGGCTTTCCGCGCGATCGCCGACGAGATCGAAGTCGAGATGGGCGAGGAGACGGATCGCTACAACCCGGATCTCGTTGATGGTGTCCTGGTGCGCTGGATCAACCCGGGACGCGCCGCCCGCGACGAGACAGCCTTTCGCCACGCGCTGAAGACCGCGCACCGGCTACGGGCAGCGGGGGAGCGGATGACCGATGCGGCGATTATTGACGCCTATGAGCGCGCCTACAACATCGCCCAACGTGAAGGCGCGGACGGCAGGGCACCGGAGATGCCGCCGATGCGGGACCGCCAGACCATGGCTCGGCGTGTGCGCGGCTACGTCACCCAGGGCAAGACCGACTCCTACGGCACACCCACCGCCCGCTACGCCACCACAAGCCAACGCAAGGCCCTGGCCACCATGGGCCGCAGAGGCGGAAAGAAATCCGCCCAGCGGTGGGAAACAGACCCCGAAGGCGAATACGCCCAAGGCCGGCGGGCGACGTTGCAAAAGACTCACCGCAAGAAGAAGGCGCAAGGGGTCAGCAATCGGCAGCGGGTCGGTCTATTCATCACTGCGTTCTGGGTAGAAATGGATAGGTTGCCGACGTGGGCTGAAATTCAAGCGGAAACAGGTTTGTCCAGAGCCACCGTTGCGAGGCATGTCTCTGCCTTAAAGGAATCCGGAGACCTTCCCGCCTAGTAGGGGTCTCACACCATAAGCAATATACGGTTCCCCTGGCCCCCGGCAGTGTGATGTTGTTTTCTTTTTCGGTGAGACAGTAATGGGGTTACAGGGGTGTTGCCGGGAGCTTCTTTTAAGCGATTGGGTGAGATGCTCGACATGCCCCCAATTCCGTAATACGATAATTGCATGCCTGTTAATATCACCGAGAAGCAGCTGAACGCCTGGCTTGCCGAGGCGGAGGATGGCTATGACGTCGATGCGCTGAAGAAGCGCGGACGGGGGCGTCCGGGTCGTGGCCCCGAAGCTTCCCAGGTGGTTACGGTTCGTCTCACCCCGGAGGAGTTGGAGGCGCTCGACAGGATCGCAGCCGAAAAGCATCTGTCGCGTTCAGAGATGATGCGCCAGGCGATCACCGCTCTCACCGTGGCATGAGGGTGGCGGCCTCTGCCACCAAGCACGGCATCAGTGAGGAAGACGGCATCCATGCCGCTTTATTTCCAACATGGGTCGCACCCCTTGACGATGATCCCGCGCAATGGCGTGAACTACGTCTCGGGTTTGACACCCACGCCCGACTTTTGGAGACTGTCGTGGTTGTCGCCTCCGACGGGGACGAATTGCTGATTCACGCAATGATAGCGCGGTCGAAATACGTCGATCTCCTTAGGTAACCGCTCGGTGAGTCGACGGTTGCCTAAGGGGCGCCCTTAGAGGGCAGTCGTCACCCGGCAGAACAAGCCGCTTCTCGTCGAACCGCGACCGCTGGCGGATTTCGGCTCCGGGTGTGGCGTTGCTGGATATGGTGGGACGGTGACTACTCCTGCCCCCCAGCGTCTCGACCGCTCTGATATCTGTTCAAGCAGCTCTCATAAAACTGACGGCCCCGGGGAGACCGGGGCCGTCAGTCGATTGTGGTGAAAAACAGAACTTACCCCGTGACAACAGGTCCCGAGGTTTCGCGGGCAGTGCGCTTAGGACGGGGAAGGAAAGACAAACCCACCATGGTCGCACCAAGACCCAGGTGCAGCCAGTTGTTGGCATCACTGAGTGGCACGAAATTCGCTGCGGAGTCATAGTCGATGAACAGTCCATAGAGGAACAGTCCCAGGTAGATGATGCCACCCCACAACAAATATTGGCGAGCAGAACCTGGGGTACGTGCTAGTGCTATGCCAGCTACGCCGAAGAGAAGGTGGACAATGTTGTGCAGGATCGAGACATGAAAAACGCCCAGCAGCATCGCGTGGCCTTCATGGCCAGCAAACTGCAGATCACCCAGGTTCTGAGTCACACCGGGGATGAACCCGGCAATACCGACCAGAAGGAAAACGATGCCGTAGAGGAGGGCGGCGATTTGGATGGGTGTGCGTTTAGCAGGTGGTGTATGTGTATCGGACTGATTCTTAGTTGTCATAATGGCACCTTTCTGTGATGAAGGAAATTGCCTTATTCCTTGTTGAACTTCTCCTGGACCTTGCCTGCGATCTTTTCCACGGTGTTAGGAAGCTCAGTGGTGCCGTAGAAACGCGCATCGGGGTGAGTCGGCGGTGCCATCGGCACGCCTTCTGGTGGGGTGTCCACGTAGGTGAACTTACCCAGGCCGTCCGGTGCTTCACCTGACGCCCAGGATCCCTCGGACATATGTGCGCCGTCAGAGAAGTTGAGGGCCTGGTAGGAGAACTCCTCGTGCTCCTTGCCCTTGGGGAAGTTGCTGGGGACCGGCAGGGTCTCATTGCCCTCCGCCTGTAGCTCCCGAGCAGCGGCCAGCCACTGGTTTTGGTGCATGGTGTCGCGTGCTAGAAGGAAACCAAGTAAGTCCTTAACTCCGCGGTCATCGGTCATGTGGTACAAACGGGCGACCTGCAGGCGCCCCTGCATCTCGGCGTTGATATTAGAGGTCAAATCCGCCAGCAGGTTGCCACTGGCGGTGACATACGATCCACTCCACGGGTTGCCCATGCTGTCGACTGGGCGGGCGCCGGCACCGGAAACAATGGCTTGTTGTAGATCGGTGCCACCGATGATGGCTGCCACCGCTGGGTCCTCCTGGATGGCTTTCTCGGTGATGCCCAGCGGAGCTTTCTCCAGCAATTGGGCGACCATAGTCGCCAGCATCTCGATGTGGCCGAATTCCTCGGAGGCCGTGGCAAAGAGCAGATCACGGTACTTACCCGGGATGTGAGAGTTCCAGGCCTGGAAGCTGTACTGCATGGCCACGGTAATCTCACCGTATTGACCACCGATCACCTCTTGGAGCTTGCGGGCGTAGACAGCGTCTGGTTTTTCTGGTTTTGCTGGGTACTGCAACGTCTGCTTGTGAAAGAACATGTTGTTATCTCCTTAAAAATAGTCTTCGGAGTTGCCACCTCTCCTGTAACTGGCAAGGATTTAGCAACCAATACTGTGCACCCCCACCGTCTGTCCAAGATTCGACCCTTGGGTGGGAAGAAAACGGAAAGGGCTTCAGTGCTACTGGTACCTCATGTTACACCCACTAGCTTTTGTGGGTTGCCCCATATTGTATCGATTTCCAGCGCACTGCAGGTGGGTGGTGCTTAGTTGGCCTCACGGCCCATCAATGTGTCGCGGAGTCGATCAACTAGCCCAACACCGGGACCGACAGTCTTGTGGAACAGTTCTGAGTGTGGAGCGCTGGGATGAGGGCGGGTAGGAGCCATCTTCTTAGCCATTTCCACCTTCTTGCCGAGCTCATTGAGCTGCTCCTGGGATAGATGGGTGCGCAGTTTCGGGAATTGCTCATCTTCTTCATCGTGGGCGTGATGATCTAGAAGGTCATCTAACTCCCCGACCATGAATTCCTAAATGGTAGGTTCAACACCCTCGTAGGAGGCGGGCGGGTCGCTTGCCGGGAACGATTCGTCGATGCGCTCGTCGTCGTTCATCGTCCCGGCCGCGCCGTCGTCCTGCGGCGACAGAGTCGCGTCATGCTCGCGCGCGTCGTTTGTGTCCTCGGCGGGATTGCGGTCTGAATTCGTGCTCATTATGTCCTCCACGGGCTGCATCGTTCTTGCAATCCGAAATTACTCGGCCAGCGCAGGCCCCGCAGGCACGCGTGCCGTGAATTTCCCGGATGCCCGGCGCGGGGTGGACCACCCGCCTACCATGTCTAGAAACATAAGAAAGTAGGCATATGACCACGGGAGTGCTCGGAAGGGTAACCCAGTGCGATGCTGAGCCGATTCGACGAACCGCCCCGCCCAGACCAACCGTTGATCGTGATTCTCAGCGACGACACCGATGAAGAAGACCACAACGTGCTCTTCCCGGCCCTGCGCGACCGGGGCACTTCCGTGATCCGCGTCCACCCTCACGAGCTGGTGGTCAATATCCGGGACGGGGTGCAGTCATTCTCTGCGGCGGGCCTGGAATTCACACCCGATCTGGTGGTCGGGTGGGTCCTGGAGGATCTGTTGTTCCCGGGGATGGCCCATCTGGAGGCGTTCGCCGCCGCGGGAGTCCCCGTGATCAACTCCGCGCTGACCCTCTTCAGGGCGCAGAACAAGTACGTTACCAGGGTGCTGTTGCAAAGTTGGGGCAGTAGAAAGACCGGCGTGAAATAATCAGAGCCATGGGCATCTTCTCCGGTCCGCGGCTACTGCTTGAAGGTGCCACACCGCGACTCATCGACGAATGGCAGTTGCAGCCGAGATTGTGGGATTTCGCGCGGCACGTTATTGATGAACGTCAGGCGAAGGGGCAGTTCATCTTCACCGGGTCCACGGCCCCTGGGGCGGACGCGACGAGCCACTCGGGTGCGGGCCGGTTCGCGCGAATGACGATGTCGACTATGACCCTCTTTGAAACCGGGGAATCGGATGGGTCGGTTTCACTTGCCGCTGCGGTTGCAGGTGACCCATTGCCGTTTTCGACACCGGACTTAACACTGCCTCAATTGGCGGAACGCGTGTGCCGTGCCCGTCTCTTACCGGCGCCTGCCCTGTCCCGGTAGGCCACCGCGGTACGTCCGCACGCTTTGCCCCTGATCAACACTGTGGTCGTCCTGCCCCCAGCTGTCGTAGCAATCGAGCGCATAGCTGTCGGATCGTCGCTGCTGCCGCCGACGCTCACGTTCCTGCTCCCGTTTCCGGTTGCTCGGGCCGCCCTGCTTCTTCTTTTCCTTCCGGATTTCCTCCGGCGAGCGCACCTTGTACTTCTGCGTGTAGTGCTGCACGGTGGCCGAGGGTTGCTTCGCGGCCTTGCCTTTTCGCGTCACAAACTCGAATGCCCGGTTGCTCATCCGGCAACTCTTCCCGTTGTTTTTGTGTACAGGCAGAGTGCTGTTCGTGCTTGGCGTGAGCAACCTGTAGCACGCGGGGCATTCCGCTTTGCCGTTTGAGGTAAGCCGGAGGATAGGCAGGTTCGGAGTCGGGGCTTCTTTAGGCGGTCGCGCCTGAGGCTGGTTCTGCTTCTTTGGGGCCTTTGCTGCTTTCTTGCCCGGTGGTTCGTTCACGTGCGCACAGCGTTGCCCGCTGGCCTTGCAAGGTTTTCGTAGTGCCCGGAAATTGAAGAAGTGCTCGGGAAACACGCCCGTGGCTGACAGGTCGAAGGTGCCGGCGCAGACCCTGCACACGACGTTTTTCAGCGCATCCGGGGCGAGGGTTGGGACCGTTGGTGTGTTCATGGTGCAGACTCCGGGCTCGATTGCTTACCGACGAGCCTCCGGCGCGCCGCCGGTATCACCCCCGCCGAACTCGCGGCGGAAATCCCCGTCCCAGTCGACGTCGCTGGCCGCGTCGCCAACCGTCTCAGGCGGGGAGGCGTGGCCGAACTGGCGGTCGCCGTCGGCGTAGTGGGTCTCCGGCAGGCCGTACAGGCCCTGCTCGAGCGTGTCGGGGTGGCGGTCGCTGGCGGCTTGGATGCCCATAACCAAAAACACTGCGCCCGCGACGGCGGCGGCGACGCCGATGAACACGGCCGTCGGCCCGGACAGGAACACAAAGGACAGGACGGCGAACACGATCAGCGCCACGGCGGCGGCGTAGTTGCGGCCCGAGGAATTGCCTGTGCTGTTCATGGGGCCGAGTATTCCAGAGCGGAAAGGTCGGTGCGGAGCATCGGGACGCTATGGATCACCATGTAGATGCCGACGATGGCGGCGATCCAGAGAAGCGTCACTTTTGCCTCGTACTCGAGGCGGGGGATAAGGCGCTCGAGTCGCGGGAAGAACTTTTGGCCGAAGAGCAGCGCCAGGGTAGCGAGGATGACTGTTGGCACGATCATGATGAGACAGTAGATACCCACTGCCCCGGCCTTTGCCACGGATGGGAAATCCCAGCTGCCGATAATGCCCATTGCTGCGATGTACGGCAGCATGGTCGCCGCCTCGGTAAGGGATGCGCCGAGGCCTAGGGCGACCATGCTCGGCACACTACTTGTTGTTCCGGCAGCGCGTTTAGGCAACCGCCCGGGTTCGGGCTTTGTGGGGTCGGGGCTGAAGATGCCGAAGACCGCAAGGGCCGCGCCCAGCGTGAACGTGATCCACGGGAAGACGTCGGTCTGCGTGACGCGTTCTGTGACCGAGCCCAGTCCTGCGAACCCGAGGAGCATCCCAAGCCCGAGAAGGAAGTAGACCGCCGCGACGGTGAACAAGTACGCGGTAAGCGCCGGCACTCTAACGGCACGCCAGTGGACGATGAGCGCAAGGGGAATGACAAGGGTGCCCAGACTCAGGCTGTCAAGCAGCGCTAAGCCAATAACGGGGATGACCGAGCTCACGGGTTGCTCCGATTCTCTCATACGAACGTATTATGTCTTACGAACGTACGGTACTCTAGACTGGCTCGCAATCATGAATGACTTATCCCTGGACCATCAGTTTTCGGAATCGGCCGCGACTATCGCCGACGCGACCATCCGCATCATTGCGTCGCGCGGACTCGACGCTGTGAGCGTGCGGGAGGTGGCGAAGGAATCCGGGTTCGCCGGCGGCTCGGTGCAGTATCACGCTCCGAATAAGGACACCCTGCTTGCGCACGCGTTCATCCGCTCCATCCATCGCCAGGTAGAGCGAGTAACGGCAGTTCCAGAACGGGGAGACAAGCTTGAAACCTGGGTGGCGAGGCTTGCCGAGCTCCTCCCGATCGGAGGTGTGCGTTCCGAAGACGCCACAATCTGGGTCACCTACGGCTCCGCCTCTGCGACCCGGGACTGGATTGCGAAGCTCTATACGGAGGTGCTGGAAGACTTCCAGAACAGCGTCGTCCTTGCGCTCGGTGGCGAGGAAGGCGAGGAAGGCGAGGAAGAAGCAAAACGCAAGGCACGCCTTGTTACCGCGTTCATCAACGGCCTCACCCTGGATAACCTGCGTGTTTCCGAAGCGGAGGCCGACCGCATCTTAGCGGACCTCCGCGAAGGCCTGCGCCTCCTCTTCTCCGGCTAACCCCACCCAACCGCGAGCCGGTCGAGGAACCCGTGTCCGAACCGTTACGCTTAATCACGAATGTTTCAGTGCCGGACCGAAAGAGCCGGAAACGGAAAGTGAGACTTGTGGAAAAGACCTCGAACGCCGCCCAGGCTGATCGTGCGCTTGCGCGTGTTTTGATGCCCCGCAAGGGCGAACCGCACGACGTCCGGATGCTCTACCTGATCGAGGCGGAGCAGAACAAAGAGCGCCTGAGCTGGGCGGAGCGTACCCGGCTGAATATCCCGGCCGGTGCGGAGGTGTCCTTTGAGACATACTTCAACGCCTTCCCGGCCTCCTACTGGCGCCGCTGGTCGCAGCTCGACCGTGTCATCCTCGCCCTCGACGTCGAGGGCGAGGCGACCATCTCCGTCTACCGCTCCCGTCACGACGGCGTGCGTATCAGCGTGGCCAGCGTCGAGGTGCGCGACGAGCACGTGGAGATCCCGCTGGAGCTGCGCAACTTCGAGGACGGCGGCTGGCTGTGGTTCGACGTCACGGCCGGCACCGAGACCACCGTGGAAAACGCCGGCTGGTTCGCAGACCGCCACCCGCAGGCGCAGATCATGCCCGACGGCACCGAGGTCCCCCCGCAGCCGAAGCAGGTGGCCGTGGGCATCCCCACCTTCAACCGCCCGCGCGACGCGGTCAACGCGCTGCACGCGCTGTCCGAGGACCCTGTCGTGCTCGAGGCGATCACGCATGTGCTCATGCCCGACCAGGGCAACCATCACCCGGCCGACGAGCCAGACTTCGCCGAAGCAGAGGAGAAACTGAACGGTAAGCTGCAGATTTTCCAGCAGGGCAACCTGGGCGGCTCCGGCGGCTATTCCCGCATCATGTACGAGGGCGTGAACAACACGGACGCGCCGTTCATCCTGTTCATGGACGACGACATCGCCATCGAGCCGGATTCCATCCTGCGGGCCGTCCAGGCCGCCCGCTACGCGAAAAGCCCGATCCTTGTGGGCGGGCAGATGCTCAACCTGCAGGACCGCGCCCAGTTGCGCACCACCGGCGAGGCGGTGGACCCGCACACCTTCATGTGGGGCGCGGCCCCCCGCGCGGTCTACGACCACGACTTCTCCGCCTACCCCCTCGGCTACGTCGGCACGCCCGAGGAGCAGATGGACCCGCGCAAGCGCGACTCGCGCGCGCTGCACCGCCGCGTCGACGTGGACTACAACGGCTGGTGGATGAACCTCTTCCCCCGCGTTGTCGCCGAAAAACTCGGCCTGCCCCTGCCGCTGTTCATCAAGTGGGACGACACCGAGTACGCCCTGCGCGCCAAGGCGGCGGGCTTCCCGACGGTCACCTGGCCCGGCATCGCCATCTGGCACATGGCCTGGGCCGACAAGGACGACGCGATCGACTGGCAGGCGTACTTCCACCTGCGCAACAGGCTCATCGTCGCGGCGATGTACCACGAGGGTGTCGGCCCCGGCGGCATCCTGAAGAACATGCTGAAGTCCACCTACAAGCACATCATGTGCATGGAGTACTCCACCATGGCCATCCAGATCGAGGCCATGAAGGACTTCCTGGCCGGCCCCGACCAGCTCTTCGACATCCTCGAGTCGAGCCTGCCGCGCATCCAGAACGTGCGCAAGGACTACCCGGACGCCCAGGTCATCGCGTCCGCGGCCGAGCTGCCCGCCCCCACCGGTGCGCCGGGCGTGCCCACCGCCAACATCGGCGGACGCCTGGCCAAGATCAAGAAGATCCCCTGGGCCGTCAAGGCGCTTCTGCACCTGCGCAAGGAGGAGGACCGCTCCCACTGGGAGGCGCCGCAGCTCAACCTGACAGCTGAGGAGGCGCGGTGGTTCACCCTCTCGCGCGTTGATTCCGCCACCGTTTCGACGGCGGGCGGCACGGGTGCGGCCTTCCGCAAACGCGACAAGCAGCTTGCCGACGACCTGCTGGCGCAGACGAAAGCCCTGCACAAGCAGATCCGCGAGCGCTGGCCGGACCTGCAGCGCGAGTACGCTGCCGCCATGGGCGAGCTGACAAGCCACGAGAATTGGGGAAGGATCTTCGATGAGCAAGCGTGAAGCTGACCTGCTCGTAAGCGTCCAGAACGTGCTGCTCAACGAGCCCGTCGCGCGGACCGCGCGCGCGTTGAGCCACTTCGGCGAGCACGACCTGGGCTGGCTTGCCACGGCGGGCGTCGGGGTGGGCGTCGATAAGCGAAACCGCCGGAAGTGGCTCGCGATGGCCGCGGGAACCTTCGTCGCCCACGCAGCCTCCGTCGTGCTCAAGCGGATCGTGCGCCGCAAGCGCCCGACCGACCCCCGCATCGTTATCGGCGTGTCCACGCCCTCGACTCTGAGCTTCCCGTCGTCCCACTCGACGTCGACGGCGGCCGCGATGGTGCACCTTGCGGATATTTCCGGGTCGAAACTGCCGTATGTCGGCATCCCCGTCATGATGCTTTCGCGTATGGTGCTTGGCGTGCATTACCCGACAGACACGTTGATCGGATCCCTCATCGGGGCCGGGGTAGCCAAGGCGGCCATTGGCCTGGAGAAGGAGACACGGTGAGCACGGTACACCCGCGACCAGCAGAAGATGAGCCGTTCCTCAAGTCGGAGCCGCACACCGAGGGCGTCGAGATCACGCGGAAGAAGAACCCGCCGAAGAACCTCGCGGACGCGATGATCAAGGGCCTGCGCCCGAAGCAGTGGGTGAAGAACGTCCTCGTCCTCGCCGCCCCGCTCGCCGCGGGTTTCGACGGTCTGACGGCGCGCTCGCTTATCGACGTCCTCATCGCGTTCGTGGTCTTCTGCTTCGGCGCCTCGGCGATTTACCTGGTCAACGACGCCCGCGACGTCGACTCCGACCGCGAACACCCCACGAAGCGCTTTCGCCCCATCGCCTCCGGCATGCTGCCGATCAACCTTGCCTACGCCATGGCGGGGCTGCTCATCGCCGCCGCGATCGGGCTTTCCTTCCTGGCTACTGATTCGGCTCTGGCCTGGGTCATCGGCATCTACATCGTGCTGCAGCTCGGTTACTGTTTCGGCTGGAAGCACATCCCGGTGATCGACATCGCGCTCGTCTCCTCCGGGTTCATGCTGCGCACCATGGCCGGCGGTGTGGCCGCGGGCATCGAACTGTCGCAGTGGTTCCTGCTGGTGGCCGCGTTCGGCTCGCTGTTCATGGCTTCCGGCAAGCGCTACGCGGAAATGCTGCTGGCGCAGGAGACAGGTGCGAAGATCCGCAAGGCCCTGGAGGGGTACACGCCCACGTACCTGCGCTTCGTGTGGACACTCTCCGCAACAGCGGTGGTCATGTCCTACGCCCTGTGGGGCTTCCAACTCGCCAACGCCATCCACGGCCCGGCCTCCATCTGGTACCAGATTTCGATGGTGCCGTTCGTCATCGCGATTCTGCGCTACGCCGCCAAAGTGGATTCAGGCCACGGCGGTGCACCGGACGAGATCGCGCTGGAGGACCGGGTGCTCCAGCTGCTGGCGGTGCTGTGGATTCTCTGCATCGTGATGGCCGTGTATGTCATCCCGGCCATGGCCTGACTAAACTTTCGCGAATGAATAGAAACGCCCGCCTGTCATTACTGGCTTCCATGCTGGTAGCGGGGGTTTTCGCGTTCTGGGGAGGGTGGACCCGCCGCTGGATGAGCGACGACGGCCTCATCGTTCTGCGCACCGTGCGCAACCTCCTGGCCGGCAACGGCCCGGTATTTAACGCCGGTGAGCGTGTAGAGGCCAACACTTCCACCCTGTGGCAGTACGTGATCGCCGCCGCGGCGTGGGTCACGCGGGCGCGGCTGGAGGACGTCGCGATGTGGCTCGCGCTCGGGTTCACCGTCGCCGCGTGCGTTATCGCGGTGTGGGCGGCGGGCAGGTTCTGGTCCGACACGGTCCTTCCCTTCGGTGTCCTCATCTACCTGGCGCTCCCACCGGCCCGAGATTTCGCGACCTCCGGGCTGGAGTGGGGGCTGTCCATCTTCTGGCTCGCGGCGTGGTGGGCTCTCCTTGTGCGGTGGGCCAAGCCTGTCAACGGCCCCGCCAGTGTTCGGGTCGCGTCTTGGCTAGCGTTTTTGTCGGGCCTGTCGTGGCTGGTCAGGCCCGAGCTTGCTTTGTACGGAGGCGTCACCGGGCTGGTGCTGCTCGCCGCCCATTCGCGTCAGTGGTGGCGTATCCTGTTGGTCGCCCTCCCGGTGCCCGCGACCTACCAAGTTTTCCGCATGGGCTACTACGGTTTGCTCACCCCGCACACGGCCGTGGCGAAGTCGGCGGCGGCTTCGGATTGGGGCAGCGGGTTCGCTTACCTGTGGGATTTCGCGGGACCCTACGCACTGTGGGCCGCCGCCGCTGCGGCGCTGGGTGTCGGCGTGGCCTTGATGATCGGGTCCTATGGTCGGGAGCGCACCATTGTGCTGCTCGTCGCGGGGTGCGGGCTCGTGCACCTTGTTTACGTGCTGCGCGTCGGCGGGGACTTCATGCATGGGCGCATGCTCCTGCTGCCGCTGTTCGCGCTGCTGCTTCCCGTGATGGTCGTTCCCCTGACGCGCCGGATCGGTGTAGTCGGGCTGGTGGTCGCCGCATGGTCCGGTGCCATCGTGGCCAAGGCGCACCCGATTGACACGGCTCGCTTGGATGCGGGTGACCAGTTGGGCATTGTCGACGAGCGCGAGTTCTGGGGTTGGGCGACCAAGCAGGAGCCCGGCCAGGCACCGCACTACGCGGAGGATTTCCTCGCGTGGAAGGTCATGCCCGACTGGCCGACCGCCATTGGCGAGGCCACACGCGACGGTGGGGCGCAGTTGCTGCTGGCGCAGCTTGACACACCCTCGGGCGCGCCCGAAAAATACGACTGGTATCACCTGCCCCGCATGGCCTCCGACTCCGACTTAGGCAACCATCCGCTCACCGCGTACTGGATCAACCTGGGAATGACCGGCATGAACGCCGGTTTGGACATGCGGGTTCTGGACACCGTCGGCCTGGCCACGCCCTTGGCCGCCCGGATGCCGCGCGACCCTAACGGGCGCATCGGGCACGACAGATGGTTGGGCCTGGAGTGGCAGATCGCTGATACTGCGGCGGATGCTGATGCTTTGCCGGAGTGGATAGACCGCACAAGAGTTAAGCAGGCCCGCGCCGCACTGCGGACCTCGGAGATACGGGAGCTCCTCGCCTCCTCCCGCGAGCCGATGAGCCCCGGCCGGTTCTTGAAAAACGTTAAGTTTTCCCTGACCGGGGGTAGGAGCCTGCAGCTTGACGACGACCCCTCCACGTACCTGGATCAACCCACCCTGAACAGTATTGATGCGGGGGAAGACGTCGGTTTGGGCGGGCCGCAGGTCGCGTGGTCCAGCTCCTTTTAACGGGATTTCTCCCATTATTATTGGCGCGAAACACTACAGGTTGATAACGTCAACGTCACCTTTTAGTGTCAATGCCTTAGGGGGCCCTGTGAACGCGAGCATTTCCATGAAGCGCGCTGTGACGGCGCTGCTCGTTATCTTTGCCATTGCGGCGTCTATGACCGTGGCCGCGCCGAAAGCCAACGCGGCCAACCGGGACTGGCTTCGTCCTGATGCGACTGGCGCCTGCGAGTGGGACGCCGTCGGATTCTGGGTGCAGCGCTGCGACGTGTGGTCGCCGTCGATGGGCCGCAACATCCCGGTCCAGATCCAGCCCGCCGTGCGCGGCGGCAACGCCGGTCTTTACCTGCTGGACGGACTCCGCGCGACGGAGTACACCAACGCCTGGCTGCATGACGTCAACGCCGCGCAGACGTACGTCGATTCCAACATCACTCTCGTGATGCCGGTGGGAGGACAGTCTTCCTTCTACGCGGATTGGACCGCGCCGGCGACCTACGACTTCAACAACCCCGTCGTGTACAAGTGGGAAACCTTCCTCACCGGGGAGCTCCCGGGTTACCTCCAGCAGCACTTCGGTGTGGCGCCGAACAATAACTCTATTCTGGGCCTTTCCATGGGCGGCACTGCCGCGATGAACCTGGCCGCGAAGCACACCGACCAGTTCCGCCAGGTTCTGTCGTTCTCGGGTTACCTCGCCACCACTATTCCCGGCGGGCAGACCGCCTTCCGCCTCGCCCAGCTTGACGCTGGCGGGTACAACACCAACGCCATGTACGGCTCCGTCATCAGCCCGGCTCGTTTCGAGAACGACCCGTTCCTGAACATGGGCAACCTGCGCAACACGGATGTCTATATCTCCGCGGGCTCTGCCCGGCCCGGCCCGGCGGACGCGGGTTACCTTCCGCAGCATGTCGCCGCCGGCGTCGCGCTCGAGGCATACTCCAACTTCACCACCCGCCTCTGGTCTCTGAAGGCTCGCGCCACCGGCATCAACTTCACCGAAGCCTTCACCCCGACCGGCATCCACAACTGGCAGCAGTTCGGCAGCCAGCTCGAGGCGACTAAGCCTCGCGTGCTCGATGTGATGAACGCCTGGTAAGGGGCGCGCTAATGAAGCCGCTCGCTGTTGTCACCGGGGCCACCTCTGGAATCGGCCGCGCGACAGCGCAGCGGCTTTCTGCCGATTACCGTGTCATCGGCACGACCCGGAATCCCGGCACCGTGTCCGACCCAATTGACGGGGTGACGTACGTTGCGCTGGACTTGCACGATCCAACGTCGATTGAGGAGTGCGCGACAGGGATCCTCGCCCACGGCATCCCCGAAGTGCTGATCAACAACGCCGGGGAGTCACAGTCCGGGCCCTTCGAGGAGCTTCCGCGCGACGCTGTGGAGCGCCTTTTCCAAGTGAACGTGATCGGCCACGTGGACCTAACGCAGCGGTTGACCCCGGCGATGCGCGCCGCCGGGCGCGGGCGCGTGGTCATGGTCGGGTCCATGCTGGGCAGCTTTCCGCTGGCTTACCGTTCGAGCTACGTCGCCTCCAAGGCGGCCATCAAGGGGTTCGCGTTGGCGGCCCGCCGTGAGTTCGCGCCCTTCGGCGTGTGGTTCTCCGTCGTCGAACCGGGTTCGATTGCCACGGGACTGTCGGACCGGCGCACCAAATACGTTGACGAAACCGGTGACTTCACGGACGAGTTCACGCGGATGCTGAACAAGTTGGACGCCAACGAGCGGTCAGGGATCAGCGCGGAACGCGTGGCGGAGCAGATTGCTCGAGTGGTCGCGGCTGAGAAGCCAAAACCCCTTTACGCGTGCGGGTCGGCGGCGTGGCTGGCGTTTCCGGTATCGCGGGTGGTGCCGTTGCAGTGGATGCTCACACTGATCTCGCGTAGACACAATCTATAACTCCTTTAACACGGCGTGTCTCTCCTATAAACTCTCAAGTGAAACTTAAGCTTCCGTGTACCGTAACAAGTACTCCGTTGTAACCGATTACATCGTTGTGCATGCGTACCGGGGGAGGGGAACCCCCGGAACGAGCGCATGACGGAACTATTCAGACCCGAAAAAGGAAAAGGCAGGACCTCCATGCGTGAACTTCGTTCCCCGCGCCAGGCTCAGCGGCGCAACTGGCTCACCGCGGCCGCAATCCCGACTGCGCTGATCGTCGGCGCTTCAGCTGTCCCGGCGGTAGGCCAGAGCAGCTTCCCGGGGTTGAGCTCCAGCTCGGGGCTGTCTGACAACATCCGTCCGTCGGACCCGCCGAAGCGCACCCCGATCGAGGTAGACAGCCACCCGCAGATCCCTGGTCTTCCTGCCGGTGTTTCGGTCGACCGCATCGAGTGGCTGACCAACCGCCGCGTCGCCGTATTCATCAAGTCCGCCGCCATGCCGGAGCAGTTGATGCAGGTTCAGATCCTGCTCGCCCGCGACTGGCACTCCAACCCCCAGGCGAAGTTCCCCGAGGTGTGGGCCCTTGATGGCCTGCGTGCGCGCGATGACGAGAACGGCTGGACCATCGAGACGAACATCGAGCAGTACTACGCCGACAAGAACGTCAACGTCATCCTCCCGGTCGGCGGCGAGTCCTCCTTCTACTCCGACTGGCAGCGCCCGAACAACGGCAAGAACTATCAGTGGGAGACCTTCCTGACCAAGGAACTCGTGCCGGTGCTGGACAACGAGTTCCGCTCCAACGGCAAGCGCGCCGTCGTCGGCCTTTCCATGGGCGGCACCGCCGCGGTCAACCTCGCGGAGCGCAACCCCCACCTGTTCGACTTCGTCGGCTCCTTCTCCGGCTACCTCGACACCACCACCCCGGGCATGCCGCAGGCCATCCAGGCCGCACAGATGGACGCGGGCAGGTACGACTCCCTGGCCATGTGGGGCCCTGTCGGTTCGCAGGACTGGGTTGACCACGACCCGAAGCTGGGCATTAAGGAGCTCGAGGGAATGACGGTCTACGTCTCCGCCGGTTCCGGCCGTGACGATTTCGGCGCAGATAACGCCGTGGCCCGCGGCCCGGCCAACCTCGCCGGGATCGGCCTCGAGGTCATCTCCCGCATGTCCACCCAGACGTTCGTGGACTACGCCTCCCGCACCAACGTGAAGCCGATCGTGAAGTTCCGCCCGTCCGGTGTCCACTCCTGGGAGTACTGGCAGTTCGAGATGACCCAGGCGTGGCCGCACATCGCCGACGCCCTCGGCGTGCCTACGGAAGACCGCGGTGCAGACTGCCTGCCTGTCGGCGCCATTGCGGAGGCCACCAAGTCGGGCATCATCGGATCCTGCGTGAATAACGAGTACGACATCGCCGGCGGCAAGGCGGAGGACTTCCGTGCCGGTACCGCGTACTGGAGCGCCGACACCGGCGCTCACGCGCTGTTCGGCGCGATCCTGGCCAAGTACAACGGCCTGGGTGGACCGCAGGGTTGGCTAGGCTTCCCCACCACAGGTGAAATGACCACTCCCGACGGGGTCGGCCGCTACGTGCACTTCCAGAACGGATCCATCTACTGGACCCCGTCCACCGGCGCATACGCCATCCCGGGTGACATTTTCAAAGCGTGGGGTGAAAACGGCTGGGAGAACGGCGACCTGAAGTACCCGGTGGCCGAGGCACAGGAGATCGGCAAGGGCTTCGTGCAGAAGTTCCAGGGCGGTTACCTCACCCGCAACCCGGACGGCAGCCACAACATCGTCCACGGCGCAATCGGCGCCAAGTACGGCGAGATGAACACCGCGGCCTCTGAGCTGGGTTACCCCCGGGGCAACGAGCGCGGGATCAACGGTGGTTTCTTCCAGGAGTTCGAGAAGGGCAACATCTACTGGTCGCCGGCCACCGGCGCCCACGTGATCTACTACGGTGCGATCTTCGACGAGTGGGGCAAGAACGGCTGGGAGCAGGGTCGCCTGGGCTGGCCGGTGTCCGACATGAAGTCAATTCCCGCCGGCGGTCTGACGATCAGCTTCCAGCACGGCACTCTGGACGAGGTCTTCGGCCGCGTCGTCGAGCGGGCGAGGTAGAGCATGAAACGAAGCCTCGCCGCCTTGTCGGTCGCGGCAGGGCTCGCCCTGTCCGCCTGCGGGTCCAGCACTGTTGACAGCTCGGAGGTGACGTCGACCGAGGCGTCGACAAGCACAACCGCTGAAACAGAAACGACGACAGCGAGCGGAGAGACGCCCGCAACCATGACGAGCTCCCGCAAGCCGACGCCGGCCCCCGCTGGTTCGGCCGCGGACCAGCCGGCCCAGGAGGTCGAGTCGGTGCCGTCGCAGGTGTCCGCCTACTCGCCCGAGGAAGACGCCTACCTGGAAGCGCTCAGGAACGAGGGAATCAACGTCCACGGCGTTGAAGACCAACTCACAGGCACAGGTTTTAGTGTGTGCCAGGGTTCAAGTATCACTCGTGACGCGGTGGCTGGTCAGCTCATCGAGCAGCGCCGCACCGAGCTCGATGTCAACGCAGTAGCAAAGCTTATCGACGACACCGCGCACGAGCACCTCTGCTAGTTGACGCTGTCCAGCTAGCCGTAGTTAAGGAGTCTTAGTGCGCAAGCCGCTCATCGTCGGTTCCGTCGTGGTCATCGTCGCTCTCATCGCCCTGGGAATTGCCCAGTGGCGCTCGGGCGACGGCGGCCTGCCGGAGCTGGACCCGCCCATCGCGCTGCCGACGGATAGCTCGCCGGAACCGCCCGCGGAGCCGGAATGGTGCCCTGCGGTGCAGTTCGTCTCCATCCCCGGCACCTGGGAGAGCGGCCGCGAGGATGACCCGTTCAACCCGCAGGCCAACCCCTACAGCTTCATGCTGTCCATTTCGCAGCCCCTCCAGCAGGCGTACGACATCGGCCACGTGCGGGTGTGGACAACTCCGTACACCGCGCAGTTCCGCAACATCCAGACGGAGCAAGGCCGCCAGGAGATGACGTACGACGAGTCCCGCACCGAAGGCACCGCGCGCACCAACGGCGAGCTCGAGTTCGTCAATCAGACCTGTCCCAGCACCAAGTTCATCATCGCCGGGTTCTCCCAAGGTGCGGTCATTGCCGGTGACATCGCCAACCAGATTGGCACGCGCCAGCACGCCGTCCCGCCCGAGAAGCTCCTTGGCGCTGTCATGATCGCGGACGGCCGCCGCGAGAACGGCGTGGGTGTCAACCCCGGTGGTGAGGTTCCGGGCATCGGCGCCGAGATCGCGCTCCAGCCGGTACAGGGTGTCGTCAACGCTGTGACACCGGGAGCCACGATGCGCGGGCCGCGCCCCGGCGGGTTCGGCGAGGTCTCCGACCGGGCGTTCGAGATTTGCGCGCCGAACGATTCCGTGTGCGACGCGCCCCAGGACATCGGCACCCTGATCTCCCGCGCCGGGGATTTGATGCTGGCCAACGGCACCCACGCCATGTACGCATCCAACCCTAATGTGATTGCCGGCACGACCGCGTCGCAGTGGACGGTAGATTGGGCGCGCGGCGTCATTGACGCCCAGTAACGATTTCAGTAGCGAAACAATATAGTAATGGGCTTACCAAACCTGCCCCCAGACTGAACTGAAGGAGTCCCATGGATCTCGGCGTGATCATCCAGCGCTTCATCGACGAGGACGGCAACATCGTCCTGCCCCAGAACTTCACTATCCCGGCCCTCGCCGAGATGCTGCACTTCATGGGCGCCCAGATGGGCAAAATCGATGACACGAACATCCGGTACTGGGATTTCTCTCAGAGTGCGGAGGGGGAGCTCGTGGAGTACTCCCGCCGCGAGGTGAACACCCGCGTCAAGGCCGTCGCCGCGCGCTTGATGCAGGTCGGCCAGCCAGGCGACCGCGTCGCCATTCTCGCCTCCAACTCGCCGGAGTACCTTTTCGCCTTCATGGGCGCGATGTACGCCAGCCAGGTGCCGATTCCCCTGTATGACCCGAACGAGCCGGGGCACGGCGAACACTTGAAGGCGGTTCTCGGTGATTCGGGCGCGAAGACTGTGCTCACGAACAAGGCTGGCGCCCCCGCGGTGCGCTCCTACTTCGCCGACCTGCCCGCCGCCGAGCGCCCCCGTATCCTGTCCGTTGATTCGCTCCCGGACTCGCTGGCCGAGTCCTGGGTCCCGCTCGAGACCCCCGAGGGCACCGACACCGCTCACGACACCTCGTTCCTGCAGTACACCTCGGGATCCACGCGTATGCCCGCCGGCGTCGTGCTGACCAACGAGTCGATCGTGACCAACGTGATCCAGATCTACACTGCCGCGAAGCTCAAGCAGCCGCTGCGCGCCCCGATTTGGCTGCCACTGCACCACGACATGGGCATCATCGTCTCGATGCTGCTCGTCGTGCTGGGCAACGAAGTGGAGCTCATGGCCCCGCGCGATTTCATGCAGCAGCCGAAGCGCTGGATCGACCAGATCGCCCGGCGCGACGACGACCCGGAGAACATCCACGTCTACTCGGTCATTCCTAACTTTGCACTCGACGTCGCGGCGCGCTACGCCCGTCTCGCCGAAGACGACAACGTCGACCTCTCCGCCGTCGAGGGCCTGATCATCGGCTCCGAATCTGTCACCCAGGCCGGTGTGGACACGTTCATGGAGGCCTTCGAGGGCGCGGGTCTCCGCTTTAGCTCGCTGCGTCCGGCCTACGGCTTGGCGGAAGCCACTCTGATTGTGACGCTTGCCGATGAGCCGCGGTTCACGCGCTTCGACCGCGAGCAGCTGGCTCAGCGCAACGTCGTGGAGGCAGCAGAAGGTCTGCCCATGGCTTCCACAGGCCGCCCGGTGCGCTGGATGGATCTGGTCATCGTCGACCCGGAGACCCGCAACGAGGTCGAGGACGGGCGAGTCGGCGAGATCTGGATCCACGGCGCGAACGTCGCCGGGGGATACCTCGACCGTGACGACGAGACCCGCGAGTCCTTCGACAACACGATCAACGAGACGCTGCGCGAGGGTCTGCCGAAGGACAACTGGCTCGCCACCGGTGACCTCGGGGCCATCTACGACGGCGAGGTATACATCACCGGCCGCCTGAAGGAGCTCGTGGTTGTTGCGGGCCGCAACCATTACCCGCAGGACATCGAAGCCACTGTCATGGAAGCGACCGACCATGTCCGCCCGGACTCAGTCGCCGCTTTCGCCGTCCCCGGTGAGGATGTTGAGCGCCTCGTCATCTTCGTCGAGCGTGCCGACGGCGCCTCCTCCGATGGCGACCTTGCCGCGGAGGACACCATCCGCGCGGCGGTGACGTCGACCCACGGCATCTCGCCGGACGTCGTCGAGTTTTTCGCCCCGAACGAGATCGACCGCTCGTCCTCGGGCAAGATCGCCCGCCGCGTCAACATGAAGAAATACCTCGAGCGTTAGGCTGGATCCCTATGAATGAAACCGAACTGATCACATGGCTGCGCGATTGGGTCTCCCAGGCCACCGGCATTGAGGCCGCAGAGATCGATCCGGGGAAACCTCTGGAGTCTTTCGGCCTGTCCTCCCGCGACGCTGTGATCATGTCCGGTGAGCTGGAGAACTTGCTCAGCACCCGCGTGGATCCGACCATCGCATACCAACATCCGACGATTGCCGCGCTGGCCGCTGCGCTGACTGCCCCGAAGGCGGAGGCCGCCCCGGCGCGCGAGTACGGGCGTCGAGAAGCGACGAGTTCGCCAGCCACCCGCGACATCGCGATCGTCGGCACCGCAGGCCGCTTCCCGGGTGCGGACAGCGTCGAGGAGTTCTGGCAGCTGCTTATCGACGGCCGGGTCACCACCGGCCCGCTGCCAGAAGGGCGCTGGTCCGAATACCTCGGCGACCCGGTCATGCGCACGAAGCTGCAGGACGAGAACACCGCCGGCGGGTACCTGAGCGACATCGCCTCCTTCGACAACGAGATGTTCGGGCTCAGCCCGCTCGAGGCCGTCAACATGGACCCGCAGCAGCGCATCATGCTCGAGCTCGCTTTCGAGGCGTTAGAGAACGCGCACATCCCGGCGAGTTCGCTGCGCGGCGAGTCGGTCGGCGTGTTCGTGGGTTCCTCCAACAACGATTACGGCATGCTCATGTCCGCCGACCCGGCGCAGGCGCACCCGTACGCGCTGACCGGGTCGTCCTCGGCGATCATCCCGAACCGCATCTCCTACGCGTTCGACTTCCGCGGACCGTCCGTCAACGTGGACACCGCCTGCTCCGCGTCGCTCGTCTCCGCCCACCACGCGGTGCGCGCCTTGCGAGACGGCGAATGCGACCTCGCGCTGGCCGGTGGCGTCAACGTGCTGGCCAGCCCGTTCGCCTCCCTGATGTTCTCGGAGCTCGGTGTAATTTCCCCGACGGGCCGGATCCACGCGTTCTCCTCGGACGCGGACGGTATCACCCGCTCAGAGGCAGCCGGTGTCCTCGTGCTCAAGCGGGTGGAGGACGCGATGAATGCCGGTGACACCATCCTCGGCGTGATCAAGGGCTCCGCCACCAACTCCGACGGCCACTCCAACGGCCTGACCGCCCCGAACCCGGAGGCGCAGATGGATGTGCTGCGCCGCGCCTACGCCGACGCGGGTGTCGACCCCGCCGAAGTGGATCTGGTGGAGGCTCACGGCACGGGCACGCTGTTGGGCGATCCGATCGAGGCGACCGCGCTCGGCGCCGTCCTCGGCCGCGGCCGCACGAACGCGAGCCCGCTCCTGCTCGGCTCGTCCAAGTCCAACATCGGCCACTCGGAATCCGCTGCCGGTGCCGTCGCACTGATCAAGGTCGTCGAGGCGCTCAAGCACGACACCATCCCGGCGTCGGTCAACTACGTCGGCCCGAACGAGTACGTCGACTTCAACGCCGACCACATCGAGGTCGTCGAGGATCCGCGCGAGTGGCCGCGTTACTCCGGCCGCCGCATCGCCGGCGTGTCCGGTTTCGGATTCGGCGGCACGAACGCCCACATGGTCGTCGCCGACTTCGACCCGGCCGACTACCCTGCCGAGCCTGTCGCCCCCAGCGCCGAGCTTGTCGACGCCTCCGGGGTCGCGCTCCCGGTCTCCGGCCATCTGCCGTCGCGGCGCAAGGACGCGGCCGCCGCGCTGGCCGACTACCTGGAAGACCGCGCCGACAAGGATCTCTTCCCTGTCGCCCGCTCGCTGGCGAAGCGCAACCACGGCCGATCCGCCGCGGTGGTGCAGGCCTCCTCGATCGAGGAAGCGGTCAAGCGGTTGCGTATGGTCGCCGAGGGCAAGACCGCCCCGGGCATCGCCGTTGCGGATGCTCCGTCTGCCGTGGGCCCCGTGTTCGTTTACTCGGGCTTCGGCTCGCAGCACCGCAAGATGGCGAAAAAGCTCATTGAGCTTTCCCCGCTGTTCCGCCGCCGCATGGAGCAGCTCGACGAGGTGGTGAAATTCGAGTCCGGCTGGTCCGTACTCGACATCGTCGCCGACGACGAGCAGACGTACGACATCCAGACCGGCCAGGTGGCCATCACCGCGATCCAGGTGGCGCAGACGGACCTGCTGGCCAGCTTCGGCATTACCCCGGCCGCGACCATGGGTATGTCCATGGGTGAGATGGGCGCCGCGTACGGCGCCGGTGGCCTGACCGGCGAGGAAGCGGTGCGCATCGCCTGCCACCGCGCCCGCCTGATGAGCGAGGGTGAGGAACAGATTGCGGGCACCGACGCCGAGGGCGCGATGGCCGTGGTTGAGCTCGGCCGCGAGGAGCTCGCCGAGTTCGTTCGCACCCACCCGGAGGCTGAAGGGGTGGAGCCGGCTGTCTACGCCGGCCCTGGCATGACTACGGTCGGCGGCCCTTCCACAGCCGTGGACGTGCTCGTGGCCGCGCTGGAGGCTGAGGAAAGATTCGCCCGCAAGCTCCAGGTCAAGGGCGCCGGCCACACGAGCATGCTCGACCCGATCATGGGCGACCTCGCCGGTGAGCTCGCGGGCCTAACCGGCCAGCCGCTTCGTGTGCCCCTGTACTCCTCCGTCGACCGCGGTGTCGTCTATCCCGCAGGCGAGACGGTCCACAACGACGAGTATTTCCTGCGCATGACACGCCAGCCCGTCTACTTCCAGGATGCCACCGAGGCAGCGCTTGCGGCCGGCCACACCACGTTTGTGGAGATCGCGCCGAACCCCGTTGCCATCATGGGCATGATGAACACCGCGTTCTCGGCTGGCAAACCCGACGTGCAGCTGCTGTATTCCACCAAGCGCAAGGTGGACGAGGTGGAGTCGCTGCGCGACCTGGCCGCCAAGCTGTACGTCCAGGGAATTGACGTGGACTTCACCGGGTTCTACGGCCCGGGCCCGGTGCTCGAGGCCCCTGCGACGACCTTCAAACGCAACCACTTGTGGACGGCCGCGCGCCCGCTCTCCGGTGGCGGGTCGCTGCTGGGTGCCAAGGTCACGCTGCCGGAAGGCAAGATTGCCTACGCCATCCAGGCTGACCGTGTGTTCAGCCCGCACCAGCTGATCGACGCCGTGGTAGACGAGGTCAACCCGGGCGCGGTCGTGGTGGCGACCGAGGAGCACGGCGTACTTCCGGCACACGGCGAGCTGACAACTATCGTCGCGTCCTCGCTCGGCGGAACCAGCATCACCGTCTACGACGGTGACTCACTCCTCGCGGAGGGTTTCGCCACCACCCTCGATTTGGCGCATCCCCGCTCGCCGCAGGGTGTGGCGGAGGTCGCGGCGTCCCAAGGGGCAGCACCCATCCACGACCCCGAGGTCGAGGTTGTGCGCTGGGATCCCGCCTCCGGTGAGACGGTGGAGCAGCGCCTGCGCGCCATCGTCTCCGAGACGATGGGGTATGACGCGGAAGATCTCCCGAACGAGCTTCCTCTGATCGACTTGGGCCTGGACTCGCTGATGGGTATGCGCATCAAAAACCGCGTGGAGAACGACTTCCAGATCCCGCCGCTGCAGGTGCAGACGCTTCGCGACGCCTCCGTGGCCGACGTGATCACCATCGTCGAGCAGGCCGTTTCCGGAAACACCGACGCCCCGCAGCAGATGGCGGATAACTCCGCGACCCGCGATCCGGCCTCCGAGGTCGCGAAGGCCAGAGCCGCAGAGAAGTCAGGCGTAGGCGTCGCCCCGCGCGATGCCTCCGAGCGCATGGTGTTCGGCGCCTGGGCAAAGTATGCCGGGGCCGCAGCAGCCGGGGTGACGTCCGAGCTGCCGGACATCGGTGCGGATGCCGCCGCCGATATCGCCGCGCACCTGAGCGAGCGCTCCGGCATCGAGGTCACCGCCGCCGAGGTCCGCGCCGCGGGCACTCTCGAGCCGCTGGCGAACAAGGTCCGTGAGGGTCTTGAGACCCCGGTAGACGGCAACGTGCGGGTGTTCCGGGAGCGTGGGGAGGGCGTCGATAAGCCGAGCGTTTTCCTTTTCCACCCGGCGGGTGGCTCGAGCTCCGTCTACGAACCGCTGTCGCGCCGCCTGGCGGGCGACGTGCCTGTTTACGGCATCGAGCGCCTCGAAGGAACGCTCGAGGATCGGGCCGCGGCCTACGTCGCGGACATTGAGCGGCTGTCTGGCGGCCGCCCGGTGGTCCTCGCCGGCTGGTCTTTCGGCGGAGCCTTAGCATACGAGGTCGCGCACCAGCTGGGTGATGACAAGGTGGAGTTCATCGCGCTGCTTGACACCACCCAGCCGTCGCAGCCCACCCCGAACACGCCCGAGGAAACGAAGAAGCGCTGGGAGCGCTACGCAGAGTTTGCCAAGGACACCTACGGACTCGATTTTCCCGTGCCCTACGACCTGCTGGACACCGCGGGGGAGGACGCCGTGCTGAACATGCTCGGGGAGTTCCTCGCCACCACCGACGCGTCCGAGCACGGACTCGCCGCAGGTGTCCTCGAGCACCAGCGAGCGTCGTTCGTGGACAACCAGATCCTCGGCAACCTCGACTTCTCCCGTTGGGCCGGGGTCAACGTGCCGGTGCTTTTGTTCCGCGCCGAGCGCATGCACGACGGCGCAATCATGCTCGAGCCCGCCTACGCCCACATTGACGAGGACGGGGGTTGGGGCGTTATCGTGGACGACTTGGAAATCGTGCACCTGCCCGGCGACCACCTCGCTGTGGTGGACGAGCCGGCGGTGGGAATCGTCGGCAAGCACATGAACGATTGGATTGAGAATGTCAACCGCCGCTAAGCTCGCCGAACTTCGCGCGCGCCTGGAGAAGGCGCAAGACCCGGGCTCGGAGAAGTCGCGCAAAAGGCGTGACGACGCCGGGCAGACCACCCCGCGGCAGCGCATCAACGCGTTGCTGGACGAGGGCAGCTTCGTTGAAATCGGTGCGCTCGCCCGCACCCCGGGCGACCCGGACGCTGTTTACTCGGACGGTGTGGTCACCGGCTACGGGCGCGTTGACGGCCGCCCCGTCGCCATCTACGCCCACGACAAGACCGTCTATGGCGGCTCCGTCGGCGTGACGTTCGGACGTAAGGTCACGGAGGTCATGGAGATGGCCATCAAGATCGGCTGTCCCGTCATCGGTATCCAGGACTCCGGCGGCGCCCGCATCCAGGACGCGGTGACTTCGCTCGCAATGTACTCGGAGATCGCGCGCCGCCAGCTGCCGATTAGCGGCCGTTCCCCGCAGATCTCCATCATGCTGGGCAAATCAGCCGGCGGCGCGGTCTATGCCCCTGTGACCACCGACTTCGTTGTCGCGGTCGAGGGTCAGGCCGAGATGTACGTCACCGGACCCGCCGTGATCCGCGAGGTTACCGGCGAGGACATTAGCTCCGCCGAGTTGGGTGGCGCCTCGCAGCAGGAGAAGAACGGAAACGTGCAGGCGGTCGTCGCCAGCGAGGAAGAGGCGTTCGACTACGTTCGCGACCTCTTGTCTCTTCTTCCGACATCGACGTTCGACGACGCGCCTGTTGCGTGGGCTCCGGCGGACGAGGAGCTGGACGACTCCCATCTCGACTCTTTCATGCCCGACGACACCAACGCAGGTTACGACATGATGGATCTGCTGGTTCAACTTGGAGACGACGAAGACCTGTTGGAAATCCAGGCGAATTACGCCGAGAACCTGATCTGCGCCTTGGGTCGCATCGACGGCAAAACGGTGGGCTTCGTCGCCAACAATCCGATGCACTACGCCGGCTGCATCGATGCCGACGCCGCCGACAAGGGAGCGCGCTTCATCCGCACCTGCGACGCCTACAACATCCCGCTGGTGTTCGTGGTGGACACGCCCGGTTATCTCCCCGGCGTGGAGCAGGAGCGAGCGGGTCTGATCCACCGCGGCGCGAAGCTTGCGTTCGCGATGGCGGAAGCGACGGTGCCCAAAATCTCGCTCATCGTGCGCAAGGCGTACGGCGGTGCGTACGCGGTGATGGGGTCCAAAAACCTCACCGGTGACATCAACCTCGCGTGGCCCACCGCCCAGATCGCGGTGATGGGTTCGGCGGCTGCCGTGGTCATGATCCAGGGCAAACAGCTCGCCGCGGTGGAAGATCCAGCACAGCGCGCCGCAATGAAGAAGATGTTCATGGATTTCTACGACGAGAACATGACCTCGCCCTACGTGGCGGCTGAACGTGGTTTCATTGATTCGATGATCCAGCCGTCAGATAGTAGGCTGGCGCTCCGACGGGCACTGCGCCAGCTTTCCACAAAGCACATGACGGAGCTTCCCAAGAAGCATTCGATCAGCCCACTCTAAATCTCGACGAAAGGCAACCACATGATTTCCAGCGCTCTCGACATCGCAGGCGACCTGCTCAACTACGTTTACTGGTTCTTCGCCGGTCTCTCTTCCGGCAACCCGCTGTACAACTGGGGTTCGACCTTCCAGTAAAGCGGTGGTGGCTGCAGGCGGGTGTGTGACAAATGTTCACTCCCGCCGAGCAGCGACCTGGGAAAACTGACGATTGTTGGGCTGGGAGCGCAACATTTGTCACTGGATCCGCTAGGTGCGCTTCAGTGCGAGCCTGACAACGCCGCGCCACCCCAGCATCAGCAGAGCCGACATCGATGACGCCACGATGACGAAGGACCAGTGGGGCAGCTTGTCGCGGTAAAAACCCCAGATTACAAGGCCCACCACGAGGGTTATGAGCCAGATCACCCAGCCACGGTCCTTGCGGGTGATCAACCACGCCAATGCCACGCCGACAGCAAAAGGAATAAAGGTCTCGAACCAGCCAGCGAGGTTGAATTTCATGTCCTCGGACTGATGGGCGGCGCGCGCCAGGAGCGCGAAGGCGGCGATGGCAACGAAATCGGCCGCGATGGCATAGCTCTTCTTGATCATCCCGATAATCCTACTGCGCCGGCCTGCCCAGCATGTGCCCGCGCCCGGCGTAGGCGGCGAGGTAGACGACCCAGCCAATGGCGGTGACGAGGGCGAAAGAGATCGCCCGGTAAATCAGGGTCGCTGCGGTGGCGTCGATAAGCGTCATGCCCCCGGCGACCAGGGCGGCAGCCGCGATCGCCTCGACGGTGCCCACCCCGCCGGGGGTGACCTGCGCGGCCCCGGCGAGTTTGGTCATGACGAACGCGAGAGTGACCCCGGAGAGGGTCGTCTCGTTGAGGCCCGCCGTCGTCGTGGGGGCGGTGCCGGCGACGGCCCACACGGCGAAGTAGAGGACGGCGAGGTCGAAGAGCCGGTTCAACAGTGAAAACACGGCGGTGAGGCCGAACCGGCTAGCGGACATGCGGATGCGCGACACTTCGTCAATGACCGAGATCAGCCGGCCGCGCACCCGCTCCGGCACAAAACTAACCCACCGTTTCAGCACCGTTGGGTGGCGGGTGGCCCAGTACAGGGCCAGGGTTGTGGCGACGGCTACGACGAGAGAGCCGGCAAGCGCCGAGACGGACAGCGACGCACCGAGGAAGAACACCGCCGAGACACCGATGACGACGAGCCATACCGTGGACAAGGCGCCGGAGACAACGAAGAACCAGCCGCACACGCCCGCGGTCGCTCCCCAGGAGCGCTGGACCCGAAACGTCAGCCAGGCGGAGACCGCGGGGCCGCCGGGGATTGAGGTGGACCACGAGTTCGACGCCAGGGTGATAGCGGTGGTCTGGGCGAGACTTGCCACCGGCCGCTCGACGTTGATGAGCAGCTGCATGACCGCCGCCATGCATACGATCGACAGAAGGGAGCACGCGATGGCCGCGGCCACGGGGCCGGGCGACGCATCCAACAGCGCATCCCACGCCTCACCGAGGAAGGAAAGCTGGCCGCGGAAGATCAGCGCGATGAGCGCGAGCACGACGAGGGGGGCCAGCCAGCGCAACCACCGCCACACGGAGGATCCCACGGGGTTAGCGGCCGTCCTCTTCACGGGAAAGCCGTTGCATCAGCTCGTGGAAGGGGATGAGGTCGCGGTTCTCATCGACGGTTACCCCACCGCGCACGGGGTGGGTGTCCACCACCGCGTCGCCGATCGCGATGTCACCGTCGAGCAGCTCACCCTCCGCCCCGGCGGTGAGCGCCAGTGGAGCGGGGGCGGCGGCGAGCGCACCGGCGCGTGCCGGAACGTGCTCGGAGTGCTCGCCGATGGTGGCGTAGGCGCGTTTGACCCAGCGCGGCGCCCACCAGTTGTCCTCCCGCAGCAGATGCATCACGGCGGGCACGAGCAGTAGGCGGATCAACGTGGCATCGAGGGCGAGGGAGAAGATCATGCCGAAGGCGATGTACTTCATCATGACGATCTCGCTCATTGCGAAGGCGGCGGCGACGACGATCATGATTGCGGCCGCGGCGGTGATGATCCCGCCGGTGCGCGCGGTGCCGTACTTGATCGCGCCATCTGTTGACGCGCCGTTGTGCCGCGCTTCCACCATCCGGGAGACGAGGAAGACCTCGTAGTCGGTGGACAGTCCGTAGAGGATCGCGATGATCAAGACCAGCACGGGGCTCATGAGCGGGCCCGGCGTGAAGTTCAACAGCCCGGAGCCGACGCCGTCGACAAAGACCAGGGTGAGGAATCCGAGGGTGGCGCCGATGCCGAGCGCGTTCATGATCACGGCTTTGGCGGGCAGGATCATGGACCCGAAGAGCAGCGCCATCAGGATAAACGTCGCGGCGACCATGTATAGCGCCATCCACGGCAACCGCTCGAGCAGCGCCTCAATCGATTCCACCTCCATCGCGGGGGTGCCGGAGACGTAGAGCTCGACTCCCTCGGGCGCCTCGATTGCGCGCATTTGCTTGACGACGTCCGCCCCGCCGTTACGGTCTTGCAGAGGCGCCGACAGGATCGTGGTGCCGTCCTGCGTCGGGTGGGAGGGCGCCAGCGGGGACGCCAGGCCGGTGACCTGGCGCGCCTGCATGACGACGTCGACAAGCTGCGCATTGTCCGCACCGGTGACAACGAGCTTGACGGGGTCGGTGCGGAAGGCTGGGAAGGAGGAGTTGAAGTTGTCCTGGGCTTGGCGCGTTTCCTGGCTGGGCGGCAGGTAGGACTCGTTGATGCCGCCGAAAGTGATGCCGATGACGGGCACGGTCAGAAGGATGAGTAGTGCCGCGGTGCCGGCGACGGCGGGCTTGGCGTGGCGCATTGCCCACTGCGGGATGCGGTACCAGATGGTGTCCTCGATGCGCCGCCCGCGGCGGGAAGTTTTGCGCACCGACCACATGTCGATGCGGCGGCCGAGTAGGCCGAAAAGGGAGGGCAGCATCGTCACCGAAATAACCGCGGCGAGGACCACCGCCGCGATGGCGCCGTAGGCGACGGACTTGAGGAACGCTTGCGGGAACATCAACAGGCCGGACAGCGCCACCCCCACCATGAGGGCGGAGAAGAACACCGTCTTACCGGCCGTGGCAGTGGTCACTGCGACTGCCTCATCGACGTCGAGGCCCTTGTCCAGCTCCTCGCGGAAGCGAGAGACCATGAACAAGCCGTAGTCAATGGCCAAGCCGAGGCCGAGCAGTGTGATCACCGACTGGGAGAACACGTTGACCTGCTGGAACTGGGCGAGGATCGCGAGCAGGGATAGAGAACCAATAATCGACAGGATACCCACGATGAGCGGCATCGCGGCGGCGACGACACCGCCGAACACCCACAACAGGATGAGCGCGACGAAGATCAAGCCGATCTTCTCGGCGCGGGCGATGTCGTCGGCCATTCCTTTATCCAGAGCGTCGGCGACGGCGGTGGCGCCGGCGACCTGCAGCTGCGCGCCGTCCGGGAGCTCGATGGCCTCGAGCGCCGGCTGGATCGTGCGGAAGTCTTTCAGCGTCTGCTCGCCGTCGCCCGCCAACCCGATCGCCGCAAACGCCTGGGTGCCGTCTTTGGTAATTTGCTGGGGGTTCGGGGAGGAGAAGTAGCTGGTGACGCGCTCGATTTCGGCGGGGAACTGCTCCTGCAGCGCGGAGATTTGCCGGTTTGCCGCATCGAACACCTCACCCTCGGACACGCCGTCGGGAGAGCTCACCAGCAAGATCACGTCGCCGGAGTTGTCCCGGCCGAAGGTGTCTTGCTCGATGGTGGCCGCGGCGGTGGATTCCGCTCCCGGATCTTCCCAGCCTTCCTGGGAAAGCCGCTCGGCGAGCTTGGATCCGAAGAGTACCTGCAGAATGATGATGATCGCGACGATCACCAACGGAATGATTCTGCGCTGGCGGTAGGCGAAATTGCCCCAGTTGTAGAACACGTGCGGCCCCCTTACGACTGGGTGTGGGATCGGGAGCTGTTGAGCAGCGCGGATAGCGGCCGGAAGGGCTGCAGCCACGCGCCTTCCTCTGGGAGCTGGTCGAGGTTGATGCGGGGGAGCGGCTCGCGGAACACGCCAGGGATGTCCTCGAGGTCCACGAACGTAATGTCGGGGTTCGAGACAGCCCACGAGGCGTGCTCGTGGAAGCCGATGACGGTGACAGGTACTCCGTCGCCGACGAGAGACTCGATCATCGGCATGAAGTTCTGACCGTCAGCCGATGCGACGACCAGCCCGCGCAGGACACCCTCGTCTCGACGGCGGGTGATGTGGGCGAGCATGTCCTTGTCCACATCGGAGTCCTCGTCGCTCTTGGGCTTGGCGAACACTGCGAAACCGACGTTGCGCAGCGCTTCCACCCACGGGCGGACGACATCGGCGCCCTGGGCGGCAATGTTGGTGAACACGGTTGCTTCCGGCTCGACGCGCTCACCGATGTGGGTGCCGGTCTCCTCCGCGCGGGCGATGAGCCAGCGGCCGATGGCGTCGAAGCGGGGGCGGTACGCCGCCGTCGGGCGGCCGCCGAGGATCGCGCCGAGACCCATGTCGAGGTTGGGTGCGTCCCAGACCAGCAACAAGCTGTCGGGGCCGGCCTGTGCACCGGGGGTGTAAGGGTGTGTCATCTCGTGGAGGTCGTGCATGGCTTCGTCCTGCTTCCCGGTCCTATTTCTTTACCCAGAGGTACTCGCGGATGACATGGTCTTTGTCCAGACCCTTGCCCTCGAATTTGGTGATGACCTGGCGGTCCGTCAGCAGCGGAGCGTCGGGCCACGGCCAACCCTTGAATTCCAGCATCGGCTCGACGTCTACCAGCTCGTCGATCCACTCAGCGTAATCGGCGTGGTCGGTGGCCACGTGCAGGACCCCGCCTGCTTTAAGGCGGGTGGCGATCAGGTTGAGCGTGCCCGACTGGATGATACGGCGCTTGTGGTGGCGCGCTTTGGGCCACGGGTCCGGAAAGAAAATCCGCACGCCGTCGAGGGTTCCCGCGCCGAACATGCGCGCCAGCACTTCGACGCCGTCTCCACGGATCATGCGGATGTTGTCGATTTCACCACGCACCACCGAGCCGAGGAGCTTGGCCAGGCCCGGTTTGTACAACTCGACGGCGATGACATTGGTGTCCTCCTCAAGCGGGGCCATCGCCGCCGTGGAGGTCCCGGTGCCGGAGCCAATCTCCAGAATTGTCGGGTGCCCGGTGCGTCCGAACCAGGCATCGACATCGACGGGGGTATCGTCGAGGAGGCGCCCGAGGCGGGGCCAGTGCTCGTCGAAAAGCGTCTCTTGGTTGTCGGTGAGCGTGCCGCGGCGGAAGGTCACCGAACCAAGGCGCGGGTAGTCCAGGCCGGTGTCAAACTCGGTTTGCATCGGCCTGCCGTGGGGAAGTTCGCCCGTGCCGGGGCGTTCGGTGGGCGAGAAATCAGAATTATTCATCACGTTAATTGTCCACATGACGTGGGCAAATGCAAGTTTCTCCGCGGGGTTTGAAGCAGGGCTGCGGCATGGCGCGCCGATACCCCCAAACGGGGTGGGAAAACGGTCAGGCGGGGAGACGTTGAGTGTTTGACTGTCCTCGGATAGGTATTTCCGCAGGCTAAACACGCTATCCGTCCCCGGGCGGGTTGATTGGATACCCCATTTCGGGGGTGTGTTCCGGGCCCGTGCGGGTGTCCGTGACGTGGGATGTGTCACTGGTTATGACCGGGAACGCAAGGCGATCTGATCCCGTTGTGCCAGTAGAGACGTGATTTCGATAGGCTAGTTACCTACGGGAATGTTCCCTGTGGGATGTATCCGGGGATAACCAGCTGTGGCACCACGCGGAAACAACCGAAACGACACGCACGACACAGCCGAGACAACAACAGCACAGGAAGCGCAGGAGACTACATGGCCACCGCAATTAAGGGACTGGCGCAGGACGCGCCTACCGACAACGAGCACCTCATCGCCTGGGTAAACGAGGCAGTGGATTTGTTCCAGCCCGAGCGCGTGGTCTTTATCGACGGCTCCCAGGAGGAATGGGACCGTCTCGCCGACGAGCTGGTGGAGAAGGGCACTCTGATCAAGCTCAACGAGGAGAAGCGCCCCAACTCTTACCTCGCGCGCTCAAACCCCTCCGATGTCGCCCGCGTTGAGTCCCGCACCTTCATCGCGACCGAGAAAGAGGCGGACGCCGGCCCGACCAATAACTGGATGAAGCCCGAGGCGCTCAAGGAGGAGATGCTCGAGCATTACCGCGGCTCCATGAAGGGCCGCACCATGTACGTCGTCCCCTTCTGCATGGGCCCCATCACCGACCCGAACCCGAAGCTGGGCGTTCAGCTGACGGATTCCGAGTATGTTGTCATGTCCATGCGCATTATGACCCGCATGGGCCAAGAGGCGCTGGACAAGATCGAGGGTGACAACTTCGTCCACTGCTTGCACTCCGTCGGTGCCCCGCTCGCCGAGGGTGCGCACGACGTCGCGTGGCCGTGCAACGACACCAAGTACATTTCTCAGTTCCCGGAGACCAAGGAGATCTGGTCCTACGGTTCGGGCTACGGCGGCAACGCAATTCTGGCCAAGAAGTGCTACGCGCTGCGCATCGCCTCCGTCATGGCCAAGGAGGAAGGCTGGATGGCGGAGCACATGCTCATCCTCAAGCTCAACTCCCCGGAGGGGAAGAGCTACCACATCGCCGGCGCTTTCCCGTCCGCCTGCGGCAAGACCAACCTAGCCATGATCACCCCGACGCTCGAGGGATGGACCGCCGAGGTCGTGGGCGACGACATCGCCTGGATGCACCTCAAGGAGGACGGGCTCTACGCCGTCAACCCGGAGAACGGATTCTTCGGCGTTGCGCCGGGCACCAACTACGCCTCCAACCCGATCGCGATGCGCACCATGGAACCGGGCAACACCCTGTTCACCAACGTCGCGCTGACCGACGACGGTGACATCTGGTGGGAGGGCATGGACGGCGACGCCCCGGAGCACCTGATCGACTGGCGCGGCAACGACTGGACCCCGGAGTCCGGCCACGACGCGGCGCACCCCAACTCCCGCTACTGCGTGCCCATCGAGCAGTGCCCGACTGCGGCACCCGAGTTCAACGACCCGGACGGCGTGAAGATCGACGCGATCCTCTTCGGCGGCCGCCGCCCGGACACCGTCCCGCTGGTCACCCAGGCGCACGACTGGGAGCACGGCACCATGATCGGCGCCATGCTGTCCTCGGGCCAGACCGCGGCCTCCTCCGAGGCCAAGGTGGGCAGCCTGCGCCACGACCCAATGGCCATGCTGCCCTTCATGGGCTACGCCGTGGGCGACTACTTCCAGCACTGGATTGACATGGGCGCCAAGGGCGGCGACCGCATGCCGGCCATCTTCCTGGTCAACTGGTTCCGCCGCGGCGAGGACGGTCGCTTCCTGTGGCCGGGCTTCGGTGAGAACTCGCGCGTGCTCAAGTGGGTCGTCGACCGCATCGAAGGCCGGGTGGGCGCCGACGAGACCGTTGTGGGCCACACCGCCCGCGCCGCGGACCTCGACCTCGAGGGCCTCGACGCTCCGGCCGCCGACGTGGAGGAAGCCCTCCACGCTGACCCGGCGCTGTGGGCGACCGACATCGAGGACGCGCGTGGTTACCTCGAGGAGCTCGGGCACCGCGTGCCGCGCGAGATCTTCGCGCAACTGGACAAGCTTGAGCAGCGCGTCACCGCCGCCAAGCACGCCTAGGGAGCGGGTTTTCTGAGCGCCACCACCAGGTTGGAGGTGGCGAACTCCCGAATCCCCGGCACCCGCGCCACCCACCACGCCCAGCGCGGGTGGTAGCGCGGGAACGCCGCGAAGTCGAGCCCGGTCGAGCGGGCCCAGGCAAGGCCGTCGGCCGCGGAGACGTCGAAAAGCGAAACGCCCCAGACGTTCTTCGGCTGGCGGCCGTTTTTCCGCGCGTACCTGCGCCGGGCGAATTCGCCGCCGACGTAGTGCTGCCACCACCCCGTCTCGTGGCCGCCGAACGGACCGAGCCAGACGGTGTAGCTCAGCACCACCAGCCCGCCGGGGGCGCAGACCCGCAGCATCTCATCGCCCATTGCACGCCAGTCGGGGATGTGTTCTGCGACGTTGGAGGAATACACCACGTCGAAGGTGCTGTCGGCGAAGGGCAGGGCGGCGCCGTCGCCGCGCACCGCGCCGTAACCGCTCAGGCCCGCGGCGGACATTTCGGACACACTCGGTTCCAAGCCGACGTACTCAGCGCCGCGCAGCGCGAACTCGGAGGCGAAGTAGCCTGGTCCTCCGCCGACGTCGAGCACGTTCTTGCCGGCCAGGGGGGAGCCGGTGAGGTCGCGCGAGAGGGCGTCGATAAGCATGGCCGTGTCCCGCGCGAGCCCGGTGTAGAAGATACACGGCCGGAACTGCTCGTAGGTGAACGAGCGCAGGAGTTGCACTGAACGGCGGAGAGTGGCTAGACGGCGGGTACGGTACACACGTATGAAGATACTGCTGCTGTGCTGGCGCGACATGACCCACCCGCAGGGCGGCGGTTCCGAGCGCTATATCGAGCGGGTCGGGGAGTACCTCGCCCGGCAGGGCCACGACGTGGTGCTGCGCACGGCGGCCCACACGGACGCGCCGCGGCGGACCAGGAAGAACGGCCTGCGCATCGAGCGCGCCGGTGGCAAGTACGGGGTGTACCTGCTCGCACCGCTGGCGGTGTGGCAGCACCGGCCGGACGTGATTGTGGATACCCAGAACGGCATTCCGTTCTTCGCGCGGCTGTACTCGCGGGCGGAGACGGTGCTGCTTACCCACCACAGCCACCTGCGGCAGTGGCCGGTCGCGGGCCCGTTCGTCGGTCGCCTCGGAGCGTTTTTGGAAAAGCGCGTGGCCCCGCGCGCATACCGGGGCGCCCAGTACGTGACGGTGTCGAATGCCTCGCGCGAGGACCTGGTGAAGCTGGGCGTGCGCGAGGCTGACATCGCGGTGGTGCACAACGGTGTCGACGCCGTGCCGCAACGCCAGCCAACCATCCCGGACGACGGCAAGGTGCACGTCGTCACCCTCTCGCGGCTCGTTCCGCACAAGCGCATCGAGCACGCGATCGACGCGGTGCGCGGTCTCGACGGTGTGGTGCTCGACGTGCTCGGATCCGGTTGGTGGGAAGACGAGTTGCGCAATTACGCAGCGGACCTGGAGGGCCGGGTGGTGTTCCACGGGCACGTCAACGACGAGTACAAGCACGCGGTTCTCTCGCGCGCCGCCCTCCATCTGCTGCCCAGCGTCAAGGAGGGCTGGGGAATCGCGGTCATCGAGGCCGCCCAGCACGGTGTCCCCACCGTGGGCTACCTCGAGGCGGGCGGGCTCAAAGACTCGGTAATAGACGGTCAGACGGGCCGGCTCGTGTGTTCCGAGGGTCAATTCCGGGAGGTCATCGCGGACTTGCTTGACGACGACGCAGAGCGCGCCCGGCTCGGAGCGGGTGCCGCCGAGTGGTCGACGCGCTTCTCATGGGAAGAGACAGGCCGCCGTTTCGCGGAGGTGCTGGCGCGCGTCAGCGCCCGCCCCCGGTGAATGCGGGGCGGGCGCTGGACCCAGATGAACGGTTGGGTTACGCGGGGACGTCGAGGTCGTCGGAGCGCAATCGCTCCTTCATCTCGGCCTCGACGAGGACCGGGACGAAGTCGTCAACGACTGCGTTGTTCTTGTGTTCGGTTTTCACCGCGTCGAAGGTCTCCTGGATTTCCTCTGCCGGGTAGGCGTCTTCCCACTCGGTGACGAGGTCTTCGCGGATGTTGCGCAGTGCGCGCTCGCGGATGATGCTGAAGTCGATGTTGTTAGCCATGATGTTTCTCCTTGGAAGTTTGTGTTGATTTATGCTGCGACGAGGTGGTGGTCCAAGAGGTGGACCATCTCTGCCTCGACGAGGACTGGAACGAAATCGGTGATCGTGGCCTCGGCGAGGTGCCGCTGAAGGACGGCGTCGAAGACGTCATCGGAGAATGCGGCTCCGTAGTGTGCGGCGAGGTCCTCGCGGACGTTTGAGATCACCTTGTTTATGAATGCGTTGGTCATTGTTGTCACCCTTTCGGTTCGGATCGAGCTACACGATTCCATGTAATCTTTTGTTCATCTGCGGTTTACTTTAGGGGTGGCAAGTGGTCATGTCAATATGCCCGTCATTTGGGTTCCGCCATTTATGGGAACTGGCCAATGGAAATGGGTAAAGATGCAGGTAGAATCTTTTTGTCACCGCGCCTTCAGCCGATGCGATGTATATCACATACGGCCTTTTGCCTGGTCGCAGGAACGTAAAACCGCGTTAATTTTTTGTTAACTTGGGGCGCTTTGAGGTACCAACCAGCGGTGTGCCGCACCACAATCCCAGCAACATCAGGCCCAGCGGCGGCAGGGCCCGGGCCGGGGCACGCGTCTCGATCACGCGCCCGTCGGGGTAGGCGACAACGCCAATGCCGAGCTGTTCGAGCAGCTCGGCATTGTGCGGATCCCGGTGGGCGCGCGCCCAGCGCTCGGAGGGGGCGTCGGCGAGGCGGCCGTCGATACGCAGTTCACCCGACTCGACCACGTTCATGGCTTTCGTGGCGGGGTCGACAACAGGCACGCCGTCCGGCCGGGCGAGAAGGGTGGGGCGACCGACAAAGAGGACGTCCCGGCCCCGGTCGTCGATGGCGGGCACCGCGACCTCTACCGGTCTCAACGCGGCGAGGGCCAGGGGCGCGTCCGGCACTTGGAGCAGCGCGAGCGCGCACGCGGCGGCGGCAAGCCGCGGTTGCAGGGCGCCAGCCGCACGGACGTAGGCGGGGACGGCGAGGATCACCCACTTCTGGCCGTCGCGAAGCAAACCCGCGCCGGGCAACCACTCGACCACGGCCCCGACGAGACCGAGCCAGGAGGCCACTGCCACCGCGAAGCCGAGCCCCGCGAGGGCGAGGAGGCGTGTCGGCACGGCCCGCCACCCGCAGGCGAGCACGGCGAAGAGCAAGACGCCAAATACGGCGAACCCGGCGGAACGTGAGGGCGGAACGGCTCCGGCGTTCCAGATCCCGCCCAGCCCGAGCAGGGCCCCGGCCGTACCCACCCACTCCTCCGCGCGCGGGGCGAAAGCGGCCGCAGAAGCGGGGGATGCTGTGCCCGATCCGGAGGTCAAGAACCCCGTGACCACCCAAGGCGAGCAGAAAAGCACCGCGGCGAGGAGATGGCGTCGGGAGGTGGAGAGGCTCGCGGCAGCCAGCGCACCCGTCGGTGTCAGAGACGCGACCCACATCGCAACCACCGATCCGCTGAACGCGATGAACGGCAACAGCCACGCCGCGACGGCGAGCGACCACTGCCCCTGCAGCAACCGTTCAACCACGAACGGGTTCCACACCGCGACCGTCATTGCGGCGGCACGGCCGAACACGCTCGCGCCAGCGCGGTAGCCCGCGTAGGCGGCTGCGCACGCGGAGCCGATCACGAGCAGGCGCACGAGCAGCACCGGAAACGGCACCAGTGCCAGCACGGCGTCCTGCGGGACGTTGCGCGCCGGCAGGTCCCCGAAGCCGAGGGAGGCGTGGGTCAGAGCCATATCCGGCAGCACCACCATGTCGCGCAGCGCGAAGGATTGCCCGGGAACCATCAAGGGCCACGTCACCGCGACGACGAGCACGGCCGCCCACGCTCCGAGCAGCCTATCGGCGCGCAACCGCCACCGCCGCCCGCACCAGCGCCACGAAGGCCACGAACCGAGTCACCCAAGCCAGCACCTGCAGCGCGTGCAACACGCGCACTTCCGCCGCGGCGCGCTCGTGGGCCTCGAAGCGCGACTGCTCCGACATGCGGAACAGGCCCTCGACGGGGCCCTCAGCCACCGACCACGTCTCATCCAGCACTTCACCGGTCTGGACCTGGAGGTCGATAATTCTCTCCGCAGAGTGCCCGTCGGCAGTGATACCGGCGCGGTACTTGTACGTGTCCAGGCCGCCGACGCTGCCCGGGCCCACGTAGTCCATCCGCGCCGGGTCGGTGAAGGTTTCCGGGGCGAACGGATCGGTGTACGGGTACGAGAGGCGCTCGGGCCGGTACGGGAACAGGTACGTCAGGCCCGCTCGCCCGTCGACGGGGAGGGCGGAGGACGCGCTGGCGGTCATCGAATCGGCCAGTGGTGCACCGTCAAGCGAAACTGCGGCTTGGATCGAAACCTGGCCCGACTTCGGACCCTTGCCCGTGGTCAGCTCGACCGTGAGCGATGCCGGGCCGTCGAAGGTGATCGTCCTGCTCTCACGGGGGTGGATCGTGCGCTGCTGGGAAATCACCACCGGGGCGATGAGGTTCAGCGCGAAGCACACGGCGAGCACGACAAGGCACTTCGCCAACGTCCGCCTGACTCCTACACTGTTCATATCGCTAACACTCTACTTCCCGAACTCGAGGGCCTGCGCGCTGCCGCGGCCCTCGGTATCGTGACCACGCACGTCGCGTTCCAGACGGCGACTTACCACCCGGTGCTGGAGCGCTTCGACTACTTCGTGGCCGTGTTCTACGCCCTCTCCGCGTTCCTGCTCGCGCGCGGTGGCTACCGCCCGGGGTACTACCGGCGCCGCCTGGCGCGCCTCGCGCCGGCCTACCTCGTCTGCGTTGCCGTGGTGCTGGCGACGCTGCCGGAGCTCGCCCATATCTCGTGGTACCAGGCGTTGGCGCAGGTCTTCATGGTGCAGATTTACGCGCCCGACGGGCTGGTCGCCGGGTTGACGCAGATGTGGTCGCTGTGCGTCGAAGTGGCCTTCTACCTGGTCCTCCCGCTCTACCTCCGTTTATCGACGCCCCTTCGAACGCTCACCCTCGCCATTTCCATCCCCCTCTCTTTACTATGGCCGTGGTTGGTTGCCGACGTGTCGGTTGTGAACATGCAGATCTGGCCGCCGTCGTACGTGCTGTGGTTCGCGGTCGGCCTGATCCTGGCGGAGCTGGAGCGCCTCGGCGTGGGTTACCGCGGCCCGCGCTGGCCCTTTGCGCTGCTGTCGCTTCCCGTGGCGTGGTTCGCGGGCGTTGTCGGCCCTGTTGGGTTGCAGCACCCGTCGCCGGCGGAGTTCAACGCGCGCGTGATCCTGGGCGCGCTGTTTGCGGCCCTGATCGTCTCGCCGTTTGTACTGTGCCCGCTTGGTGACGGTGTTCTCGCGTCCGGCCCGATGCGTTCGCTGGGGAAGTGGTCCTACTCCATCTTCCTGTGGCACGTGTGGGTGCTCGCGTTCGCGTTCCCGGTGCTGGGAGTGCCCGTATTCAGCGGGCGTTTCGCGCTCGTGCTCGCCTTCACCGTCGTCGTCAGCGTGGCGGTGTCGTATGTCTCCTACGAGGTGGTCGAGGTGCCGGGCGCGCGGCTGATCAGAGGGCGCGTACGCTTCCGCCTCAACTTCACCACCCCGAAATTGCGGCAAGTTTAGGCGGAGCACACCACAGTTTGCCCGCCGTGGTTGAGGGCGAGCGTCCGGGCGGCGCCCCGCCGCAGGCGGGGTTACTCGTCCGGGAACGCCAACGCCGCCACTGCCAGGCAGCCCGCGAACTGCACGAGGACGGAGGATCCAGCGTAGTTCTCCGCCGGCCACGGGGCGCGTGCGAGCCACAAGCCCATGAACCCGGCCGCACCTGAGCTCAGCACCCACGAGGGAATGAGAGTGAACCGGCGGGCCACCCACGCCAGCGCCGCTGCGAACAGACCGGGAAGCAGGCCCACGCACAACGCCGCGGCCAGGGGAGATACCGGTGTGGACGGCCTCGCGGGGTCGAACCGCGAAATCCTCCGCCAGCGCACCCACAGGCACCCGGCCACAGTCAGAAGCGACACCACTGCGCCCAGTAGCAAACCCCAGCGGTACGGCGCATCACCCGCGAAGCTCATCTCAAACTGCCCGCTGACCCCGGGTGGGACGCGGAAAGCCTGCATGCCGGCGTCGATACGCTCGGGTGCTACGGGCACCCCGCCGACTGTGGCGCGCAGGCCGTCGTTGAACCCGCGGGTGGTGAGAATCAGCTGCTCGCTTGCCGACGCCCCCACGACGCCCCCGAATCCGTCCCACGCCGCCGTGGGCACGCGGGTGCGGGTGATGGTCAGCGCCTCGGCATCGGTGACCACCTCGTGGGCGCCTGCCTCCAGGAAAACTCGTCCGGAGTAGTCGGCTCCGTCGATGGTGGCGGGGGCGGAAAGCTCCCATTCGGCCGCCTCGGCTGTGGTGAAGCGGCGCTGCAGCACATCGGTGCGCGGCAACAGTCGCTGGAAGAAATAGGTGTCGGCCGTTCCGGGGACCTCCACAATGCGGGTGACCCCGGTGTCGAGCTCGGCGATACCGACGGGTTCGGTCAGCTCGATACGCACCGTGTCGCCCGGCACGCTGAAGGTGCGAGGCTGGCCGGCGACGAGCGAGACCTCACGCGTGGAACCACCGGAGTGCACGCGTACCACCGTGGAATCGGTCGCGGTGACGGTGACGCTGCCTCCTTCGACGGTGGAGGCGATCCAGCCGTCGTCACCCGGCGCGGGCCACCACGCGGTGTCCTTGCGACCGTCGAAGGCGGCGGTGAGCGAACGGGAGGGGTCGGCGCCTCCGAAGACGGTGGCGTCGGCCGCGGAGCTCGAGGCGGAGGCCGTGCCACCCTCCATGGACACACCGACGCGCGTGCCGGCGGAGGGATAGTCGGGGAGGCGGTTGTGCACGTCGGAGCCCTCCTCCGGCGACGCCAGGTGAGCGGAGACAGGGGAGTCGAGGGTGCCGTAGTTGCGCGCCGCGGCAGCGGGGGTGTCGGTGACAATCTGCGCGACGGAATCCACCAGCTGCGCGGGGAAGTAGCCGTAGCGCTCCCAGAGCAACGGGAGCACCTCGCCACCGCCGTTGACACGCACGGGTTCGTCGGAGGTGATCATCATGCCGCGCTGGGAGTCGAGCATGTAGATGTCGATATCGCCGAAGCTCGCGGTGGGCTCACCGGGCCAGGTTGCGGTGGCACCGCTGGCGAGGTCGCGGCGCACGAGTACCGCGCCGACGCCGATGGAGCGCAGCGCGTCCGCGTCGAGGGCCTCCATTTGGCCGTCGAGGCCGCGGATTGCCTCCGGATCGACCAGCGGGACGGCGTCGCGCACCGCGAACGGGGCGGAGGTGACGGCCTGGATCGGCTCGTCGCGCGGCCACCCCCAGGTCTGCCGCGCGAACGACGCGGGTGGGATGACGACGGTGCGGGTGCCGGCGGCGTGCTCGTCGAGCCACTGGCCCGCGGCAACCCAGTCCTGCGACACTTGTGTCCACGTTCCGGATGGCAGGAGGCGCAGTGACCATGCAGGGGCCACGGCGATGAGTATCACCAGGCTAACCACTATCAGCCCCGGTGGACGCAACCGCGCCACGGCCCAGCCCACCCCGAGCACCAGCGGGAGGCGCACCAGCGGGTCGAACTTGTGCAGGTTCCGGAATGGCGCCAGGGGGCCGTCGAAAAGCGAGGGCAGGTAGTGTGCGCTTCCCAGAAGAAGGAAACCGAGGGCGAAAAGCAGCACCAGATACCCGCGCCACGGCATGTTCCCGCGCGCCAGGCCGGCGAGGCCGAGGGCGGCGACGGCCATGGTGGCGAGGACGAAGACGGGCTCGCTGACCAGGAGGAATCCGCCCGATCGCTCGGTGTCCACGAACGGCGCCCAGCTGGTCGTGCCGCGCAGAATTTCGGCGGGGTTGAGCCAGTGGGTGGTCACAAACGCGGACTCGATGAACTCGGTAAACGGCGGCGAGTAGCGCCCGAGGACTAACAGGGGCCCCAGCCACCATGCGCTGACCAGCAGGCAGCCAAGCAGGAATAAGGCGGCTTGAGGCCACTTCCGGCGCCACAGCAGCAGCACGAACGCCGGAACGCACGCGGCAATCGTGGCGGCGGCATTGACCGCGCCCATGAGCGCCACGGCCACTAGCGCCGGCGCCACCTGCGGACGGCGGCCCACCAACGGCACCAGGGTCCACGGCACGAGCGCGACCGGCCACGCTTCCGAGGAGATGGCGGTCAGCGTGGTCAGGATGCGCGGGGAAAGCGCGTAAAGCAGCGCCGGCACGACACCGGGGATGCCCATGCGCCGTGCCAGGAACAGGGTGCCGGAGTACGCGATGCACAGCAGCAGGGCCCACCACAGGCGCTGGAGTATCCAGTCCGGCAGGGGGAGCAGGAAGAAGGGGCCCTGCGGGAATAGATAACCGTACGCCTGATTCTGGATTTGGCCGAGTGTGAACTGGTCCGTCCAGGCGCGCGTCGCTCCCGCCAGGAATGCGGCGGGGTTCTCGGTGAGGTTGAACTTGGTGTCGGCGGCGACCCGGCCAGGCGGTTGTGCGAACGACAGCAGGGTCAGCGCGACCCAACCGATGACGTGGGCGGCGAGCGGGTGCTTGAACAGGGCGCGCATTCGCGCCTACTGGCGGGAGCCGTACTCCGGACCGCCGAGGACGGCCTCGTCGGCGGTGACCGCGTTGCCTGACGGCACGGTGCTCTGCCCCGAGAAGGCGGCGATGCCGAGGACGCCGACGATGCCGAGGACAATTCCCATCACCGCGCTGGCCACTACGGGGGTGACGGCGCGGCGCTGCACAGACTCTTCCCGGTACATCACCTGGGTGTGATCCTGGAACGGCGCGGCGGAAGACATGGCGCAGATACTACCAGGCTTCCCCGCCTGCGACGGCGACCCGCGAGTACAGTAAGTCCCGTTCTGGATGGGAGCGCGCGAAGGAGGCCGTCGATGTTCCAGGCCCGCCGCCTCACGCTGTCACACGGGTTCGTCGCCGCGCTGGTGTGCTGCGTGGGCCCCTGCGCCGCCGAGCCGAAGGTCCCCGCAGTAGTGGAGACGACCGTCACCGTGACCTCCACCCACACCACTACGCTTGTGCCGCCGCCACCCTCCGCGCAGCAGCGCGTTCCGGAAGACCTGCGCGCCAAGGTCGCCTCGCTCATGGTGGTCGGCGTGTCCGACTACGACCAGGCGCGTTACGCGTTGGACCAGGGGGTGGGCGGCCTTTTTATCCCGTCGTGGGCCGACCCAGCCCTGCTGGAGCAGGAGGGGCGCAACATCAACGCCCTGCGCGCGGAGTACACGCGACCGTTCAGCGTCGCGGTTGATTTCGAGGGCGGCCGTGTGCAGCGCCACCCGCAGGTGTTCGGCCAGTGGATGCCGCCGCGCGCGCTCGCCGGTCAGACGGACGCGGTGATCCAGGGCTCGGGCTACGACATCGGCCGCTCCCTGCGGGCGCACGGTGTCAACGTCGATTACGCCCCGCTTCTCGACCTCGACGTCACCGGCCTGCCCATCGTCGGTGACCGCTCTTTCGGCGGGGACCCGGCCGAGGTCGCTCGCGTCGGCGGGTTGTTCTCGCAGGGGCTTATCGACGCCGGCGTCACCCCGACGTTCAAGCACTTCCCCGGCCACGGCCGCGCCTCCGGTGATACGCACCTTTCCCTGGCCACGACGCCTCCCCTCGGCGAGCTCGAAGCCCTCGACATGCAGCCGTACGCGCGCCTGCTGCCAGCGCGCCCGACGGCGTCGGTGATGATGGGCCACATGGTCGTGCCGGGCCTCGGCGGCGGGAACGTGCCGAGCTCGCTCAACCCCGAGGCTTACCGCATCCTTCGCGAGGGTGACTATCCGGGCGGGACGCCTTTCGACGGCGTGATCGTCACCGACGACCTCTCGGGCATGCGCGGGATCACGGATTACCGCTCCACCCCGGAAGCGGTGCGCGACGCGATCGCCTCCGGGGCTGACCAGGCGCTGTGGTCCTCCGGCGCGGACGTCGCCTACATCATCGACGCGGTTACCGCCGCAGTCCGCGCCGGCCTCATTCCGCCCGAGCGTATCGACGCCGCCGCCACCCGCACGCAGCAGCAATTAATCGATGTCGGGCTCTGATGTAATCTTGTTCGGGTGACTACGGTAAAGGCACGGAGTGAGCGGCGCGGTGTTAGCGCGGGGAAGATCGTCCTCGGCGCGATTCTCGGCCTGCTCGCCGTTCTGCTCGCGATTTACCTCGCCGACCTTGCGATGAACCGCGGCAACGTTCCCCGCGGGACCGCCGTCGGCGGCGTCGAAATCGGCGGCATGGGCCACGATGAAGCGGTGTCCACGCTCGAGGCCGAGCTCGGCGACGTGGCTGCTAAGCCCGTGACGGTGACGGCGGCGTCGGAAAGCACGCAGCTCATCCCCGCTAACTCGGGGCTCGGCATCGACTGGGACGCCACTGTGGAAAGCGCGGGTAAAGAGTCCGCCAACCCGCTGACCCGCCTCGCCGGGTTGCTGCGCACCCACGAGGTTGACATTGTGTCCACCGTCGACGAGGCCGCGTTGGCACCCGAGCTAGATCGCGTGGCCGGGGAGCTGCGGCGCGACCCCGCGGACGGCGCCATCGCCATCGAGGGCGGCCAGGCGAAGGTGACCGACCCGGTTCCCGGGCAGGAGGTGGACACGAAGCACCTGTTCGAGCGCGTGACCACCGGTTGGCTCAACCCTGCCGGCGTGGAGGTCGAGGCGGACCCGACGGAACCCGCGATCGGTGAGAAGGCTGTCAAGGAGGCGCTCGACGGCCCGGTGAAAGCCGCGCTGGCGGGACCTCTGACGCTGCGGGGGCACGACGGGGTCGACGGCGTGATCGCCCAAGACCGCATCGGCGAAGTGGTGCAGTTCCCCAATGTGGATGGGAAGATTGAGCCGGCCGTGAACGCGGAGAGCGCTCAGGGGATCCTCGGCGAGCAGCTCGCCGACACAGAGACCAAGATGCGCAACGCGCGGGTGCTCCCCGGCGGCGGTGTCGAACCGTCGGTTGACGGCTCCGTCATCGACTGGGTGGCTGCCATGTCCGGTTTCGATGGGCGCCTGCTGGGGGACGCCGAGCGCACGTGGGACGCCCAGTACAAGGACCGCCCGGCGGACTTCACCACCCAGGAAGCGCAGAGCGCCACCTTCGACGAGGTCGTCGGGTCGTTCACCACCAGCGGTTACAGCGCAGCCTCGGGGACCAACATCGCCGTTGTCGCCCGCAAGGTCGAGGGGGCGATCGTCAACCCGGGGGAGACGTTCTCGCTCAACGGCTACACCGGACCCCGCGGCACCGCGCAGGGATACGTCGAATCCGGGATTATTGAAAACGGCCGCCCCGGCAAGGCCGTTGGCGGCGGTATTTCCCAGTTCGCCACCACGCTCTACAACGCCGCCTACTTCGGCGGGATGACGGACGTAGCCTCCACCCCGCATTCGTACTACATTTCCCGCTACCCGACGGGCCGGGAGGCCACCGTGTTCGAGGGTGCGATCGACCTGCAGTTCCGCAACGATTCGCCATACCCCGTCAAGATCACCTCGGAAGTCGGCGGCGGCGAAGTGACCGTGAGCCTCATGGGTGTAAAGACCGCCGAGGTGGAGTCCGTCAACGGAGGGCGGTGGGACTACACCTCGCCGAAGCCCGTGACCGTGTCTAGCGGAAGCTGCTCCCCGTCCGGTGGTGCACAAGGTTTCACTACCTCGGACACCCGCATCGTGAGGGATCTCAGCGGCAACGAGATCAGCCGCAACACCTCGACCACGGTGTACGACCCGCAGCCGATCGTTCGCTGCGTCTAGGCGGGCCACACCCCCGGATCAGGACCGGTAGGTCACGTCGCGCGTACCGAACATGTCCAGGTCCATCGGCGCGGAGTCCTCGCCGAGCTCCCGTTCGATGAGCGCGTTGAGCTTGGCTAAGAGGCGCGCGACTAGGGCTTCGTCGTAACGCGGGTGGTTCTTGTTGCCCAAGTTCTCTAACTCGTTCGGGTCCGCCACGAGGTCGTGCAGCGACACGTCCGAGGTGGCGTAGAGCTCCTCGACCGTCGCCGGTGTGCCGTATTCTGTTGGAGCGAACCAGCGCACGAGCTTGTAGCGGCCGTCCACCACCGCGCGGAAGAAAGAGCGGCGGGAGAAGTCGGGCGCGCCGTACTTCGCCCCGGCTTCGCGCATCTGGGCCTCGCGCAGTTCTGTGTCCAGGGGGAGGTCCACCAGCGGGCCGAGTGCGCCCGTGACCGCCCACTGCGGATCGAGCTGATGGAGGCCGTCCCACATGAGAAGGGCGCCGTCGCCGGGTTCCTCGGCGCTGCCGCGCGGCGGGGTAGTCACCTTCGGGTCGGTGAACACTCCAGACAGGTCACGGCCGGGGAGCTTCGGATACTTCTCTGCGCGGGCGGCGCTGTCCAGCCCCGCGAAGGCGAGCGCAGTGGGCACCAGGTCGATGTGGGAGCCTACGGCGGTGGTTTCCACACCCTGCGCGCCACCGGGGACAACCGCGGTCATGTTGACCACGGTGGCCTCGTCGTAGTGGATGCCGCCCTTTTGGGTCATACCGTGCGCGCCGTTCATCTCGCCGTGGTCGGAGGTGAAAATGACTACCGTGTTGTCCCATAAACCCTGGGCGGTGAGCTCGTCGAGGATTGTGGCGAACTGGGCGTCGACAAGCCGCATGCAGTTGACCAGGTAGTTGCGCCGCTGCTTCCAGATGTCCTCGCGGCCCTCGGGCACGTGCGTGTAGTTGAGCTGCGCGAACTCTTTGTAATTGTTCGGCCCGAGCGGCTGCTGGGAGAGGTCATCGCTAACCGACTCCGGCAGGGCCGGGTCCCACCAGTGCTCGAGCTCGCCCATCGTCGGCAGGCCGTGGAGCTTGGGGCGCATGATGCCGTTCTCGTGCCCGAGCTCGTCTTTCTGTGCCAGGTAGTACATGATGTCGTGCGGGTTGACCATTGAGGAGATGAGGAGCCAGGGTTGGTCCTCCGGGGCTCTGTGGCGTAGCCAGTCGACGGTTTCCATCGCCACGGTACCGTCCTTGACCTGGCCCTCGAGCGGGCGGCCCCAGTTGTCGCCCCAGAGCTGGTAATCGGAGAACCCGAAGTCCTCCAGCGCACCGGCCTCGCCGAAACCGGTGTCCGAGAGGTGCCACTTGCCTTTGAAGGCGGTGTAATAGCCCTGCTCGCGCATCATGTCGCCCATGGTCGGCGTGCCGGGGTCGAGCGGTTTGATCCAGGCAAAGTCCGTGTTGTCCCACGTGCCCAGTGCCTTCGCGTGCTGACCGGTCCACATCGCGGTGCGTGACGGGGTGCACTGCGGGACGGTGCAGTAGTGCTTGTCAAGGGTGACACCGCGGTTCATTAACTGTTTCAGGGCGGGCAGCTCCACGCCGTCGGGCAGTTCCATGCGCATGTCCCACTGGTCCATGCAGAGGATGAGGATGTTGGGTCGGTGCGGCGTGGGTCGGGTCATATTGCACGATATTATGCGTAAATGCCTAGGTTAACCGAGCTAATCCGCGTCCCGGGCGGCGTTTTCAACGCCGGTACCAACGACTTCTACCCGGAGGAAGGCCCGTCGCGCGAGGTGGGCGTCGATAAGTTCGCTCTTGAGTCAGACCCAGTAACGAACTCGCAGTTCGCCACGTTCGTGGAGGAGACGGGGTACGTAACGGTCGCGGAGCAAACCCCGCTTTTCGACGACTTCCCCAACGTCGATCCCGCCCTCCTTAAAGCCGGGTCCCTCGTGTTCATCCCCACCGCTGGGCCGGTGGATCTGCGGGACTGGCGGCAGTGGTGGCGCTTCGAGCCGGGCGCTTCGTGGCGCGTGCCTTACGGGCCGGGGGGTGTGAGCTGGTCGAATATCCCGGATCGGCCCGTGGTGCAGGTCGCCTACGATGACGCGCTGGCGTACGCGCGGTGGGCGGGCCGGCGCCTTCCGACGGAGCTGGAGCTGGAGTACGCCGCCCGAGCCGGGCGTCCCGGGACGGTGTATGCCTGGGGCAACGAATACGCGCCGGGCGGTGTGGTGCGCGCGAATACCTGGCAGGGCCGCTTTCCGTACGAGAACCAGGGGTGGGGTGTCGCGTCCCCGGTGGGGGTATTCGGGCGCAATCCGTGGGGGTTCGCCGACCTGATCGGCAACGTGTGGGAGTGGACGTCGACGTACTTCGCCACCGGGCCCAATCGTAGCATCGTCGAGGCAGCGGTTTCCTGTTGCGCCCCGTCGTCTGCACGGGAAGAGGCGCGCCGGTTGGCCACCGTAACCGCCGAGACCCACCCGCGCCGGGTGGTCAAGGGAGGCTCCCACCTGTGCGCGCCGGAGTACTGCCACCGCTACCGACCGCCGGCGCGCCAGGGCCAGTCGGAAGACTCGGCCACCACGCATATCGGCTTCCGCTGCGCGGCCTAGTCACTTTCAGACCCCGCCTCGCGCTCGAGACCCCACCGTGTGAGCTCCGCGACGTTGGGGTCGCGCGGTAGCAGTGAGTGAATCACCGGGGCGAAGCCGGGGTAGGCCTTCTCCAGGTCGATGTTGATCACGTCGGCTCCGTCGATGCTGTCGAGTATCGAGGACGAGTTCGGCGTCACCGTGCGGTCAGCCGGCGTGTAAATCGAGGTGTACACCACCCGCGGGTCTGTGTCGGGCAGGTCCGCGATCTCTTCCAGGAAGGGCGAGCCCGCGAGCTGCTGCAGCGCGCTCGTGCTGGCCACGGCTTCCGCAATACCCGGGCGGCGCTGGATGAAGGGAATGACGCGTTCCGCCAGCCCCCCGATGTCCGTGCCGTGGAAGTTCGCCCCGATGGCGACCACGCGCCGAATGTTGTTCGCCCCGCCGCCGGCGATGTAGAGCTTGGTTAGCAGTCCACCTTGCGAGTGCGCGACGATGTCCACTTTGTCCGCGCCGGTCGCGGCCTTGACCTTTTCCACGTTCTCACCGAGCTCCTGGACCAGGTCGTTGAGGTCGCCGAAGCCGTGCAGGACGGGGATGGAGGCGGCGAGGCTGTGTCGCTCCGTCGTGCCGTAGTCGTAACCCCAGGTCCAATACCCGTGGCTGCGCAAATATTCGGCATTCACGGTGAACGTGTTCGTCGCGCTGGTGAACCCGTGCACGTACAGCACCGGGGTGGGGTGCTCGGGCGCGAAGTCGGTGTCGTTGAAGGGCAGGACCGGTCGGCTTTTCACACCGATGTATGCTCCGGCAGCGTACAAGCCGAGCAGTGCTAGGTGGGTCAGGCGCATGGCACCCCAGCTTATAGACGCCTCGCGCGCCGGGCTAGGCCGCTGATAAGGCCAGATGTCACTGTGAAGCAATTCTCGACCGTGACCACCTGGGGAAACGCAACCCCGATTTCGTCCACCGTGACATTTGAGATGTCACAGCCAAGGGATCCGTGACCACCTAGCTATTTGGGGGGAGGAAAACGGAGGCGCCGCCCACCCCGGGCTTGCACTAGACCAAGCTGTCTGTTATTGTTTGATTCGCGATCAAGAAGTCCGACGCTCAAAAGCCTCCCGGCTCGTCGGCTAGCAACCGCGCTGTCGCGCACGGTGCTCCCGGGGGAAGATCGGCCGGCTGCGCGACCGCGCGCCGGAAGTGCGATTTGATTGGAGCAAACCTATGACCCCTATGTCTATCGACATGTCCGCTTTTTTGCCCGCAGGCCTGCCCGACGACTGGGTTCCGGCGCAGTTAGACAACATCGATGCCACGACCCTGACCTTCAGTACCGCGGTTGAGACGGCCGTGCGGGAGTTCGCCAGCGCACAGGCGGCGTTCTCGCTCACGGCACTCATCGCGCCGGGTTTCGACTACTCACCCTCCCGCAACGCCGCGCGCCTTAAGGGTGGGGAGGTGGTTGTGCTGCCTCAACCGGGTGTGGAGCGCACGCGTGTCAGCGCCGCTGAGTGCACGCTCATCTGCAGCGGCCACCGCCCCCACTGGATTCCCGCCCTGCGAGCCGGCAATGGCCCCGCCTCGGACTGGCTCCCGGTGGACGCCGTTGCGGTGGAGGGCAACCGGGTGACGTTTCAAACCCCAACCGAAACGATCGTGGTTTACAACCACGAGCCCCTGCGTTGCGCCACTGCGGTGGACTACAACCCCAGGTGGGGCATCCTGCGCGGGCCCGACAGCGACGGCCGGCGTGCGGTGTTCACCTATTCCCGCACGCCGATTACGCCGTGTACTGCGTGATCGCCTACGAGCCCACGTAGGTGGACACCAGGTACCGGTTGATGTCGGAACGGTTGATGATGCCCACGACGCGGCCGGTATCGTCCACCACCGGCGCTTTCTTCAGGTGCCTGTCCGCCAGGACCGAGGAGATATGTCCGAGGTCGTCGTTGACGTTGACGGTGATGACAGACTCGGTGGCGATGGTGGACACCGGGCGAGAAAGCACCGCTGCCACATCGGTGGAGAATTCCGCGGAATCCTCGTTCTTCAGCAAGGCGTACGGAGTAGTGAAGGTGGGGACTGAATCGCCGATGGCGTCCAACACGTCGCCATCGGAGACGAACCCGCGCAGCTGCCCGTCGCTGATCAGCGGCACACCCGAGATGCGATTGTTCACGAACATGTGGAGGGCCTCGCGGATTGTCGCGGTGGGCGCGAGGTGGTAGACGTCGGTCTTCATGAGCTCGTTGACCAGCGAATCGGCGGGTTGCACCGTAGCAGGGGCGGTGGCGGCAGGCGTATGCGCCCGGGTGCCCGTATAACCGAGGACCACCGCACCGGCGGCAAGCACAAACAGGACGACGCCGACGGTAAGAAAAGCGTTGTTGGCCGCCCCCGCGCCGTCACCCTGGGCGAGAACCGCGCCGTAGATGCCCGTGGACAGGGCGGTACCGACGCAACCGGCGATCTGGAAGCTGGTGGAGAAAATCGTCACACCGTCCGGGTTGAGCTGGCGCGGCAGCGAACCCAGCGCGAACGACTGAACCGGGCCGATGGTCAGCGCCGAGCCCAGAATGGCGGGGATGTAAGCCAGGGTGATCAGCCACAGTGCGTCGACACGCATGAGGTACGCCGTGGCGAGTGCGAACACCGCCATGAGCCCCATACCGACGGGAAGGAGCCAGCGCGGACCCTTCGAGTCGTAGATGTTGCCCGCGATCGGGCCGAAGACTGCCGCGAGCAGGATGGCGGGGAAGAGGACCAGCGACGCGGTCAGCCCCGAGGTGCCCTGCACGTTCTGCAGGTGCGTGGGCACGAGGATGTTCATGGAGAACACGATGATCAGCGCGACGACGTTGACCAGCACACCCGCGGCGAAGGGATACACCTTCAGCGGCGCGAGGTTGATCAGCGGCTTATCGACGACCTCCTGGCGCCTGACAAACAGCCACATCGCCACGAGCCCAACAACGAACGTAGCCTCGGCCGTGATCTTAGCCGGTCCGAAGATGGTGGAGATGCCGTAGAGCAAGCCGATCAGACCGATGGCAACCAGTGCGAGCGACGGGTAATCCAGGCGAGCCTTCGCGTTGTCCGAGATGTTGTACACGGTGGTCAGGCCAACCAGGAAGACGATGACGGACAGAGCGGTGAACACCCAGCTCAGTGCGCGCCAGTTGTTGCCGGTGAGCTCGAGGACCACGCCAGACGCCAAGATAGCTATTGACGGCCCGAGCGTGGTCATCGAACCCATGATGCCCATGTACTTGCCAATCTTCGGCTTCGGCGCGACCGTCAGCGCGACCATCATGCCGATGGGCACGAGCAGACCTGTGCCGATGGACTGGATAATGCGGCCGATGAGCAGCACGGTGAAGTTGGGGGCCAGGGCGGTGACGGCGCCACCGATGATCAGCGCTGACGTGGTGGCCAAGAACAGGGGCTTGGTGCCGAAGCGGGTGATGAAGAACCCGGCGGTTGGGGTCATCACGGCCGCGCCCAGCATGTAGGCGGTGGCGAGCCACTGCACCGTGGCGACGTTAATGCCCAGGTCAGCCATGATTGGAGTGAAACCGACGTTGAGGAACGTTTCGTTGAAGGTGGCGATGAAAGCCGCGAGCGCGGCGGCCACCATGATTGTTTGCGAACCGCGTGCGTGTTCGCTTGACGACGGCGTTGTAGGGGAAGCCATGAAACCTCTCTGGGAGTACGAGTACAGGGGAGTGGCTTCGGTGGCGTCATCAGATTTACGCGCACTGTAGTCTCAGTGCGCCACATGTCTCGTGTTCCAGGCCAGCACAACACCGTAGCGGGTTTCGTGTGGTGGCGCTAATTGGGCGGTGCCCCGCTCCCCCCAAAACCCTGACGGGTCAACTTGCTCGTATTCCCCCTAAACTTGCTGCAAGTTCGGGGTGTTGGGGTTTAGGCGGAACGCCGCGCACCCGCAGGAAAAAGTGGAGCCGGCGACGAGAATCGAACTCGCACTCTCAGCTTGGGAAGCTGATGTTCTACCACTAAACTACGCCGGCAGTGAAGCAATGCAGGTGATAGTAGCACCGTGGGGCCCGGCAACAACAAACCACCTACCCAGTAAACTCTGTCCCGTGCTTCTTTCCGATCAAGACATTCGCGCCGCCGTCGATTCCGGTCGCCTCGCCATCGAGCCGTACGACGAGGAGCTGGTGCAGCCGTCCTCAATCGATGTGCGCATGGACAAGTTTTTCCGCGTGTTCAACAACTCGCGCTACACGCACATCGACCCAAAGCAGGAGATGCCGGACCTGACCACGCTGGTGGAGGTCGAGGACGGTGACGCGTTCGTGCTGCATCCCGGCGAGTTCGTCTTGGCCGCCACGCTGGAGAAGATCACCCTCCCGGCCGACCTGGCCGGCCGCCTTGAAGGCAAGTCCTCGCTCGGCCGCCTGGGACTGTTAACCCACTCGACGGCCGGGTTCATCGACCCCGGTTTCTCCGGCCACATCACCCTCGAGCTCTCTAACGTGGCTAACCTGCCGATCACCCTGTGGCCGGGCATGAAAGTCGGCCAGCTGGCTCTGTTCCGCATGTCCTCGCCCGCGCAGACGCCGTACGGTTCCGGACGGCTCGGTTCGAAGTACCAGGGGCAGCGCGGCCCCACTCCTTCCAAGGCGTACTTGAACTTCCGGGACTAGACTCGCCGTCATGCGTATGACGGTTATCGGCACCGGGTATCTCGGTGCAACCCACGCCGCCTGCATGGCCGAGCTTGGCCATGAGGTGCTCGGCGTGGACGTGGATGAGAACAAGATCAACCAGCTCAAGGCGGGCAAGGTGCCGTTTTTCGAGCCCGGCTTGCCGGAGGTGCTGGAGCGCAACATCGCGTCCGGCCGGCTTGATTTCACCACCGATTACGCGCGTGTCGCCGAGTTCGCCAACGTCCATTTCATCGGGGTGGGCACCCCGCAGCAGCGTGGCTCCTACGCCGCGGACACCCGTTACGTCGAAGCGGTTATCGACGACCTGGTGCCCCAGCTAACCGGCCGACACGTCATTTTCGGCAAGTCCACGGTGCCGGTGGGTACCGCCGCGGCGTTGCAGGAGCGCGCGAACCGGCTTGCCCCGGCGGGCACTGAGGTCGAGATCGCGTGGAACCCGGAGTTCCTGCGTGAGGGCTACGCCGTGAAGGACACCATCGAGCCGGACCGCATTGTGCTGGGCACCCGCGCGCAGGACTCCACCGCCGAGGACATCGCACGCGAGGTCTACGCCACGCCCCTGTCCAACGGCACCCCCTTCGTCCTCACCGACCTGCAGACCGCGGAGCTTGTGAAGGTCTCCGCGAACGCGTTTTTGGCCACGAAGATCTCGTTCATCAACGCGGTGAGCGAGGTCTGCGAGATCGTCGGAGCGGATGTGACCCAGCTGGCGGACGCCATCGGTTACGACGACCGCATCGGCCGCAAGTTCTTAGGCGCCGGTCTCGGCTTCGGCGGCGGTTGCCTGCCCAAGGATATCCGCGCGTTTATGGCGCGTGCCGGCGAGCTCGGCGCTGATCAGGCCCTGACCTTCCTCCGCGAGGTCGATGCCATCAACATGCGGCGCCGCCAGCGCGTCGTGGACATCGCCCGCGAGGAGCTCGGATCGCTGATCGGCCGGCGCGTCACCGTGCTGGGTGCGGCGTTCAAACCGAACTCCGACGACGTGCGCGACTCGCCAGCACTTGCCGTGGCTGGCCAGCTCTCCCTCGCCGGCGCGGCCGTGCGCGTGTTCGACCCGGAGGCCATGGACAACGCCCGCCGCGTCTTCCCCACGCTCGATTACGCATCTTCGCTTGATGACGCCTTAACAAACGCCGAACTCGTCATCCTCGCCACCGAGTGGCAGCAGTTCCGGGACATCGACCCGGCCGCCGCGGGCGAGCTCGTGGACCAGCGCCTCATTATCGACGGCCGCAACGTCCTGCCCACCGAGGCCTGGCAGGCCGCCGGTTGGAAGGTGCGGGCGCTAGGGCGCGGGTAGCCGCTCGCGGCGGTCGGTGTCTGCGCCGGCGATCACTTCCTATTTTTCGAAACCGGCCTATTTTGCAAAATAGGCCGGCGGGGCCACCTGCGGGGAGATGGAGCCCATCCCCGCTGTCGCGGGGAACGGGTCCATGCGACCCTGTGCATCGGCTCATCCCTGCTGGTGCTTCCCAGGGGCAGTCTACCTGGTCTTGGTGAGTGATTAAAGAAAGCAACATGCAAAGGGTTGCAGAAAAGGAAACTTCGTTTAAGGTAGACAACGTCCACAGGGACTGGCTCCTCCTTGATCCTCCCACCTTTCCGTTGCTTCGGAGGCAGAATGCACCTACCACCTTCAACCCTCGAGTTTGCCCAGCGCGCGAACGGCTGGGCTGCACGTCGATCGCCTCAAGCGAAGGCTCTCTGGGCGAAGTCTGGGGACGAAACCGGGCACCTCTGCCTTCCGCAGCACCTCGTCGACACGGCATGCGCAGCTGCGGCGGTTTATGATGTCTGGGTGCCGCGCCGGATGAAGGAGTGGCTCGCGGGCCGCCTCGAGATCGACGAGGATGACGTGCGGCGGATCTACCTGTGGCTATCAGGCGTTCACGACATTGGAAAGGCGACGGTTACCTTCCAGTCGCAGAGCTACAAGGAAGAATTCGAGCACCTTGTCTCAGCCGTGAGGGACTCCGGCCTTCCAGTTGAGATGAACTCTGACGAGCGTAGTCTTACTAAGTTCCCGCATGGGGTGGCCTCGGGGATTATCCTCAAGAAGTGGCTGCGCAAGTGTGGTTATGACCCCGGATTTAGCGGAGTAGTTGATGCGCACCACGGAATACCTTCGTCTGGAGACGGGGCCAACGAGGAGCGTTCGCTGACTCGATACAAGTCACCGTGGAAGGCGGTCCACGCCGAACTTCTTGACGAAATGGCAAACCTTACCAACGCTCGGGAAGCCTTGGAACACGCCCGCGGCGACAATGTCAAGGCGCTTCAGATCCTCACGGGCCTTGTGGTCATGGCAGACTGGATCGCCTCCAACCAGGACGCGTTTCCGATGGTGGTCGGCGAGTCCCAGGAGGAGCGGCTGTGCCGCGGCATGGAGGCCACCGATCTTACCGGCCCGTGGTCCCCGGCCAAGACCGACGTTGGCTCAGATCGGGTATTCGAGCGCGCCTTCGGGTTCGCTCCGAGGCCTGTGCAACGCGCCTTTTTCGACGCCGCGTCGCACCTTAAGCAGCCTGGCCTGCTCATTCTAGAGGCCGAGACGGGCGTCGGAAAGACAGAAGGCGCTCTAGCCGCAGCCATGGCGATGGGGAAGGGGGCGCAAGGCATCTACTTCGCTGCGCCGACGATGGCGACGGCGAACGGGCTGCTCGAACGTGTCATGAAGTGGGCAGAGAGTTCGGTGGAAGACGATCACGTCTCGTCGATGTATCTGGCGCACTCGAAAAACCAGCTCTCCGAGTCGTATCAAAAATTGCGCTATTACGGCGTCGGGAAGGACCACGGAAAACAGGGGCACGTCGTGGCCAGTTCGTGGATGAGCGGGAGGCGGCGCGGTCTGCTCTCCAACGTGGTCGTCGGCACCATCGACCAGGTGCTCATGATGGCGCTTAAGCAGCGGTATTCCATGCTGCGGCACGTGGCGCTGGCCGGCAAGGTCGTGATCTTCGACGAGGTGCACGCTTTTGATACGTACACATCGGATTACCTCATGAGGACCATTCGCTGGCTTGCGTACTACGGGGCGAGCGTGATTGTGATGACAGCGACGCTGCCGCCGGAGCGTCGCCAAGCGCTTGTGGCCGCCTACACGGAGGCCGAACTGCCCGACATCCCGAGCGACGCATACCCCCTCATCACCGTGGCAACTCAGGAGTCCGTCGAAACCATTTCTGTCGATCCCGCACCGACGAATCTCGTCGCCGAGATCCGCTACCTTAGCGACGAGCTGGACGACTTAACCGCCGAGCTTGGGGAGCTGCTTGTCGACGGCGGCTGTGCGCTCGTCATATGCAACACCATCGCTCGAGCTCAGGAGGCATACCGGCGCATCGCCTCCGGGTACCCCAACGATACCGAGCTCCACCACGCGGGATTTGTCGCCTGGCAGCGCGCGGAGAAGGAAGATGGGCTGCGCGCCGCGCTCGGTCCCGATGCCCATCGTGGACAGGGCAGGCCGTATCGGCGCATCGTGGTAGCGACCCAGGTTGCCGAGCAGAGCTTGGACATCGATGCCGACGTCCTCATCACCGATATCGCGCCTATCGACCTAATAATTCAGCGCATCGGGCGCGTTCACCGCCACCGACGCCCGGAGTCGGATCGCCCAAAGCGTCTGCAGTCTCCGCAGGTGATCGTGCGGGCCATCGTCGGACGCGATCCTGTCCCTGAGTTCGACTCCGGCGCGGCAGCTATCTACGGAACCAAGCTGTTACTCGCGACCCTCGCGAACCTTCCGCAAACGTTCCGTCGACCCGACGACATCCCCGGGCTTGTTCGTACGGTCTACTCTGCGGATTCCAGAATCCCTTCTGCCTGGGCGCGGGCGTGGGAGGAAGCCGTCGCGGAAGACGACCAGCGTCAGGTGGAAGCTCACTCGCGTGCAGGAACATACATGCTTCCGGTTCCAGAAGAAGCGAAGCAATTTACCGCACTATTTGGGCTGACCGACCAAGCGATGGCGTTTCTCGACCGAGAGGAAGCCGGAAATGCCCAGGTCCGCGACGCAGAACCCTCCGTAGAGGTCATTCCAATCGTAGCGGGCGAGTCCGTCTACCGCCCGTATGGTGGTGGTTTTAAGGACTTCGAGGATAGTGAGGAACCTCCATATAAAGAGGCCCGGCACCTCGCCGCCAGCACCGTGCGGCTACCCGCGCGAATGACACGGTGGGACGACGACTTTGACGCGGTTGTCGGCGGCCTAGAGCAGATCACGCCTATCGGCTGGCAGCAGAGCAACCTACTGAAGGGGCAACTAGCCCTTCCTCTTGATCAGCACGGCGAGATCACAATCGGGAGGTTTACTGTGCGCTACACCGACGAGCTCGGAATCGAAATCGTGAGCGATGGACGGGGCAGTGATGTCTGAACCGTTGCGTAGTCTGCGGGCACCGCCTCAACCGCGGACAGTCATCCACCACCAACACACATTTCGAAAGAAAGGAGGACCTTCTGCATGACAGACCCACGCTTTAACCTGCTGGACGAGCCTTGGATAGTGGTGCACGACCACGAGGGGACGGCCCACACGGTCGGCATCCGCCAGCTTTTTGATGGCTCCCTTCGCGCCAGCTCCATTGTCGGGGATTCGCCGACGCAGGACTATGCAATACTGCGCGTGCTGCTCGCGATCTTTTGGCGAGCCCATCATGATGCGCTTGCGCCCCAGCTTGCGTCCAGGAAGGTAAGAGACGAATTCAGCTGGTCTCGATGGTTCACCGAAAAGCGGAAACACTTTAGGGCAAAGGGGTCCGACGAGGACGTTCTCGACTACCTCAATCGTTACGAGGACCGATTCTACCTCTTCGATGATCACGCGCCGTTCATGCAGGTGGCTACGCTGGATACGACGAAGAAGACTCGCAGTCCTATTTCGCGGATCGTGCCTGAGGCCGAGCACGACTACTTCACCATGCGCACCGGCTCCGGGCGCGCCTCGCTCACCTTCGCGGAGGCTGCGCGGTGGCTCGTGCATACCCAGGCCTTCGATTATTCGGGCATCAAGTCGGGCGCAATCGCCGATCCCCGCGTCAAAGGCGGTAAAGGGTATCCGATTGGCACCGGGTGGACGGGAATGACCGGTGGAACCGTTATCACGCGAGAGACTCTGCTGGAGACACTCTTGTTTAATTCGACCCCGGAGACGATTTTTGCCGGGAACGATGACGACCTCCCAGCCTGGGAACGTCAACCGGATGGCCCTGCCGAGCGTCCCCACCCCATCCCCATGGGCCCCGCAGACCTGGCTACGTGGCAAAGCAGGCGAGTGCGATTGTTTTCCGAAGGCGGCTTCGTCACGGCGGTCCTTGTGTGCAACGGAGACCAGATTCCGGAGGCAGGGAAGAACATCCTCAAAGACCCGATGACCCCGTACCGCTACAGCTCCAACAAGTCGAAGAAAGGGCAGCCCGTTTACTACGCGCGGCCTTATGACCTCAATAGGACGATGTGGCGCTCGCTCGACCCGCTCATCGCTACGCAGTCGGACCCCGGGTTTACCGAGAAGAATCTGGCGCCGATCCGGCCTAAAACGCTAGAGAACCTCGGTAGTTTGAGCCGCGAGGGCACATTGGAACGCGAGGTCCTCGACCTGCGTATTGTCTCGATGGAGTACGGCCCTCAGGCCTCGTCCGTTGGCACGATCATCAGCGCGAGTGTCAGCCTCCCACTGGTGTTCTTCGAGGATGATGACCTGGCTCAAGAAGCACGATTTGTCGCGCGGAGCGCCGCTGAGGCAACGATGAGGGCGGCAACTAGCATGGGATGGTTCGCTGGCCAGCTGCACGTCGCGGCCGGGGCGGACTACGTATTCGGGGCTGACGCGACTGACAAGTTCCTCGCCCGCCTCGAGCCGCAGTTCAATCGCTGGCTAGCCACGCTAGATTGGGACAGCCTCGAGACCTCCGGCGAGCTGTGGCAGCGCACGGTTCTTGCTGACGCCCGCCTTCAGGCGAACGAGCTCGTTGCCGGCGCGGGGCCGAAGGCGATAGCCGGCAGGGTCGTGCCGCCTCGCAATGAAGGTGATAACCCGACGGTGGTGAGCGCCGGGGGGCTCAGGGACGCCCTAGCCAGAAAGCTGAAAAAGGATCTCCCCCTCGCTCATCCGCGGCCCACACAGCAACAGGAGGAAAACGCAACGTGACCCATACAACAACAGATACAACAACGGACAACAGGCCGCAGCTTCGCGCAGCGGTTGGCCACACAGCGAAGCGCCTGCAGGAGTCTTACCTCGGGTCCCGGGGGGATCGAGCGGCCGCAATCGCTCGAGGGATTCTCGCGCAGCTGCGCAAGAACTCCTCCCGCCCGGCGAACGAGAACCCCATCGGGCTGCAGGAGACCCTTATGGTCTTGAGCCCTCAGCTGTCTGATTCTGAACTGGGCAAGGCCGATTCCGCATCTCCCTCCGAGTACGCCGCATACACGGCTCTGTCGTTATTCGCCCGGCACATGCAGAGCGCGAAGAGGCCAGCGCACATCGAGGCTCAATCCTTCGCCCAGGCGTGCGGGAGGCTCGTAGCGCTGAGCGATTCCAACTCCGTCAAGCCGCGTTTCGACGCCATGCAGCTCGCAGCGACCGAGGAGGCGCGCGCAGTACACCTCCGCTCGCTGGTTGACCTTCTCAAGGCCCGGGAGCTCGGGTTCGACTACGGGGCGTTCGCGGGGGACCTCCGCGCGCTGTCCTCGCCCAAGAACAGGAACGGTGTGCTCCTCCGCTGGGGCCGTGAATTTTCCCGAGGCCTGAGCAATGCGCCGAAAACCGACCCCAACTCCAACACCATCGATACTGAAAAGGAAATCTAATCATGTCTCTTGTCATTGACGTCCACGCGCTTCAGACCATCCCGCCCTCACTGATCAACCGCGACGACACTGGTGCGCCGAAGTCTGCGATCTTCGGAGGAGTGCCGCGCCAGCGCGTGTCTTCTCAGTCCTGGAAGCGCGCGATCCGCCGCTACTTCAACGAAAGCGGCGCCGCCGATTCCATCGGTGATCGTTCGACCCGTCTTCCCGAAAAGATCGCCAAAGCTGTGCATGAGAGGGCAGGCTGGGACGATGCCACATCCATCGCCCGCGTCGAGGAGCTCTTCAAAGCCGCCGGGATCAAGACCGCCGTGGTCAAGCCGAAGAAGTCCGATGAGGGTGAACCGGTGGAGACGTCGCCGTACCCGCGCACTGGCTACCTCCTGTTCCTCAGCCCCCACCAGATCGAAAAGGCAGTAAACCTGCTCATGGAGGCGGACGGAGAGAAGATCGACAAAAAGGCTGCAAAGGAAGCACTAAACGGCGACAACTCGGTCGATGTAGCGATGTTCGGACGCATGGTGGCTGATGATGCCGCTTTCAACGTCGATGCTGCCGTCCAAGTCGCTCATGCCCTGGGTATTCACGCATCCAGCCCCGAATTCGATTACTTCACGGCGGTGGACGATCTCGCCGCCGAAGGTCAGGAGACCGGCGCGGGAATGATCGGTACTGTGCAGATGATGTCGTCGACGCTGTATCGCTACGCTTCGGTCAACGTCGACGGCCTTGAGGCGAACATTGGATCTGCGGAAGCCGCACGCGAGGCCGCCGTCAGCTTCATCGACGCATTTGCTAAGGCGCTTCCAACCGGCAAGGTCAACACTTTCGCCAACCAGACGTTGCCGGAGCTTGTATACGTCGCTGTGCGTGATACTCGCCCGGTGAGCCTGGTCAACGCCTTCGAGGAACCGGTGGAAACCTCCTCGGCCGTGGGGCGGCGGCTAGCCGGTGCGCAGTCGCTCGCGCGGGAGGAAAAGCAGATTGAGCAGACCTACGGGTTTGTGCCTCGTGCGGCGTTCGTCGCTGCGCTCGGTGAGCTCGGCAACCCGTTCGAGGGCATCGCGCAGAAAGCAAACCTTATGGAGCTGCTGGACCTGACTCGTGACGCGCTTGTAGCCGCTCAAGGGGAGTAGCGATGTCGGCATTTTCTCTTTTGCTCCTGTTAAAGGGGCCTATGCAGTCGTGGGGCGATGAGTCTCGCTTCAAAACGCGCGCGACGGCAGCAACGCCGACGAAATCCGGGATCGTGGGTCTGTTGGCGGCCGCACAAGGTAGGCGCAGGACGGACCCCGTGGAAGACCTTGCAGAGCTTACCTTGGCGGTGCGGGTTGATCAGTCAGGTAGCCTTCTTAGGGATTATCAGACGGCCCAGCCGTGGCTCGTCGATCCGACGGCTAACGCGTCGCTGGTGACGCGCTACTTTCTTTCCGACGCCGCATTCGTCGCAGCCGTCGAATCCCCGCGCCGGGAACTTCTCGATGGTCTTGCAGAGGCTCTGAATGCACCAGCGTTTCCGCTGTTCCTCGGGCGCCGCTCCTGCCCTGCCCCACCTGATCTGGTACTCGGCGTGGTCGAATCCCCGGCAGAAGAAGCGCTTAGTCAGCACCACACGTGGCACGCGACAACGTCCCACAAGAAGGAGCGGGAAAAGCGCGTCAAGCTGCCGATCTACCGCGATGCGTCGCCGGGCGAGGCAGGTGCGGTGCCACGGCAAGACGTCCCCCTATCGTTCGACCCGCGGCACCGGAAGTACGGGTGGCGAAACGTCATCCTTGCCAGCTACGTCGAATTCGACAACGAGTTAGGCCGTGCGGACGATGACTTTTTCAGCGCGGTGGTGTCGGCATGACAACCTTTACTCGAGTACTCATCAACCCAAAGTGCCGTGGCGGGGCAAAGTTGCTTACCAACCCCCAAGCGATGCACGCGGCTGTGCGCGCCGCCTTTCCTCCGGATCTCGATGAATCGGACGGGCGGGTGCTATGGCGCGTCGACAAGCATGAACACGAGCACGTGCTCTACATTGTGGGGCCCGAGAAGCCCACCACCCGCCACATCGTCGAACAGGCAGGGTGGGAGACACGCCCGGGTGAGTCCGCTGATTACGGTCGGATGCTCGATTCGCTTATGAAAGGACAGAGGTGGCGCTTCGAACTGGTAGCGAACCCGACGTACTCCGAGCCCACGCCAGGCAAGCGCGGGAAGGTAAAGGCGCACGTGTCGGAAACGCACCAGCTCGAGTGGCTGTACAAGAGAGCCGAGGCTGCAGGTTTTGCGCTTGCGCCCGCGACCTTGGAGGACAGTAGCTGGACCGCAGTTGACGTTCCGGCCGTCGTGGAGCGCGGGACCGACCGCTTCTACCGCGGAACTGAGCGCAAAGGACGCGCAGTCCACATTGCCAAGGCGCGTTTTACAGGAACGCTTGAGGTCACCGACGCGGACTCGTTGCGACGCACGCTTGTGGACGGCCTCGGGCGCTCGCGGGCCTATGGCTGTGGGCTGCTCACGCTTGCGCGGGTGGAGCGCTAGTGGCTACCCCAGGGGAGGTTCCGCTGACCCGCAAGGAGCTCGCTCGCATGGGTGATCGGGTGAGCTTCCTTTATGCGGAGCGTTGCGTGGTTAATCGAGATAACAACGCGCTCACCATTACTGATCAGAGAGGCGTTGCGTACGTCCCGGCGACGACCATTGCAGCCCTGCTTCTGGGTCCAGGCAGCCGAGTGACGTATGCTGCGATGGCTCTGCTCGGGGACGCGGGATGTTCCGTCACGTGGGTAGGGGAGCGGGGAGTTCGTTTCTACGCGTCGGGTCGCCCGCCCGCGAAGTCGGCGCGGATGGCTGAGGCGCAGGCGGCGATTGTGACCAATCAGCGCAGGCGCCTCGATTGCGCCAGAAAGATGTACGGCCTGCGCTTCCCTGATGAGGACGTCTCACAGCTGACGATGGCTCAATTGCGGGGGCGTGAGGGGGCACGCATGAAAAAGATCTACGCGAGGGAAGCAGAACGAACTGGCGTGAGCTGGACTAGGCGGTCGTATGATCCGAGTGATTACGAATCCTCTGACCCGATCAATCAGGCCCTTACCTCGGCTTCTGCGGCACTATATGGAGTAGCTCATGCGGTAATTGCCGGCCTCGGCTTTGTGCCTGCCCTCGGTGTCGTACACAGTGGAACGGATCGCTCTTTTGTCTACGACATCGCAGACCTATACAAAGCCGAAGTTGCCATCCCCGCTGCCTTTGACGCCGCATCTTGCGGAGCATCGAGTCCCGGGGTTGAGGCGCGACGAAAAGTCCGCGATAAAGTGGTGGAACGTCGTCTCATGCCTCGAATGGTTGCAGACTTAAAGTACCTCATGGACGTATCAGACGCCGACCTCATCACTGACGTCGAGCTTATGCTGTGGAGCGAGCTGGAAACAATCGCTGCCGGGGTGAATTGGTCTGAAGAATCATGATGGTTCTCGTCATCACTGCATGCCCGGCCGGACTCCGAGGGGACTTGACCAAATGGCTTGCCGAGATCTCCCCGGGGGTCTTTGTGGGGCGGCCGTCGGCACGCGTGCGCGATTTGCTGTGGGAGCGTACGGAGCTGCTTGTCAAAGACGGGAGGGCGTTGCTTGTCTATTCCTCCGATAACGAGCAGGGGATGGAGTTTAGGACGCACCGACACGATTGGGTTCCAGAGGACTTTGATGGTTTTACGTTGATGGTCCGACAGAAGCCACAGAGCGAGAACGCTAGACGCACCGGTTGGAGCAACGCTAGGCGGCAGCGGAGGACTTATAAGGGGCGGTAGCGTTGCTTTAAAGTCGGGTCTAGAATGCTTTGCAGGCTCTCGTCCTTCCTGTTCAGGAAGGGGTGCTCCCCGCGCTAGCGGGGATGAGCCCAGCGTTGCGGAAAGTTTCCGAACGTTGATAGGGTGCTCCCCGCGCTAGCGGGGATGAGCCGGTCAGGCGAGCTGCTGGCCAGGCCATCCAAACGTGCTCCCCGCGCTAGCGGGGATGAGCCGTCGAAGCGGGCCCGGGCGGAACAGATTCTCGCGTGCTCCCCGCGCTAGCGGGGATGAGCCCACTGAGGCGCTCACGGCCGCGCACCATCGTGAGTGCTCCCCGCGCTAGCGGGGATGAGCCCTACTGGGCCGACCTCATGCCCGGCGGGAAGTCGTGCTCCCCGCGCTAGCGGGGATGAGCCGAAATTCGCGTGCGAGGTCGGTGTGTAGTCCGGGTGCTCCCCGCGCTAGCGGGGATGAGCCCACGTCAAGCAGGGTCATTCGTCGTCGTCCACCGTGCTCCCCGCGCTAGCGGGGATGAGCCCGACGGTGGTGTACAGGGTGTTACGCAACCGCAGTGCTCCCCGCGCTAGCGGGGATGAGCCGAACATCGTCGGAAACTTTGCGGTTGATTCGACGTGCTCCCCGCGCTAGCGGGGATGAGCCCAGGTGTTGCCACTAAACCGGTAACCATGTTCAGGTGCTCCCCGCGCTAGCGGGGATGAGCCTCTCACTCGGCGCATGCGAGCTCGCGGGCGTGCGTGCTCCCCGCGCTAGCGGGGATGAGCCCCCCGGCGCGACCACACCACAGAAGGAGAACACGTGCTCCCCGCGCTAGCGGGGATGAGCCGCGAACGGGACGTCGGCGCTGAATCTCGACCCTGTGCTCCCCGCGCTAGCGGGGATGAGCCCGACCTGGGCGCGGTGCTTGCGATGAGCCGCCCGTGCTCCCCGCGCTAGCGGGGATGAGCCGTCGGCTCGAACGAAATCAACCAAATTCTGAAAGTGCTCCCCGCGCTAGCGGGGATGAGCCCCTCATCGCCACCCGCGAGTACCGGAAGCTCGCGTGCTCCCCGCGCTAGCGGGGATGAGCCCGCCCGCATCGCCGACGAGCTGCCGCAGGACGTGTGCTCCCCGCGCTAGCGGGGATGAGCCGTCCCGCGGCACCGACCTCTACATCCGCATCGTGTGCTCCCCGCGCTAGCGGGGATGAGCCCCGGCGTCACCATTACCCCACCTCCTTCACCGTGTGCTCCCCGCGCTAGCGGGGATGAGCCCCGGTGTCCAGCATCGAATGGGCGGATCCCCCGGTGCTCCCCGCGCTAGCGGGGATGAGCCGTCACGCGGCAGGTGTCGCAGGTGGTGATGACGGTGCTCCCCGCGCTAGCGGGGATGAGCCCGTTGGTTGTCATAAATCCTCCTTCACGAGGGCGTGCTCCCCGCGCTAGCGGGGATGAGCCCTGTGGTGGCTGCCGTTCCCCAACCAGCGAGCGGTGCTCCCCGCGCTAGCGGGGATGAGCCTGGATCGCCGACAACTTCGAGATGGAGTGATGTGTGCTCCCCGCGCTAGCGGGGATGAGCCCGCCCCGTAATGGCGCTTCTAAACGACTTGCCTGTGCTCCCCGCGCTAGCGGGGATGAGCCCCAACCGGCGATGTAGTCCGTGTCGCCCTGCAAGTGCTCCCCGCGCTAGCGGGGATGAGCCGGATGTAGAAATCACCGGCACAACCATTGACGCGTGCTCCCCGCGCTAGCGGGGATGAGCCGATCGACAACCTGGTCATCGACGGCAATCGTCGGTGCTCCCCGCGCTAGCGGGGATGAGCCTGGATCGGCGCGTTCGGAGCTGTTGTCAAACTTGTGCTCCCCGCGCTAGCGGGGATGAGCCCGCTTAATCGGGGAATATGGTCAGATCCATGACGTGCTCCCCGCGCTAGCGGGGATGAGCCCCGACCAGTCCGCCACCGAATGATCGGAGATAAGTGCTCCCCGCGCTAGCGGGGATGAGCCCCGTGACGCGCCTAACCTCGGGCAATATCGATGGTGCTCCCCGCGCTAGCGGGGATGAGCCCGCTATCCGAATCATCCTCGAAGGAGACCAACGGTGCTCCCCGCGCTAGCGGGGATGAGCCCTACGAGCTGCTGCCGCGGCTGGCTGCCGCGGAGTGCTCCCCGCGCTAGCGGGGATGAGCCCCGCCGCCGCGACACGTCGTCCCACTTCACATCGTGCTCCCCGCGCTAGCGGGGATGAGCCCCACGGCCACACAGGGCGCGGCGCCGCCGCCTGGTGCTCCCCGCGCTAGCGGGGATGAGCCGTCCGCGTCGGTGTAGCCGGTGCCCACCAGGTCGTGCTCCCCGCGCTAGCGGGGATGAGCCCGTCCACGAACTCGACGGTAACGTGTAGTCGCCGTGCTCCCCGCGCTAGCGGGGATGAGCCCTGCACACCCTTCAACGAGGCGGCGATGCCCTTGGTGCTCCCCGCGCTAGCGGGGATGAGCCCCTCCAAACCCCTCCACAACACGAAGGGGTTCAGTGCCCCCCGCGCTAGCGGGGATGAGCCCGGCTTGATCATCTACAACGGCGGGCACTACGCGTGCTCCCCGCGCTAGCGGGGATGAGCCCCAGTGGGCCCGCATCCCCATCGACTTCCTCTAGTGCTCCCCGCGCTAGCGGGGATGAGCCCGGTTCCCAGCGGCGCATCTGCGTAGTCCTTTGGTGCTCCCCGCGCTAGCGGGGATGAGCCCGGCTTAAACTCCATCCCATCCTCAAGCACAGGGTGCTCCCCGCGCTAGCGGGGATGAGCCGTCCTATCCAATCGGTGCCGTTCGTGGTGGTGCGTGCTCCCCGCGCTAGCGAGGATGAGCCTTTAGGGGGCTTGATAAGACTTCAATCGCGCTAGTGCTCCCCGCGCTAGCGGGGATGAGCCCAACTGGAGCGCGGAGCGGGTTCGCGACTTGTGGTGCTCCCCGCGCTAGCGGGGATGAGCCTTCCACTATCCCAATGCGTGGGTCGAGTGGCACGTGCTCCCCGCGCTAGCGGGGATGAGCCCAACACCTTCCAGCAGGGCCCACTCCGACGGGAGTGCTCCCCGCGCTAGCGGGGATGAGCCGGACAGTCTCACAATGACTGACATCGAAGCACTGTGCTCCCCGCGCTAGCGGGGATGAGCCGGAACTCGCGGCGTGCGGCACCGGTGTACCCGTTGTGCTCCCCGCGCTAGCGGGGATGAGCCCAAAACGCACCCCAAAAAGTCGTAGGACTTCGGGTGCTCCCCGCGCTAGCGGGGATGAACCCAGTCAGGCCGAGCTCTTTAATGGCAGCTTGAGGTGCTCCCCGCGCTAGCGGGGATGAGCCCGGAACCGACCCGTGGCCCGAAGCGCAGCTGGAGTGCTCCCCGCGCTAGCGGGGATGAGCCGTCGCCGCCGACGAACCACTGCCCGTCCAGCGAGGTGCTCCCCGCGCTAGCGGGGATGAGCCGCGGAGCGCCGTAACGGTGTCGAGTTGACAGCAGTGCTCCCCGCGCTAGCTGTACTGACCGGGGACATTGATCAACCGCGTAAAGGGTGGCTGGTTCGCGCAGGCCGTGTGGGGTCGGTGATGGTTGTAGTGGTGCAGCCATGACTCGAGAGCGTCGCGTCGTTCTGCCTCTGAGCGGTAGCAGCGGGCGTAAGCCCACCCGTCTGCCATCGTGCGGTGGAAGCGTTCGACTTTCCCGTTCGTCTGCGGGCGATATGGGCGCGTGTATCTCGGCCGGATCGACAGCGTCTCGCAGGCATCACGCCACAGATGCGACCGGTAGGCACTGCCGTTGTCGGACAGTACTCGCTCGATTGTGACCCCACGCTCGGCGAACCAGTCGATGGCTCGTTGCAGGACTCCAACGGCAGTGAGAGCAGTCTCGTCGTCGCGAATCTCGGTGTACGCGACGCGGGAGTGGTCGTCGATAACGGTGTGGACGTAGGCGTAGCCCAGCTTGGGCCCGCCGTGCTGATTACGTGGCTTGTCTGGCGTGGCGACACGGTTGCGGTCGCCTTGGCGTCGGCCGACGTAGCGCCAACCACCGCCGTCGGGGATGTTCCCCAGCTTCTTCACGTCCACGTGCACCAGCGACCCGGGGTGCGCGTGCTCGTAACGACGGATCGGTTCGCCGGTCGCCCGGTCGACGTGTGAAAGCCGATTCAATCGAGCAGCGGTGAGGATGCGGTGGACGGTGGAGGGCGCGATCCCGAGCCGTGCTGATAGTTGAACTGGACCTTCCCGCAACCTGATCCGCAGCTTGATGCACCGCTTCGTGACGGGCGTGCTCGTCTTGTTCGGCGAGCTCTTCGGGCGGGAGGACCGGTCGTGCATGGACTCGCCGGCGCGGTAGCGGTTGACCCAGCGTTTCACGGTCGGCCAGGAGACCTGGAATCGGGCGGCGACCTCACTGATCGGCCAGCCCTCCTCGACGACGAGTTGGGCAACCTTCAGACGGTGACGCGGTGTGAGGGCAGCGTTGGGATGGGACATGGCATCTTTCGGTCCGGGACGGCGCCGCGGCACCCGCCGCTGTCAGGCCGGATGCTGCACGTGGATGCGCAGTGCGTTCGCGGCGAACTGCGCGGCCTCTGGGCTGCCGAAGGTCTGGTGGAAGTCGGGGTTGGTCTCGTAGAGGTCGGCCATGCCTTGCACCATTGCGGCGGATCGTTCGGCATCGCCGGCGTGGGTGGGTGTTCCGGGGATGTCAGCGAACCAGGCCATGTGGTTGGCAGCGTGCGCTTGAGCAACTGGTGAGCCGGGTGTGTGGCCGGCTTCGTGGATTCCTGCCCACCGTGTGAGCAGGGCCTGGGCACTAGCCTGCCAGTCGCGTTGCTGTCCCACGGACTTGGCATGCCACCACCGATTCGACGCGGCGAAGGCCTCGCGTCCCCACCGTCGTACGACCTCGGCCTCGTAGCGATCGTTGAAGCCTTCGAGCATCACGTCCATGCGTGGTTCGCGGCCCTCTCGACGCATCTGCAGGGTGTGCTCGACCGCGCTGATGCGCCGGTCTAGGGCCTCGCGGTCCTCAGCGAGCTGTGTCAGGTGGGCCTGGAGCGCTTCGACCTCGGCGGCGGGCGTCTCGGGTGCGTCGAGGACTGCGGCGATGTCGGCCAGTGGCATACCCGTGTCGCGGAGCAGGAGGATGCGTTGCAGGCGCGCGACCGCGTCGGGACCGTAGTAGCGGTAGCCGTTGGACCCGACGCGGTCGGGCTCGAGCGGCCCGATGCGGTGATAGTGCCGCAGCGTGCGGCCGCTGATTCCAGCGCGTTCAGCGAGCTCGTGCACCGTCCATTCCATCACCGGGCTCCTGTCGTTCGACGTGCTGCTCAGTGTGCCGCGTCTGTGGTCAGGCCCAGCCGTGGCAGCGCAATGCGCAGGATCTCGGACGCGGGAGTACTGGCGTTTTGGGCGGCCGTGGTGCCCGTGACGTCGAGGTATGCGCGAACAAACCGAGCACCGGCTGCATAACCGGCCCCGGTGGGCAGGCCGACAGGCTCGGCACCGAATAGTTGTGCGCTGGAGTCGCCCAGCACCCAGGCTGCGAAGTCTGCCATTCCGGTGACGCCCAGGCCGCTGGCGACCTTCGCCAGGACCTGGTCGTCGGAGCGGGTTTCGTCGCGCACGAAGTGGGTGTAGCCGGCGTCGCCGTACAGTTCGGACGCGAAAATGTCGGCGAGCCCTTCGGACACAACGTGCTCGCCGACCATCACCGTCTGTGGGTCCCACACGATCCCGCCGGGTGAGTAGCGCACGTTGTGGTGCAGTTCGTGGACCGCGATCGCCTCGAGGCGATCGAGGACACGCGAGGTGGGCCAGACGGTGATGGCGATGTAGCCACTGATACCGCCGAATCCTGACAGCCCTTGCACCTCGCCGACGAAGTGCTGGCTGGTCGGATCCCCGAGGACGAGCAGCACGTTCAGGTCGGGGATCGTCACACCCGGATCGGCAGACGCCAACGTTGCGATGCCGTTCTCGAGGGCCTTCTCGACGCGGGTCCACGCATCTGCCGCGACAAGGAACTCCAGACCTTCGCGGACCTGCTCGATCGCGGAGTCTGGACGGAAGCCGAAGTTTTGCTGGTGCACGGTGGCCATGTCCACGCCGCCGGGGATGAAGTGGTACATCCCCGCCATGGGAGCCCACATTTCACGGATGAGGTCGTCGCGAGCCTTCGTGTCCGCCGTCAGGACTCGGCTCATGCCCGAGGCACTGTCAATCATTGAAATGGTCATGACAAGCGACTGTAGACATTGCCGTTACGACAAGGTCAACCTTTCCTCGACTAATGTCCCCGGTCAGTACAGCTAGCGGGGATGAGCCCATGTTGTTCATGTTCGTGACCTGGCTGGTATCGTGCTCCCCGCGCTAGCGGGGATGAGCCTAGACGGGCACGGAGTCGCGTCCAACAGCGACAGTGCTCCCCGCGCTAGCGGGGATGAGCCCACTGTTGGCCCGGTGTTGCGTCAGCATGGTGTGTGCTCCCCGCGCTAGCGGGGATGAGCCGCCGTCGAATTCGTCGACATGAAGGTCGCGGAAGTGCTCCCCGCGCTAGCGGGGATGAGCCGCAGGTTAACCCCATGCAAGTCAGCGTCAAACAGTGCTCCCCGCGCTAGCGGGGATGAGCCGGTATTTCAGCCAAGCGGTGTCGGTGGCGATACGTGCTCCCCGCGCTAGCGGGGATGAGCCCCAGGGCGAGCAGGATCATGCCTGCCTGCGGAAGTGCTCCCCGCGCTAGCGGGGATGAGCCCCACTCGTGGAAAAAGTTCTCGACTACCCCCGAGTGCTCCCCGCGCTAGCGGGGATGAGCCCCCCAGTGCGGTTCCTCCAGGCGCTCCGGGTTGTGCTCCCCGCGCTAGCGGGGATGAGCCGGTTCGCCTCCGGGTCCCAAATATCGTCATACCGTGCTCCCCGCGCTAGCGGGGATGAGCCCGAGGTAGGTGCCCCCGCCCCGAGCATGTAGGTGTGCTCCCCGCGCTAGCGGGGATGAGCCCTCGGACGGTTTACCAGTCACCGACTCCCACGAGTGCTCCCCGAGCTAGCGGGGATGAGCCCGCGGCGGAGACCTCGGCATCGGGGCGAATGCGGTGCTCCCCGCGCTAGCGGGGATGAGCCCAGCGAACCCAGCCAACGAAAAACCGAGGTCACGTGCTCCTCGCGCTAGCGGGCATGAGCTCTGGACAACCGAGCGCGTTCGTGACCTCTGAAAGTGCTCCCCTCACTATCGGTGAATTGTCTGAGGAATACGAAAATAGAGACGCGCTGGGAGTAGTCGTCCGAGGAGAGGGAAATCCCCGGGTCAAACCTCAAGGAACAAGCTGACCAAAGGCCCACCGAAAGGAACCCCTACTTCGCCGGATCCACCGGCGGGTACTTCTTCTTCGCGGCGTCGGACAAACCCGTGGGGTTGCCGTTTTCGTCGTAGATGTAGAAGCCTTGGCCGGATTCCTTGCCAATATGCCCCTTGTCAATGAACTCTTCCTTTAGGCGCCGGCTGAACTCGATCGCGAGCGGGTCGCCCGTTTCAGCCCGGTTTTTCGTGATCTGGTAGGCCACGCCCAAACCGGTGTTGTCCTGTGCGAGGAACGGGGCGAGTTGCTGTGTTCCGGCAAGCATGGAGGCCACCTCGTCGAGGGTTTCAATGTCGGCCACACCGAGTACCCACATGTCGCGGGCCTGATCGACCCAGGTGGAGTAGAAGGAGTTGATGATGTACTTCGCGTGCTCGCGGTGCAGGCGGATCGGCCGCATGCCCATGGTGGGCGCGAACTCCATTACTTGCTCGACAACGCTGTCGTCGGTGTCGGAAGTCGGCATGACCTCCACCACGTTCGCGATGTGGATGTTGTTGGCGAAGTGGTAGGCGAGGAACTTGTCTGTGCGCCCCGTGGCGTCCTTGAAGTCGCTCGGCAGCAGAGTGGAGGTGTTGGTCAGCAGAATGGTCTCCTCGGGCAGGAACTCGGCGAGCTTGGTGTAGGTGTCTTTCTTGATGTCCAGGTTCTCCGGTACCGCTTCGATGATGTAGTCGGCATTCCGTGCGGCTTCTTCCAGCGAGGTGGTGTACGCGATCTTATCGACGACCGCCTTGGCCTTATCCTCGGAGACATCGTCGAGGTCGCGGACGTAGTTGCCGGCGATCTTCTTTACGCGCTCCTTGGCGGCGCTGATGGCGTCGTCGCTAATGTCAAAGGCCGTCACCGAGTGACCGTAAAAGGCGGCGCGGTAGGCGATTTGGGCGCCGAGGTTACCGGCGCCGAGGACTGAAATTTTCTTTGATTCGGACATGTAACATACGTTAACCCTGTTTAACGGCACGCGCAGGGAAGCGTTGTCAAGCGGGCGCGACGTTCCCCTTGAACTCGCGCTAGACGTTCTCCTTTTCCGGCACGCACGCGGGTTCGCTTCCCAGGGCTTGCGCTGCCGGTCTATGAAGGTGGCAATATCCAGGCCGCAAGCGCCCGAAATTGCCAGCCGACGAGATTACCGACCGCGCTCACATGGCTTAGTGGTGGCCGGTGAGATGGTGGGGGACTATCGCCTCTGGCAACTCGGCATCTAGAAATGGGAGTAGGGGGAAACACACTCCCGACCCCGGCCCAGTGTTAGTGCTGGTGGTAATCGCTCAAGAAGTTGCCCAGGCGCTCGATGGCGTTTTCCAGCTGCGAGGCCCACGGCAGCGTGACCACGCGGAAGTGGTCGGGGGTGGGGTAGTTGAACCCGGTGCCTTGCACCATGAGGATCTTCTCCGACTTGAGCAGGTCCAGCATGAAGCGCTCGTCATCATGGATGTTGTACATCTCGGTGTCGATCTTAGGGAAGCAGTACAGCGCCCCCTTCGGCTCTACGACGGACACGCCGGGGATCTCGCGCAACTTGCGTACCGTCACATCGCGCTGCTCGCGCAGGCGCCCGCCCTTGCCGGTGAGCTCGTAGATGGACTGTCGCCCGCCCAGCGCAACCTGGATGGCGTGCTGGCCGGGCACGTTCGCACACAGGCGGGTTCCCGCCAGCAGGTTGAGCCCCTCGATGAACCCGGTGGCGCGGCGACGCGGGCCGGTGATGATCATCCAGCCGGCGCGGTAGCCGCACACGCGGTACGCCTTGGACAGCCCGTTAAAGGTCACCGTGATCAGGTCGGGGGCGACCTCGGCCATGGAAATATGCTGCGCACCGTCATAGAGGACGCGGTCGTAGATCTCGTCGGCAAGCACCATGAGCTCGTGCTCGCGGGCGATGTCGGCGATGCCCTCGAGGATGTCCCGTGAGTACACCGCACCCGTCGGGTTGTTCGGGTTGATCACCACGATGGCTTTGGTGCGCTCGGTGACCTTCGAGCGAATGTCCTCGAGCGAGGGGTTCCAGTTGTCTTCCTCGTCGCACAGGTAGTGCACGACCTTGCCGCCGGCCAGCGTGGACGCGGCGGTCCACAGCGGGTAGTCGGGGGCGGGGATGAGGATCTCGTCGCCGTCGTTAAGCAGGGCCTGGGTGACCATGCTGATCAGCTCGGAGACACCGTTGCCGAGGAAGACGTCGTCGATGTCGAAGGGCGGGAAGTCGTCCACCATCTCGTAGCGCGTGACAATCGCGCGGCGCGCCGGGATGATGCCCTTCGAGGTGGTGTAGCCCTGCGATGTCGGCAGCGCGGCGATCATGTCGCGCATGATCACGTCGGGCGCCTCGAAGCCGAAGATCGCCGGGTTGCCGGTGTTGAGCTTGAGAATGGTGTGCCCGTCGCGCTCCATCTCCTCGGCCGTGGTGCTCACCGGGCCGCGGATGTCGTAAAAGACGTTCTTGAGCTTGTCCGCTTCGTCGAAATGGCGGTGCTTCTTCGGGGGCTTCTTGCTTGTCGACGCCCCCTTGACCGCGTCTTCCACAACATCGTTAGCTGGGTAGGAAGTTTCGTCGTGCTCGTTGCTCTTGCTCATAGGGCAATCCTACTGTGGCCCGCCCCTACTTACCTTTGAACCGCTTGACGGTTTGCTGGGCGACGTGGAGGGCGTCGTCGGTAATCTGGCTCATCTGCTGCTTGCGGGCGGCGCGGCGCTGGGCCTCCTCGTGCGCGTTGGCGGCCTCGATCTCGAGCTGCTGGACGCGGACGAGCTGGCGGCGTTTACGCTCCAGTTGACGCAGGCTCGGTGTGTACCAGGATTCCGGCCCGACCTTCATGACATAGAGCAGGATGAACAAGGTCGGGATGATGAGCAGGAAGAGTGCGGCCAGACCGCTGCCTCCGAAGGCGGAGGCGGCGATGGCGGTGCCGGCCACCGAGCCGAGGGATCCCAGCCAGAACAACCCGGCGCGGGTCTTCTGGCCGTCGCGACGCGCTGCGATGATCTCGTGAGCGCTGAAGAGCTGGACCTCTCCGCCGGGGGCGCTGCGCAGCACCGGTGTCTGGGGGATGTCGGTGAAGATCGGCTCCAAGTCACCCTGGAATTCGGCCGCGGCGATACGTTTGCATCTCGCGTCGAACTCGTCCATGGTCAGCCGCCCCTCGCCGAGGGCGTTGCTGAGCGCGCTCATGGCGTCGTTGCGCTCGTTGTCGCTGAGTCGGAATCTGCCGTACGGGGTGCTCACAGTGCTCATTCTATCGTCTAGTCATCCTCGGTGAACTGGGTCTGGTTGAGCCGCCAGTACGCGCCGCCGTTTGCGAGGAGCTCCTCGTGGGTGCCCTGCTCCGCGATGCGGCCCTGCTCCATCACGATGATCAGGTCCGCGTCGCGGATGGTGGATAGGCGGTGGGCGATGACGAAGGAGGTGCGGTTCGAGCGCAGCGCGTTCATCGCCTCTTGGACGAGCACTTCGGTGCGTGTGTCCACGCTAGAGGTAGCTTCGTCGAGAATGAGGATGGCGGGCTGGGACAAAAATGCCCGGGCAATGGTGATCAGCTGGCGCTCGCCTGCCGAGATGGAGCCGGAATCCTGGTCGATCACGGTGTGGTAACCGTCCGGCAGAGCGTGCACGAAGCGGTCGACGTAGGTGGCCTTCGCGGCGGCGATCACCTCTTCGTCGGTGGCGTCGAGCCTGCCGTAACGGATGTTCTCCATGATCGTGCCTTTGAAGAGCACGGCGTCCTGAAGCACCATGCCGATGTTGGAGCGCAGCTGCGCGCGGGTCATGTCGCGGGTGTCAACCCCGTCGATCCGGATGGCGCCGGCGTCGATGTCGTAGAAGCGCATGATGAGGTTGACCAGGGTGGTCTTTCCGGCGCCGGTCGGACCGACGATCGCGGCCGTCTTGCCGGGCTCCACCCGCAGCGACAGGTCCTGGATCAGCGGGGTGTCATCCGAGTAGGAGAAGTCGACGCCGTCGAACTCAACCAGGCCGCGTGCACGGCCTGGTTGCGCGGTGGTGATTTCGGCGGTGGCGGCATCCGCCGTTTCCTCCTCGGCGTCGAGGAATTCGAAGATGCGCTCGGCGGACGCGACACCGGACTGGACCATCTGCGCCATACCCGCGATCTCACCCAAAGGCTGGTTGAACTGGCGCGAGTACTGGATGAACGCCGTTGCGTCGCCCAGAGTCATGTTTCCGGCGGCGACGCGCAGGCCACCGAACACCGCGATGGCTACGTACGACAGGTAGGAGATGAACTGCATGATCGGGTGCATCGAATTCGCCAGGAACTGGGCGCGGGCAGCGGAGTCGTGCAGCGCGGCGTTGCGTTCGTCGAAAGTCGAGTTCAGCTCCTCGGTGCGGCCGAAGATGAGCGCGAGCTCGTGTCCCGAGAAGGATTCTTCGACGTGGCCGTTGAGTTCACCGGTGGACTTCCATTGCGCCGCGAACTGCTTCTGGGAGCGGGTGCCGATCAACCCCATGACCAAACCTGTCAGCGGCAGGGCGAGCAGCGCAAGAAGGGCGAGCTGCCACGAGATGGAGAACATCATGATGATGATGCCGAGGACCATCAGGATGGCGTTGAGCATCTGCGACAGGGCCTGCTGCAGCGCCTGCTGCACGTTGTCCACGTCATTGGTGGTGCGCGAGAGTAGGTCGCCACGCTGGCGGGAGTCAAAATAGTTCAACGGGAGGTGGTTGACCTTGCGTTCGATTTCCTGGCGCAGCGTGAACACCGTTGTCATGGTCAACCGGTTCAGGATCGCGCCCTGGGCCCACATGAGCAGTGAGGACAGGACATAGAGCACGATGACGAAGCTGATCAACTGGGCAAGGCGGTCGAAGTCGATGCCGAAGCCGGGGCGCAGCTCCATCGCCTCCGCCATGTCGGCGAGGCGGTTGTCCCCGGCCGCGCGCAGGCCCTCGACGACGTCGCGCTGCGACGCGCCCTCCGGCAGCTGGCGGGAGATGACTCCCGAGAAGATGACATCCATCGCGTGGCCCAGCACGCGGGGAGCGTAGACGGCGAGGACGACGGAAGCAACGTTCATCACCACGACGACGGCGAGTTTCATGCGGTGGGGCAGAAGTAACCCGACGAGACGCTTGGCGCTGGGCCAGAACTGCTTCGCCTGGCGCGGTGCGCTGCCGGAGAAGTCGTCACCGGCCATCTGTGCCTCGAGGGCGGCGATCTCCTCGTCGGTCAGGGTTTTCTCGGACATCAGGCGTCCACCGTCCTCTGGGATTGAACAATTTCGCGGTAGGTGCCGGAGTTTTCCAGCAATTCGGCATGGGTGCCTCGGCCGACGATCTCCCCGGCCTCCATGACCAGGATCTGATCTGCGTCCTCGATCGATGCCACGCGCTGCGCCACGATGATCGTCGTAGCCTCTGCGGTGTAGGTGCGCATGGCCTCGCGCACTTTCGCGTCGGTGATGGCGTCGAGGGCGGAGAAGGAGTCGTCGAATAGATAGACCTTGGGCCGGCTGATCAGCATTCGCGCGATGGAGAGGCGCTGGCGCTGCCCACCCGAGACGTTGGTGCCGCCCTGGGCGATCGGCATGTCCAAGTCGGTGACGAAGGTGGCCTGCGCGGTGCGCAGCGCGTCCCACATCTCCTCGGCGGTGGCGTCGGGCTTGGCCATGCGCAGGTTCGACTCCACGGTGCCGGAGAACAGGTAGGGCTTTTGCGGCACCATGCTCACCCGCTCCACGATGTCGGCGCGGACCATCTCGGCGACGTCGGTACCGTCGAGAAGCACGCGCCCCGTGGTGGAGGAGTGCAGCCTCGGAATCAGGGACAGCAGCGTGGTCTTGCCTGAGCCCGTAGAGCCGATGATCGCGGTGGTCGTGCCCGGCAGCGCGGTAAAAGTGACGTTCTTCAGCACGGGCTCGTCGGCACCGGGGTAGGTGTAGGACACCCCTTCCATGGTGACGACCCCTTCGGCGCTGTTCGCCCTGGCCGGGACAGCTGGCTCCTCGATCGAGGGTTGGTGGCCGAGCAGCTCGTTGATGCGGCGGGCGCACACCACCGCGCGGGGGAGCATCATCGCCATGAACGTACCCATCATCACTGCCATGAGGATCTGCATGAGGTACTGCATGAACGCGGTGAGCGCACCGACCTCAACCGCCCCGGCGTCGACACGGTGGCCGCCGAACCACAGCACCGCGGCGGTGGCGACGTTGAGGATGAGCATGATGACTGGGAAGAGCATGACGAAGATGCGCCCGATATTGAGGGAGACGCGCGTGATGTCTCGGTTGGCGTCGGTGAACCGGGCGGTTTCGTGCTCCTCGCGGCCGAAGGCGCGTACGACGCGGATGCCGCTGATCTGCTCTCGCACGACCCCGTTGACGTTGTCGAGTTTGTCCTGCATTGCGCGGAACATGGGCATGAGCAGAGCGATGAGCACACCCACTACGACTGCGAGTGCGCCGACGGCGGCGACAACGAGCCAGCTCATGCCCGGGTCCTGGCGCACGGCCATGATGATCCCGCCGATGGCCATGATGGGGGCCGCAACCATGAAGTTGAGGAACAGCAGATACACCATTTGCACCTGCTGCACGTCGTTGGTGCCACGCGTGATCAACGTCGGTGTGCCGAAATGGCTCATGTCCTCCGCGGAGAAAGAACTGACGTGCCGGAACACCTGGCGGCGGGTGTCGCGGCCGACTCCCATTGCCGTGCGGGCGGCGAAATAGACGGCGATGACGGCAGCGATGACCTGCACCAAAGCCACGGCGAGCATGATGCCGCCGACGCGCCAGATGTAGGCGATGTCGGCCCGGGCGACACCGTTGTCGATGATGTCCGCGTTGAGGTCCGGCAGGTAGAGCGTGGCCAGGGTGGTGACCAGCTGGAGGACAACCACGATGGCGATGTAACCCGCGTATGGTTTGGAGCCGTGGGCGAGAATTTTGACGAGGTCCACGGGCCAAGCGTAGACCACGCCGTCGACATGTGGACCTTTTGAGGGTTTGCGCAGGTTAGGGGACCTGCGGCACGGCGCGGGCGTGCGCGACCATGTCCTCCCACTCGACGATCTTCTTGCGCTCGCGCGGCAGCAGGGCGTCGTTCTCACCCAGCTTGCGCTCCTCGCCGTCGAGGCGGTACCAGCCGTCCCAGGTGGTGTAGGGGATGTCGCGGGATTCGAGCAGCTCGATGATGGCGTCCGGGTCGCTGAACTTCGGCGCGGGCAGCTTGCCGGAGGCGGCGTCCTCGAAGAGCATGTCGGTGGTTTCTTTGGCGTCGGACTTGGTGTTGCCGATCAGGCCGATGGGACCGCGCTTGATCCAGCCGGTGACATACAGGGACGTCTCAAGTCCGGTTTCGTTGAGCACGTGGCCGCCGTCGTTGGGGATGACGTTGCGCTCCAGGTCGAAGGGGACACCCTCGACGGGCTCGGAGCGGTAGCCGATGGCGTGGTAGACCTGCTGGACCGGCCAGTCGGTGAAGTTGCCGGTGCCGCGGATGCCGCCCTCGCCGTCGAGTTCCTGGCGCTCGGTGCGGATACCCACGATGGCGTCGCCCTCGGTGAGCACCTCCACGGGCTCCTCGAAGAAGTGGATGTGGATCTTGTGCGGGGAGTCGTCCGGCTCGCGCATCGCGTACTGCTCGAGCACCTGGCAGTTGAGGTCGATGGATTTGTCGGCGCGGCGCAGCTCCTCGGAGAGCTGGTCGTAGTCGATGTCCTCCGGGTCTACGAGCACCTGGATGGTGTCGGAGAGGTCGAGCTCGCGAAGTTCTTTCGGGGTGAACTTGGCCTGGGCGGGGCCGCGGCGGCCGAACATGTGGACCACCTCCGCCTTGTTGTCCTTCAAGGAGTTGTAGACGTTGTCCGGGATTTCGGTGACCAACAGCTCGTCGCCAGTCTTGGCCAGGATGCGGGAAACGTCGAGCGCGACGTTGCCCACACCGACGACAGCAACCTCGCGGGCGGAGAGGTCCCAGTCGCGGTCGAAGCGGGGGTTGCCGTCGTAGAACCCGACGAATTCACCGGCGCCGATGGATTTCTCGCCGCCGGGGATGAGCAGCTCGCGGTCGCGCACGGCACCCGTGGAGAACACGATGGCGTCGTAGTAGTCGCGCAGTTCCGCGACGGTGATGTCTTTGCCCACCTCGATGTTGCCCAGCAGGCGCAGGTGCGGCTTGTCCAGCACGTTGTGCAGCGACTTGACGATTCCCTTGATGCGCGGGTGGTCGGGTGCGACGCCGTAGCGGATCAGCCCGAACGGTGCGGGCATCTGCTCGAAGAGGTCGACGGAGATGTCGAGCTCCTCGTTGCGGATCAGCAGATCGGAGGCGTAGATACCGGCGGGGCCGGCGCCAATGACGGCGACGCGCAGACTCATGAGGGGTGGGTCCTTTCGGGTTCAAGATTTTATATTCATCCATGGTAAACCATAGACCGCTTGGTCTAAAAATCTACCGGTGACGGCGGCGGTGTCAAGTTTCGGCAGGGAAATACATTCACCACACCTATCGAAGGAATTAAATTCATTGGTGTACATGCAGCATAAACGGTAAATACGGGGTGGCCCTCTTGCTCTAGACAAAGCAGTACGGCAAACTGCCGGAAAACCGCCGAAATCTGGGAAGTTCACAGACAGAGCGGTCTATTTCGAAGGAGTGTTCATGACAGCCCCCACCGCGAAAACGCGCGAGGTCAAGGCCCGGGCAAAGAAGCCCGAGGGCCAATGGCTTATCGACGGCACCTCGCCCCTGAACCACGACGAAGAGCTCAAACAGCTCGAGCCCGTGATGCAGGTCAAGCAGCGCGTCATCGACACGTACTCGAAGCAGGGCTTCGCCTCCATCCCGCCCGAGGATCTCGCGCCGCGCTTCAAGTGGCTCGGCATGTACACCCAGCGCAAGCAGAACCTCGGCGGTGAGTTCACCGGCGAGGACAACTCCGTGCTGCAGGACGAGTACTTCATGATGCGCATCCGCTTCGACGGCGGCCAGTGCTCGACCGAGCAGGCCAAGGCCGTCGGAGAGATCTCCCGCGACTGGGCCCGCTCCACCGTGGACCTGACGGACCGGCAGAACATCCAGCTGCACTGGGTCGCCATTGAGGATGTCCCCGCGATCTGGGACAAGCTCGAGAGCGTCGGGCTGAACACGTGGGACGCCTGCGGCGACGTGCCGCGCGTGATCCTCGGCTCGCCCGTCGCCGGCATCGCCAAAGACGAGATTATCGACGCCACGCCGGCGATCCGCCGCATCCAGGAGATCGTCACAGACGAGGAGTTCCAGAACCTGCCGCGCAAGTTCAAGTCGGCGATCTCCGGCAACGCCCGCCAGGACGTCGTCCACGAGATCAACGACCTGGCCTTCATCGGCGTTGAGCACCCCGAGCTTGGCTCGGGTTTCGAGTGCTACATCGGCGGCGGCCTGTCCACCAACCCGATGCTGGCGCAGTCCCTCGGGGCCTTCGTCACCCTCGAGCAGGTGCCGGAGGTGTGGGCTAATGTGGTGCGCATCTTCCGTGACTACGGTTACCGGCGCCTGCGCAACCGGGCGCGATTGAAGTTCCTGGTCGCTGAGTGGGGCGTCGAGAAGTTCCGCGAGATCCTGGAGAAGGACTACCTCGGCTACGAGCTTCCCGACGGCCCGAAGGCGCCGAACAACCTCATCGACCGCGACCACATCGGCGTGCACGAGCAAAAGGACGGGAACTTCTACATCGGCGTCAAGCCCACCCTCGGCCACATGTCGGGTGAGCAGCTCATCGCCGCCGCCGAGCTGGCCGAGTCCTACGGGCTGACCCAGCTGCGCTTCACCCCGTTCAAGGAGCTCCTGTTCCTGGACGTGCGTGAGGGCGACGTCGAGAAGCTGACGGGAGACCTGGAGAACATGGGCCTGTACTCCAAGCCCAGCGAGTTCCGCCGCGGCCTGCTCTCGTGCACCGGGCTGGAGTACTGCAAGCTCGCTCACGTAACCACCAAGTCCCGCGCCATCGAGCTCGCAGACGAGCTGGAGGAGCGCTTCGGCGACCTCGACTCGCCCGTGTCGATCTCACTGAACGGCTGCCCTAACGCCTGCGCCCGCCACCACGTTTCCGACATCGGGCTCAAAGGCCAGATGGTGGTCAACTCGGAGGGTGAGAAGGTGGAGGGATTCCAGGTGCACCTCGGCGGCACCGTCGGAGAGGGCGCGAACTTCGGGCGCAAGCTGCGCGGGCACAAGGTGCTCTCCAGCGAGTTGACGGATTACGTCACCCGCGTCGTGCAGAACTACGTGGACAAGCGCTCCGAGGGCGAGATCTTCCGCGACTGGCTGCAGCGCGCCGACGAAGAGGACCTGAGGTGAGTCTGCGCCGGGCGCCGAACCCGAACCGGAACTTCCCCACCTACTGCCCGTACTGCGCGGGCGAGGAGCTCTACCCCAACGAGGAGACGGAGTTCGCGTGGAAGTGCGGGGAATGCCTACGCGTTTTCGAGGTTAAGTTCCACGGCCAGGACGACGCGGGTACGACCCCGGCGCCCGCCCCCTCCACCGAGGACGCCCTTCAGGCGTCGTTACGCAAACACGGTCATGATGCGGTCCTGCGCGAAGTCGGCCACACTGGTGGGAACGCATGAAAGGTGAGAAACAATGATTAACCTGCTGTCAGGACCCTCCGGCAATTTCGCTGACCCGGCGGTCAGCCCCGAGGGGCCGCGCGAGACGGAGCCGCTCGCGCCGGAGATCCGGGAGCGCAACGAGCAGCTCGTGGACGCATATGCGAGCGAGCTTTACGACGCTCCCGCCGACGCGATCCTCGAGTGGGCGCACGGGAACGCCCCAGGCCCGCTGGTGGTAACCCTGTCGATGGAGAACACGGTGCTTGCGGAGCTGGCCGAGCGCCACCTTCCTGACGCCGACTTCCTCTTCCTGGACACCGAATACCACTTCCCGGAGACGCTGAACGTCGCCGACGAGGTCGAGAACCGCTACCCGGCGCACACGTTGGTGCGCACCAAGGCGGTGCTCTCGCGCGAGGAGCAGGACCGCACCTACGGGCCGAACCTCTACCGCTCCCATCCTGAGGCGTGCTGCCGCATGCGCAAGGTCGAGCCGCTGGCGGTGCACATGAGCCCTTACGTTGGCTGGATCACGGGCCTGCGCCGCGCGGACGGCCCGACCCGCGCCAACGCGCCGGCGCTGTCCCTGGACGCCACCGGGCGGTTGAAGATCTCCCCGCTCGTGACGTGGTCACTCGAGGAGACCGACGAGTTCGAGGAGAGCCACAACTTGATCATCCACCCGCTGACCAGGCAGGGATACCCGTCGATCGGGTGCGCCACCTGCACCATGCCCGTCGCCGAGGGCGAGGACCCGCGTGCGGGTCGCTGGGCGTTCAGCGCGAAGACCGAATGCGGACTCCACGAATAAAGGCTAAAGATTACTGTTGTTATGAACATTAAAAATTCTGAAAAGGCGGGCGCTATTTCGCCCCACCTCAAGGACTTGGAGAACGAGTCCATCCATATCCTGCGCGAGGTGGCGGGGCAGTTCGACAAGATCGGTTTGCTCTTCTCGGGCGGCAAGGACTCGTGCGTCGTGCTGGAGCTCGCGCGACGCGCTTTCGCCCCGGCGGCGATGCCGATCGAGCTGCTGCACGTGGACACCGGCCACAACTTCCCGGAGGTCATCGAGTTTCGCGACTCAATCGTGGAGGAGTACGGCGTGCGGCTGCGTGTCGCCGCCGTGCAGGACTGGATCGACCGCGGTGACCTAGCCGAGCGCCCGGACGGCACCCGCAACCCGCTGCAGACGGTGCCGCTGGTGGAGACGATCGCCGAGGTCGGTTACGACGCCGTGCTCGGCGGCGCACGCCGCGACGAGGAACGCGCCCGCGCCAAGGAGCGCGTCTTCTCCATCCGCGACACCTTCGGCGGCTGGGACCCGCGCCGCCAACGCCCCGAGCTGTGGGACCTCTACAACGGCGAGAAGCTGCCCGGTGAGAACGTGCGCGTGTTCCCCATCTCCAACTGGACCGAGGCGGACGTGTGGGAATACATCGGTGCGCGCGGCATCCGTCTGCCCGACATCTACTTCGCGCACGAGCGGGAGGTGTTCAACCGCGACGGCATGTGGCTCACCGCGGGCGAGTGGGGCGGTCCCCGCGAAGGCGAAGAGCTGGAAACGCGCCGCGTGCGCTTCCGCACCGTGGGCGACATGTCCTGCACGGGCGCCGTTGAGTCCGACGCAACAACGATCGACGCCGTCCTCGCCGAGATCGCCAACTCCACCCTGACCGAGCGCGGCGCCACCCGCGCCGACGACCGACTCAGCGAGTCATCCATGGAAGACCGCAAGAAGGAGGGCTACTTCTGATGAGCGCCCCTGTTTCAGACATCCTCGCAACGCGCCAGACGCTGCGCCTGTGCACCGCCGGCTCCGTCGACGACGGCAAGTCCACCTTTGTGGGCCGCCTGCTGCACGACACCAAGAGCGTGCTCGCCGACCAGCTCGCCTCCGTGGAGCGCACCTCCGCTGACCGCGGCTTCGAGGGCCTCGACCTCTCCTTGCTTGTCGACGGCCTCCGGGCCGAGCGCGAGCAGGGCATCACCATCGACGTGGCCTACCGCTACTTCGCCACCGACAAGCGCACCTTCATCCTCGCGGACACCCCCGGCCACGTGCAGTACACCCGCAACACGGTGACCGGCATGTCCACCTCCCAGGTCGTGGTCCTGCTGGTGGACTCCCGCAACGGCGTGGTGGAGCAGACCGTGCGCCACCTCAACGTCGCGGCGCTGCTCGGTGTCAAGACAGTCATCCTCGGTGTGAACAAGATCGACCTCGTCGACTATTCCGAGGAGACCTTCAACTCCATCAAGGCCGAGTTCGAGGCCAAGGCCGCCGAGCTCGGCATCGAGGACCCGCACGTCGTTCCGATCTCCGCACTCAAGGGCGATAACGTCGTCGAGCGCTCTGCCAACATGGGCTGGTACACCGGCCCCACTGTGCTCGAGCTGCTCGAGGAGATCCCGGTCGCCTCCGGGCGCGCTCTGGAGCTGGACTTCCGCTTCAACATCCAGTACGTCCTCCGCGAGCACGCCACCGACTACCGCGCCTACGCGGGGCGCGTCAACGCCGGTGAGGTCCACGTCGGTGACACCGTCAGCGCGGGCGGCCGCACCACGACGGTGACCCACATCGACACCGCCGACGGCGAGCAGGATTCCGCCCGCGCCGGTGACTCCGTGGCGTTGCGCCTGGCCAACGAGATTGACCTCGTGCGTGGCGACCTCATCTCCGCAGGCTCGACCCCGGAAGGGGTGCGCGAGTTCGGTGCCACCGTTGTCGGCCTGACCGACAAGGACGTCGCGCCCGGCCAGGCAGTGAAACTGAGGTTCGGTACTTCGCTGGTGCGGGCGCGTGTCACGGCCGTCGACAAGCTTATTGATATTGACTCAAGCGCCAACGACGTTGACAACCCCGAATCCTTCGGACTCAACGACATCGCGCACGTGACGGTGCAGACCGCGCAGGAGCTCCCCGTGGAGGAATACGCCGCGCGCGGTGCCGTGGGCAATTTCCTGCTCATCGACCAAGCGTCGGGCAACACGCTCGCGGCCGGCCTCGTGGGAACCCGGTTGAGGTAGGCAGATGCACGCCCTGATCACACTGTCGCACGGTTCCAGGCACGACTCCGCCCAGCGCGGAGTCGAGCGGCTCACCGCGGCAGCGGCGATCACCCTGGGCGTCGAGGCCGTCGACGCGCATCTCGAGTTCAACGCCCCAGACCTCACCGGCGCCACGCGCGCCGCAGCTGAGGCGGGCTACACCGCGGCGGTGGTCGTGCCGCTGCTGTTCACCCGTGCCTTCCACGCCACCAAGGACGTCCCCGCGGCGTTCGCGGCGGCGCGCGAAGCCACCGGCGTGGACCTTGTCCTCGCAGACGGGCTCGGTCAGGGCGCGGACATCGTAGAGGTGCTGGCCAGGCGCGTACTTCTCGACGCCCCCTCCGACGCCTCCGTCATCCTCTACCCCGTGGGCACCTCCAACCAGGAAGCCGCAACGAAAACGGAGGCGCTGGGGCAAGCCCTGTCCCAGGCCTCCGGGCGCGAGGTCACCGTGGTACCGGCCACCGGCGTCGGCGACCGGGTAGGCAACCCGGGCATCGAGAATGCTGCGCGGGAGAGAGAGCGAATGCACCTCCTCCCGCTGTTTGTCACCGACGGTTTGCTGCTCGACCGCGCCACCCGCGCGCTCGGCCGCATCCAAGACGCCACCGGCGCAATGTTTACTCACTCGGCACCTCTGATTACAGATCTGTCGGACATCGTCGCCGCGCGCTACCGCGCGGCCGTTACCCAAGGGGTCTTGACATGAATCACCTCACTACGCTCATCCTTATCGCGCTCGCCGGGCTCGCGGCCCAGCTCGTCGACGGCGGCCTGGGCATGGGCTTCGGCGTAACGTCGACCACCATCCTGGTCATGTTGGCCGGGCTCGGCCCCGCCCAAGCGTCGGCGGTGGTGCACACCGCCGAGCTGGGAACGACCCTTGTCTCCGGCATCTCGCACTGGCGCTTCGGCAACGTCGACTGGAAGGTCGTCGCCGCAATCGGTATACCGGGCGCGGTCGGTTCCTTCGCCGGCGCGACAGTGCTGTCGAATTTGTCCACCGAGGCCGCGAAACCGATCATGTCGTTGATCCTGGCCGTCATCGGCGCCAACCTGATGTTGCGCTTTTCGCGCGGCCTGACGCGGCGCAAACTGGCCGCCAAGCCGCACTCGCGCGGATTCCTCGGCGGGCTCGGCCTCGTCGGCGGGTTCATCGACGCCACCGGCGGTGGCGGGTGGGGCCCCGTGACCACCTCGACGCTGCTGTCCGCGGGGCGCTCCGAGCCGCGGCGCATCGTTGGCACCGTCAACACCGCCGAATTCCTGGTCACATCCGCCGCCACACTGGGCTTTGTCATTGGAATGTGGCAGGACCTGGTGACCAACCTCGCTGCGGTCGCGGCACTGCTGGTTGGCGGCGTCATTGCGGCTCCACTAGCGGCCTGGCTGGTTACCCGCCTGAATCCGATTCTGCTCGGCAGCTTTGTGGGCACCCTCATCGTGGTGCTCAACCTGCCGACGGTACTCAAGGCAGTCGGGCTGGATGACAATTTGTGGGTCGTGCGCGTGCTTGTGCTCGCCATCGGCGCGGTCCTGTCGTGGCGCGGCGCAGTCAAGGCGCGCCACAATTCGCGGGCCGCGTCCGAGAAGGAGCAGCTGCCGGAAGACCTCAGCGTCGAATCAGGCGTCGACAAGCACGCGAGAACGCGCTGAGGTCTCGCGCTAAGGAATGCGGTGCGTCCACTCGTCGTTAGCGAACTTCGTGTCAACGAGAGACTGCGCCGCGGCGAGATCCGCATCCGTGAGTTCGCCGCGCTCTGAGGGGTAGCGCGACATGAACGACGCGATGAGCGTGTCGATCACGTCCTCGCGGGAAACGCCCGTCTGGCGCCGCAGCGGGTCGACGCGCTTCTTCGCCGATCGCACGCCCTTGTCGGCGAGCTTGACCTTGCCCACGCGCAAGACCTCCATCATCTTGTCCGCGTCGATGTCGTAGCTCATCGTCGTGTGGTGCAGTACCGCACCGGGCACGCGCTTCTGCGCCGCCCCGCCGATCTTGCCGCCGTCGGATGTGATGTCGTTGATGGGCACGTACCAGGCGTTGACGCCGAGCTGTTTCAGGCCCGCGAGCACCCACGCGTCGAGGTACTGGTACGAATCGACGTAACTCAAACCGCGCACGATGTCGTCGGGCAAATACAGTGAGTAGGTCACGCAGTTGCCGCCCTCCATGAACATCGCGCCGCCGCCGGAAATACGGCGCACCGGCACGATGCCGTGGCGCTCAACGCCGCCGGGGTCGAGCTCGTTTCTGAAGGATTGGTAGGAGCCGAACACTACGGCCTTGTCCTCCCATTCCCAAAAGCGCAGGATAGGTCCCTTGCGCCCGGTGCGGACCTCCTCGAGCAGGTACTCATCCAGCGCGACGTTGATCGGGGTGGGCAGGACGGGGGAGTGGATGACGCTCCATTCGTAGTCGGTGATGTCCTTGGCGTCGGTCAGCGCGCGGCGGGTGACCACGGCGATGTCACGCGCGCAGAACCCGTGCAGGTCCACGCCCTCGATGTCCGTGAGGGCGCGGGCGATGCGCCCTTCGAGATCGTCGGCGTCCTCGCTCACCGACGCACCTATAAGTGCCCCGTTGATCGCGTCATACGCCTGGTCCGGTTCGAGGAAGAAGTCGCCTGAAATGCTCGCGGCGATAACGCGCTCGCCGTCGTCGGTGATGTCCGCGACAACGAGTTTTCCTCCGGGGACCTTGAGTTCAAAGTGGTGCTGGTTCATGTACGCGACTATAACGGGCGCGTATGACACAAACCTTCGCCGAAGAGGCGGGCATCGAGCTTGTCGACGCCCCCACGCCCCTGTTTCAGCTGCTCACGCTGTGCATGCTGCAGGCGAAGCCGATCAAGGCACCCGTCGCCGTCGCCGCAGCCCGGGGCCTGTTCAACGCCGGCCTGACCGGCCCGCAGGCCGTGGCCCACGCTCCGCGGTCCACATTGATTCGCGTTTTCGGCCGCACCGGGTATGCGCGCTACGACGAGTCGACGGCAACGCGGCTGAAGGCGATGAGCGCGAAACTTCTGCGGGACTTCGGTGGAGACGTGAGCACCCTGCGCGACGGTGCCCCGGCGTCGCTCGAGGTCTTCGACGGCGTCGGCCCGGCGTGCGCCGCCATGTTCGCGCGTGAGGCGCAGGGCGTGTGGCCGGAACTTGCACCGGTGTTCGACAAAAAGGCGTTGGAGGGCGCGCGCCTTCTCGGCCTGTCCGCCGACCCGGACAAGCTGGCGACCATGAGCGACGACCTGCCACGATTCGCCGCGCGGCTGGTTCGGGCGGCCCTGAAAGGTTGAGCTGGCTCGGCATCGGCGCAACTCCTTTTGTGTTTGTTTGCGCGAACCGGGGACGTAACAAAATTGCGTCGCAGGCGAATACATCTACAGCTGACCGATCGACCAAGGATGACGACATTGAACACGCTCGCCACACGATGCGCCCGAGTAGCAGTTGCCGCCGTAATCGCACTTGCTACCCTGGCTTCCCCCGCCCATGCTCAGGAGGTGCCGAACGGTAGCTCGCCGTTGCTTGGGTCCTCAACGGTGCATGACCTGGATGCGCACGCCATGGGGGATTATGTGCCCCCTCAGGCGGAGCTTGACGCCGCTTTTGGCTGCTCCAATCCCGTCGCAGACCCGGCGGCAAAGAAAACGGTGCTTCTCGTGCACGGAGTGGGTGCCAACGCGCAGCAAACTTTCGCCTGGAATTATATTCCGCAGCTGGACGCAGAGGGCTTCGATGTTTGTTGGGTCAACCTACCCCACAACGGCCGCGGCGACCTGACTCAGGCGGGGCTGTACGTCGCCAACGCCGTCAAACTCGCCCACTCCCGCGTCGGGCGCAACATCGGTGTGGTCGGGCACAGCGCGGGCCCCCCGGCTGCCATGTGGGGGCTGCGTTACGACGCTGAAGCCGCCACGCTTGTCGACGACTTCGTCTCCGTAGCCGGAGCAATCCGAGGCACCACCCTCGTCGAGCCTCTCTGCCTCGCGCTGGGCAATTGCCCGGCAATTGCGTGGCAGATGCACCCGCAGTCGAACTTCGTGCAGGCGCTCAACGCCGAGCCTCTAGCAGAGACAATCGACGTGACCAGTGTCTACAGCCTGACAGACTACGGGATCCAGCCCGCCACCCAGGCGAGTTACATCGCGGGCGCGGCCAACATTCCGACGCAGAGGTTATGCCCAACCCAGATTCCGGGCCACATCGGAATCCTGGCCAACAACACGGCTTATCAACTCGTGCTTGATGCGCTGAACCACGACGGCCCTGCCGATCCGGCGCGACTGAAGGGATTGGCCTGCTCCCAGCACATCTCCCCCGGCATCGACCCGAGGGCCCTGCCGGTGGCGATTCCCGCGATCGGGGAGTACGTTGCAGCGCTCGGCGAGCCGCGCTACTTAAGCGAACCAGCCTTGCCGAGCTACGCCCGGGCGGACGTCGCGGCTCCCCTCGACCCAACTCAAATGCGGAGCGGCTCATCCCAACGACTTGCGGAGGGCAGTGCAACCTATAGTTCAGGCGTAATCGGTAGCGCCGCTGGCTCGTCGTCTTTGTAGCGGGATTACTTCGCGAACTCGGTGACAATCGCGTTGTTAAACGCGGGGAGGTCCTGCGGGGTGCGCGAGGAGACGAAGCCACTGTCGACTACGACCTCCTCGTCGACCCACTGAGCACCAGCGTTGCTCAAATCAGTCTTGAGGGACTTGTACGAGGTCAACTTGACACCTTTAATTACGTCGGCCTCGGTGAGGATCCAACCGCCGTGGCAGATCACTCCGACCGGCTTGCCGGCGCCGCGAACGTCCTTCACCAAGGCGACCGCTTTCTCATCGGTGCGGATTGTGTCGGCGTTGCTGGTGCCGCCGGGAAGAATGATGGCGTCGTAGTCGTCAGCCTTGGCCTCCGCGGTGGTGAGGTCCACAGCGACCTTCGTCCCGTTCTTGCCCTCGATCTCACCGGACTCTGTGGAAATAACGTGCGCGGTCGCACCGGCGGCCTCGACGGCTTCCTTGGGGGATGTCAGCTCGGAATCCTCGAACTTGTCGGTCGCGATGATCGCAATTTTCTTGCCGTTCAAATCAGCCATTTTCTCGTCCTTTCGTGTGTTTGCCTAACAACAGCCACGGTAGGGAAAATCTCCCGAGCTCGCAGAACTTGCTGGTGGAGGATTGGAAGACCTCAGCGCGATACCGGTGACATTTTGCCCCCGGTATCGCGCTGAGGTCTTCGCGGGTTCTGGCGCGGGCTACTGGGAGCCGTCGCTCGTCTTGTCCTCCACGGCGCGGGACTTGCCGGGCACCTCCCGGTCGTAGCGTTGCGCGGGGGCGTCGCTGTCGGACGGTAGGCGAGTGGAACCCGCCTTCTGCTCCACGCTCTCTTCGGCGTCGATTCCACGGTTGCGGCCGATGGTGCGCATACGCTCGCGCACCGCTAGAAACGCCTCCTTGGAATCCATCGTCTGACTCTGCTGGGTGGCTATCTTGATGTCGTCGGCGGTGATCTGGCCAGCGCGCAAGGAAACCATCTCCGCCCAGTACCCCAGGAAAACGGCGGCAACAGCTGCGACCGGCACTGCGAGGAAGGCTCCCACAATGCCGAAAAGTGTGCCGCCTACGGCGACAGATAGCAGGACAACGGCGGCGTGCAGACCCATCGCCTTGGACTGGAGGATCGGCTGCAGGACGTTGCCCTCGATTTGCTGAACCGCGACAACGAGCAGAAGAACCAGCAGCGCGTTAGTCAGGCCGTTGGAGACGAGCGCGACAGTCACAGCCAGCGCGCCGGCAGTGAACGCACCGATGATCGGGATGAAGCCCGCGAAGAAGGTAATTACGGCGAGAACGGGCCACAGGGGCACGCCGAGCACGATCAGGCCCAACCCAATGAAACCGGCATCCACAGCAGAGACAATGGCCTGGGTGCGAATGAACCCTGCCAGGGTGTTCCACGACCGCATCAGGACCTCAGTGAGGTGCCAGCCAGCCTTCACGCCGGCGTATTTTCGCACGAACGGGAGGAACCGGTCACCGTCCTTGAGGAAGAAGAACGTCAGGATGAGGGTGAGGACGAGCGTGGTACCGATGCTCGCCACCGCACCGAGGCCGGAGAACACTCCCGAGGCAATGTTCGATGCCTGGTTGCGCATGAAGTTGGTTACCTGGTCGAGCGCCTGCTGAATCTGGCCGCTTTCCACCAGCTGAGAGTTCCTACCGGCCCAGTCAATGATCTGGTCGATCCCAGCCTGAGCCTGTGAAACTAACTGGCCACCCTGATCCCGCACGATCGGCAGCATTGCCGCGACGATCCCGCCGAAGATCACGAACGACCCCACGATAACCAGCAGTACAGCCAGGGCGGCGGGCACGCGGTGCTTCCGGAGGAACCTCACGGGAGGCCACAAAACTGTGCTCACAATTAAGGCAAGGAGGATCGGCAGCAAACCGAACCAGACGTAGCGCAGGAGGTAGAAAAGCAGTGCCGTGGCCGCGACGATGATAATGAAGCGCAAACCCCACGCGGCGGCGGTGCGACCGTCCGCGGCGATGACGTCGCTGCGGTCGATCGGCTCGTCCGAGAGTTCCTGAGCGGCGTCCGCGGGGGTGGCGAACATGTCAGGTTCTTCGACCGTGGTGTCGAGGGCGCCGACGTAATCTTTGTCGTCCTTGAAGTCGCGGTGGGCCCGGTCGGTGCTTTCCTTGTCCGTATACACGTTTAGTCATCTTGCCAGATAGAGCAGTCGACGGTGCAGTCAAAAAATTCTGTAAGTTTTCTGTGTTTTCCTTAACGTTCTGGGCAGGTCATTTGGGATCGGCATAAAGTTCGTTCGCCGAAAGGAAATTCCTCCTATGAAATTGTCTCACCTGATTGCCTCCACCGCGACTGATGCCGTCATCGCGACTGGTGTCGCCACTCCCCACGCGAACGCTTGGGAAAACGACTACAACGCGGCCACAAACACCTGCACCATCACCTTTTCAGACCAAGACCAGAGCAACGTGAATAACGCGTACCGGGAGCTCTTCGAGTTAATGGCGAAGAACTCCTTTGCGGCGCTCTCCAACCCGAAGGATGCGAAGCTCGTGCAGGAATACGCCCTCGATCCGGCGACCAAGAATGCCGCGCTACTTAGCGGGGACGGCAAGGTGTCGAGCGCCCAGACGAAATACTTCTTCAATACGATGACGCTGGGTGTCAAGGATCACCCCGACTACATTCGCGCCATCGCCTTCGCCAACCTCTCCAAGAAGCCCGTGATCACTGAGCAGACCCTCACCATGACCCCGGAGGAGGCGCACGAGGACGGCGGTGTCATGTATGGCGTCGACCTTGCCGGCGTGATTGCCGCGTCTGCCTGGACGGGGGTCACGGAGGGAAGTTTCGTCGGTGTCCGGGACCTCATCCTCGAAACTGCCAAGGAGAACTACCCGCGCTTCGGCGGCCCGATCCTCACCTACAGCCAGGCGTTCGAGGCGTGTGCCAACAAGGAAGACGCGAATGGTTCCACCGTCGCGGGTTCCAACCTCACGGGTGACCAATTCTCCAGCATCGGCATCGCAGGCGGTGTCATCGGCCTGATCCTGATTGCCATCATGGGTTTTGCCGCGCGACCATTCGTCGACCAGTTCGTGGCCAACCTCGGTTTCTAGCGAAGGTTCCACGATGGTTTGTTTCCAACCCCGCGGGTTTGCCTGCGGGGTTTCGCCATGGCCAGGTCTAGGGAGCGCCAGCCACGTCAGGGAAGGAGGTGTAGTGTCGGTCACACAATTTAGTTTTCTATCCGAAAGGAACACTTGTGACTACCTATCCGAACCCAGGGACCGAAGGCTCGAAGGTCAATTTCAAACAGCGCTACGACAACTACATCGGCGGTGATTGGGTCGCACCGTCGGACGGTGAGTACTTCGATAACGTCACCCCGGTCACGGGTGAGGTGTTCTGCCAGGTTGCCCGCGGCAAGGCGGCGGACGTCGAGAAAGCTCTGGATGCCGCGCACAAGGCCTCTCCCGCTTTCGGCAGGACCACCCCGGCTGAGCGTGCGGTGATGCTGAACAGGATCGCCGACCGGATGGAGGAAAACCTCGAGAACATTGCGGTGGCGGAGACGTGGGAGAACGGCAAGGCCGTACGCGAGACGCTCGCTGCCGATATCCCTCTGGCGATCGATCACTTCCGTTACTTCGCGGGTGCGATCCGCGCCCAAGAAGGCCGCCTCTCCCAGATCGACGATGACATGGTCGCCTACCACTTCCACGAGCCGCTCGGTGTGGTCGGCCAGATCATCCCGTGGAACTTCCCGCTGCTGATGGCCGTGTGGAAGCTTGCCCCGGCGCTCGCGGCGGGCAACGCCGTGGTGATGAAGCCCGCGGAACAGACCCCCGCGTCCATCCTCTACCTGATGGACATCATTGGCGACCTCATCCCGGCTGGCGTGGTCAACATCGTCAACGGTTTCGGCGACGAAGCAGGAGCCGCTCTGTCTGGCTCCGACCGCATTGCCAAGATAGCGTTCACCGGCTCTACGGAGGTGGGCAAGATCATCAACAAGGCCGCCGCCGACAAGGTGATCCCGGTGACTCTCGAACTGGGCGGAAAGTCACCGGCCCTCTACTTCGCCGACATCATGGACAGAGATGACGAATTCCGTGCCAAGGCCGTCGAAGGCTTCGCCATGTTCGCGCTCAACCAGGGTGAGGTGTGCACGTGCCCGTCGCGCGCGCTGGTGCACGAATCCATCGCCGACGAATTTCTGGAGCTCGGTGTTCAGCGCGTCAAGCAGATCAAGACGGGCAACCCTCTGGACACGGACGTGCAGATGGGCGCGCAGGCATCCCAGGAGCAGATGGACAAGATCACGGGTTACTTGGAGCTCGGCCCCAAGGAGGGCGCGGAGACGCTCACCGGCGGCCACGTGAACCAGATCGAGGGTCTCGACGGCGGTTACTACATTGAGCCAACCGTATTCAAGGGCACTAACGACATGGCCATCTTCCAGGAGGAGATTTTCGGGCCGGTCCTCTCGGTGGCCACGTTCAAGGATTTCGACGAGGCAATCGCGGTCGCGAACGACACTATCTACGGTCTCGGCGCGGGCGTGTGGTCGCGCAACGGCAACACCGCCTACCGCGCTGGGCGCGCCATCCAGGCTGGTCGCGTGTGGGTGAACCAGTACCACAGCTACCCCGCTCATGCTGCGTTCGGTGGATACAAGCAGTCCGGCATCGGGCGCGAGAACCACCTCATGATGCTTAGCTACTACCAGCAAACCAAGAACCTTCTCGTTAGCTACTCCGAGAGCCCGACGGGTCTGTTCTAAACGTTTCCCGCGAAGCCCGCCCCGGGTATCCGGGGGGGGTTTCGAGCGTCGATAAGCCGGCATTTCGAGAAAAGTTGAGCGCACCGGGAACATCTTTGCCACAGAGGCTGTTGTATAGGTTGAGCGTGAACGACTCAAGGTGTCAGGCCTCGTGTGTATAGTGGGGTGGCAGAAGTTGAGTCGCTTACATTCAACTTGAATGAACACCAACCTGAAGGAGATTCACTTATGTCCCGTGCAGTAGGCATCGACCTCGGTACCACAAACTCGGTTGTCGCAGTTCTCGAGGGTGGCGATCCCGTTGTGATCGCGAACTCCGAGGGTGCGCGTACCACCCCGTCCGTCGTGGCCTTCGCCAAGAACGGCGAGGTCCTCGTTGGCCAGTCCGCGAAGAACCAGGCGGTGACCAACGTCGACCGTACGATCCGCTCCGTCAAGCGCCATATGGGCGAGGACTGGACCGTCGACATCGATGACAAGAAGTACACGCCGCAGGAGATTTCCGCCCGCACTCTGATGAAGCTCAAGCGCGACGCGGAGGCCTACCTCGGTGATGAGGTCACGGACGCCGTCATTACAGTCCCGGCGTACTTCGAGGACGCGCAGCGCCAGGCCACCAAGGAGGCCGGTCAGATCGCGGGCCTCAACGTCCTGCGCATCGTCAACGAGCCGACCGCGGCAGCTCTCGCCTACGGTCTGGAGAAGGCCGACAAGGAGCAGACCATCCTGGTCTTCGACCTCGGCGGCGGCACTTTCGACGTCTCCCTGCTCGAGATCGGAGACGGTGTGGTGGAGGTTCTCGCCACCGCCGGTGACAACGAGCTCGGCGGCGACGACTGGGACCAGCGCATCGTGGATTGGCTCGTCGAGAAGTTCAAGGCGCAAAACGGCATCGACCTGACCAAGGACAAGATGGCACTGCAGCGCCTGCGTGAGGCGGCTGAGAAGGCCAAGATCGAGCTGTCCTCCCAGCAGCAGTCCTCCATCAACCTCCCGTACATCACCGTCGACGCGGAGAAGAACCCGCTGTTCCTCGACGAGACGCTGACCCGCACGGAGTTCCAGAAGATCACCTCGGACCTGCTCGACCGCACCAAGGCGCCGTTCAACCAGGTGATCAAGGATGCTGGCATGTCGATCGGCGATATCGACCAGGTCGTCCTCGTCGGCGGTTCCACCCGTATGCCGGCCGTGTCTGAGCTGGTCAAGGAGCTCTCCGGCAAGGAAGCCAACAAGGGCGTCAACCCGGACGAGGTCGTCGCAGTGGGTGCCGCCCTGCAGGCTGGCGTCCTTCGCGGTGACGTCAAGGACGTGCTGCTTCTCGACGTCACCCCGCTCTCCCTCGGCATTGAAACCAAGGGTGGCGTGATGACCAAGCTCATCGAGCGCAACACCACCATCCCGACCAAGCGCTCCGAGACTTTCACCACGGCCGAGGACAACCAGCCTTCCGTGCAGATCCAGGTCTTCCAGGGCGAGCGTGAGATGGCGTCGGCCAACACGCTGCTCGGCTCCTTCGAGCTCGGCGGCATCGCACCCGCGCCGCGCGGCGTGCCGCAGATCGAGGTCACCTTCGACATCGACGCAAACGGCATCGTCTCCGTGTCCGCGAAGGACAAGGGTACCGGCAAGGAGAACACCATCACCATCCAGGACGGTTCCAAGCTGTCCCAGGAGGAGATCGACCGCATGGTCAAGGACGCCGAGGCCCACGCCGACGAAGACCGCAAGCGCCGCGAGGAGCAGGAGACCCGCAACAACGCCGAAACCATGGCGTACCAGACCCGCAAGTTCATGGATGAAAACTCCGACAAGTTGCCGGAGGATCTCAAGACCCGTGTGGGCGAGGCGGCCGACGCAGTCGACGAGGCGCTCAAGGGCGACGACCTTGAAGCCATCAAGTCCTCCGTGGAGAAGCTGACCACCGAGTCTCAGGAACTGGGCAAAGTCCTCTACGAGGCAGAGGCCAACACCGGCGCCACCCAGGCAGACGTCCCGGCTGACGACAACGTCGTCGACGCCGAGGTCGTCGAGGACGACGCCGCTGAAGCCAATGAGGCTGGCCAGGACGGCACCGGCGCCACCAGCTCCGACAACAAGTAAGGACGGATTTACATGACGAACCCGACTAACTCCCCGATGCCGGACGATCCCGGCGCGCCGGAGAACACCGACGAGCAGTACGTGTCCCCCGACCAGGCTGAAACCCTGGCGGAGGAGGCGGCAGAGTCCGCCGCGCTCGACGCTGACGAGGATCCCCTTCCGGAAGTGACTGACGCGGAGCTCGAGGACGCCCTCGCCGCAGAGAGCCCGGTGGCGGAAGTCGACCCCGATGCCGACGGCAATGGTGTCGTCTCCGAGACGGAGCTGCAGCTGGCAGAGCGCACCGAGGACCTCCAGCGTCTCAGTGCCGAGTACGCCAACTACCGCCGCCGCACCGAGCGCGAGCGCACCCAGATCGCCGAGCAGGCGAAAGCGCGCGTTCTCGGTGAGATGATCCCGCTTCTCGACGACTTGGATCTCGCGGCCCAGCACGGTGACCTGAACGAGGGCCCCCTTAAGGCGTTTTCGGATAAGTTCCGTACCGTGCTCGACGGCCAAAAGGTGACCGCGTTCGGTGCCGAAGGCGACGCCTTCGACCCGGAAATCCACGAAGCCGTGCAGGATCTCTCCCAGGGAGATACCAAGGTTGTGGGCACCGTGCTGCGGAAGGGCTACCGGGTGGGTGACCGCCTTGTGCGCAACGCCATGGTGCTGATCGGTGACCCGGCCGAGCAGGCCGGGCCCGCCGGTGAGACCGAGGCCTAGCCTCCAGGCATTCGATGGCCGGGGACCGAGGACACGCGCTGGCGCGGCCTCGGCCCCGGCTTTCCCCTTATTACTTAGACCTCTACAAAACTAATTAGATACAGCACCTAAAAATTGTGTGAAAGGAGGGTGCGACATGGCGATGCAACAAGACTGGGTGAACAAGGACTACTACGGGGACCTCGGCGTTTCCTCCTCAGCGAGCGCCGCGGACATCAAAAAGGCCTACCGCAAGCTCGCGCGTGAGAACCACCCGGACAGCAACCCCGGCAACAAAGCCGCCGAGGACAAGTTCAAGCGGGTCGCCGAGGCGTACGACGTGATCGGCGATGAGGCGAAGCGCAAAGAGTACGACGAATTGAAATCTATGGTGAACTCCGGCGGTTTCGGCCGCTTCGGAGGGGCAGGAGGCTCGGGTTTCCCGGGCGGGTTTCGTTCCACGTCGACGCAAGACTTCGACCTCGGAGACATCTTCGGATCAACAGCACCTGGCGGACAAGCTGGAGACGGCGGCCTTGGTGATATCTTCGGTGGCCTCTTTAACCGCGGCGGCGCTGCTGGCAGGAATGCTAGGCCGTCGCGGGGGGCCGACGTCGAAACCGAAATAACACTCGACTTTCGAGAGGCCGCCAAGGGCACTACGATCCCAGTCGAGCTCACGGGCGACGCGCCGTGCACGACCTGCCACGGCTCTGGTTCCAAGTCTGGCAAGACAACGACATGCAGCCATTGCTCGGGCTCGGGATACCTCCGGGAAAACAGCGGGGCGTTCGGAATGGCCCGCCCGTGCCCGCACTGCGGCGGAACCGGTGAGATTATCGAGGATCCCTGCACGACCTGTTCGGGTACCGGAACGGTGCGCCGTACCAGATCTATCACCGTGAGAATTCCCGCCGGTGTCATCGACGGGCAGAAGGTCCGTCTCGCCGGGCAGGGGGAGGCCGGCCCGAACGGAACCCCGGCGGGCGACCTGTTCGTCTCCGTCCACGTCCGGCCTGACGAGGTGTTCACCCGCGCGGGCGACGACCTCGAGGTGACAGTGCCCGTTTCCTTCGGCGAGCTTGCTCTCGGAGGTACGGTCACCGTGCCCACGCTGGACAATCCCGTCAAGGTGAAGGTTCCGGCGAACACCCCCAACGGGCGGACGCTTCGCGTGAAGGGGCGTGGCGTGCCCAAGAAGACCGGCGCCGCGGGTGACCTGCTGGTGACAGTCGAGGTGACCATTCCGTCCACACTCGACGCTGCGGCAACGTCGGCGCTGCGTGCCTACGCCCAAGCGGAGAAGGATTCCGGCTTCGACCCGCGCGCCGGGTGGGCCGGGTTGAAGTAGGGAGGTGAGTGCCGATGGCTTCCTATAAGGATGAGCAGGAGTATTACGTCATCTCGGTTGCCGCCGAGCTCACCGGAATGCACGCGCAAACGCTGCGCACCTATGACCGGATGGGGCTGGTCACGCCGATGCGTACCAGTGGAGGCGGACGCCGCTACTCCCGGCGCGACATCTCTCTGTTGCGCCGCATCCAGTACCTCTCCCAGGAAGAGGGGGTGAACCTGGCGGGGATCAAGACCATCATCGAGCTGACTAGCCAGATCGAAGAGCTGCAGGAGGAGAACGACACGTTGCGCAAGCGTATCGACGCCGGCCAGCGCCGCGGAGGTGAGCTCGTGCACGTGCCTCGCTCCACCGCCATTGTGGCGTGGGATCCGTCGAGGCGGCGTCGACGGCGTTAGCACGTTTGACGTGCACAGAAAAAAACTGCACCGGGAAACCCGGTGCAGTTTTTATTGCGGGCGGTTTAGGGGCGTGCGCGGCGCACGACCTGCTGCTCGTCGCGGTTAAGTACGGAGCGGGCTCCGGCGGCACCCGCCAGGGAGGAGATGAGGGCGCCGAGGATCAGGCCACCGAAGGTCCACCAGGAACCCTCCGCAGCCTCCGGGGCAACCTCGTTGTAGGTCTCCTGCGCCTGCTGAGCGGCCTGGTCAGCGGTCTGCTGAGCCTGCTGCTGAGCATTCTGCGCATCCTGCTGGTCGACGTTGTTCTGCGCTGCCTGTGCGTCCTGGCTGGTGACGTTCACGGCGTTGCCGGCGGACTGAGCGACAGTGCCGAGGGCGGAGCCCAAGCCGCCGATGACAGACGCGCCGAGCCAGCCAGCGAGAACGAGGGCGGAAATCAGCGACGTTGCCCATGCCGCGAAGCCGTGGAACAAGCCGGCGCGGACACCGAGTGCACCGGCGACATAACCTGCTGCTGCGAAGGCGATCGCCAGGGAGATCAGGGTGAAGATGCCGGTGGCCGCTGCGGAGGTACCCTGTAGGCCCATCGCCGCGGCACCGACACCGAGCAGAATCATGATGCCCAGGAAGGTCACCACACCAGCGAAGATGGCACCCCAGGAGACGTTGCCGTTCGACACCTCAGTGGAGTCGGTTCCGATCCAGGCCTCTTGGCCGGTGTGATCGTTGTTGGCAACGGTGGTGTCGGTCTCGTAGGCGTAGGACTCGGAGCCTGCCGTCGCCTGCGGGGTAGCGCGGCGGGTGGTGGTCTGGCGGACGCGTGCGACGCGGCCGGTATCACCAGGATTCTGCGGGGTAGTCATTTGGCAAAACCTTTCATTTCATAGTTGAACTAACTGGTTCGCTGCCAACCATACCTACGGACTTGCCACCTCATTGTTCCGGTTTTATAACAAAACGTGTATGAGATTGTCACTTCAACTCAATCGACGCAGCCGCCCCGATGTGGCGCAGGTTGCGCCGCGCCAGGTTCACCATGCGGCCCACGCCGCCGTCCAGTACGGTCTTCACACCTGCGGTAGTAAAGCCCTTCAGCATGTCCCAGCTGATGCTTGGCGGAAGCGACAACGCGTCGGGGTCGGTGACGATGTCCACCAGCGCGGGGCCGTCGTGCGACAGAGCGTCGCTAAGCGCTTGCTCGAGGTCCTTCGGGTCTTCGACCCGGAAGGATTTGATTCCGATGGCCTCGGCGACGGCGGCATAATTGACGTGATCGTGGTCGGTCTCGAAGTCGGGAAAGCCCTGGACGGTCATCTCGAGTTTGACCATGCCTAAGGACGAATTGTTGAACACGACCGTTTTCACCGGCAGGTTGTGCAGCTTCACCGTAAGCAGCTCACCCATGAGCATCCCGAGGCCGCCGTCACCGGACCAGGAGATGACCTGGCGGCCCGGGTTCGCAGCCTGAATGCCAATTGCCATCGGCAGCGCGTTCGCCATGGTGCCGTGCAGGTAGGAGGCCATTTCACCGCGGCGACCGTTGGGAGTGAGGTAGCGCGACGACCACACGTTGCACATGCCCGTGTCGACGGTGACGTAGGCGTCGTCCGCGGCGAGCTGATCAAGTACGGACGCGGCCAGCTCCGGGTGGATCGGCGTGCGGGACTCGCGGGCGGGTTCGGTGTACTTCTTCACCACGTCCTCCAGCAGCTCGGCGTGGCGGGTGAGCATGCGGTCGAGGAACGAGCGGTCAGTCTTCTCCTCCACGTGGGGGAGAATGTTGCCGATCACGCTTTTGACGTCACCGATGACGGGGTACGCCACGGGAGTACGGCGGCCGATGTGGGAGCCGTCGATGTCGATCTGCGCGACGTTTTTATGGGGAAGCCAGTCGATGTAGGGGAAATCCGTGCCGACCATGATGAACAGATCGGCGTCCATCGAAGCCTCGTAGCACGCGCCGTAACCTAGCAGGCCGGACATGCCCACGTCGAAGGGGTTGTCGTGCGCGATGAACATTTTGCCGCGGAAGGAGTGGCCGATGGGCGACTTGATCTTCTCCGCCAGAGCGAACACCTCGTCGCGCGCGTCGCGAGCGCCGTAGCCGCAGAACATGGTCACGGTGTCCGCCTCGTTGATGGCCCGCACAAGCGCTGCCGCCTCACCGGGATCTGGGAAGACACGCTTGTCAGCTCCCTGCGCATAGGCGGAATCGGCAGTGTAGACGGTGTCGGCGATGTCAAGGGCGAACACGTCGCCCGGGACCACCATGACGGAGACCCCGTTACCGGCCAGGGTCGACTGCAGCGCATTGTGCAGCACCCGCGCACCCTGTTCTGCGGAGTGGACAACCTCGCGGTAGCCGGAGCATTCCTGGAAGATGTACTCGGGGTGGGTGGACTGGAAGAAGTCGGATCCGATCTCTGGCGATGGGATGTGCGAGGCGATGGCGAGTACCTTGGCGCCGTTGCGGTGCGCCTCGTAGAGACCTTGAATGAGGTGGGTGTTGCCCGGGCCGCACGAGGCGCCGCACACGGCTAGATCCCCGGTGGACAGGGAGTCGGCGCCCGCGGCGAAGGCGGCCGCTTCCTCGTTGCGGACGTGTATCCACTCGATGCCGGAGTTGCGGACGGCGTCGGAAAGCGGATTGAGGGAGTCCCCGACGAGGCCGTAAATGCGCTTCACACCGAGGTCCTGAAGTTTGTTGACGAGTTGCTGGGCGAAGTTGATAGCCATGCGCCCGATGGTACGTCCTTCCTTTACCTCCCCGCCCGCGCTAGGGCGTCGAGCAGCACGGGGTCTGTGAAATATGCGCCGTGCCCGCCGCGCACGCCGTCGACGCGCGTGGCCCCGAAAGCTTCCGCCGACGGTGAATAACCGTGAGCGGCGTCGTGCCGGAAGCGGGTGACGGCGATCGGGTCGCGGTCGGCATCTGCCACGAATACCTGGGGATTGCTTCCCAAGAGTTCTAGCTTGTCGACGCTCGACGCAGCGACCCCGGGAGACCCCAGCAACCAGAGGTCGTCGACGAACAGGCCGGGCCCTTCGGCCGCCCGCGCCGCCACCACGGTGCCGTAGCTGTGGGCCACGACAGTCTGCCGGGCGTGCGGGTAGCGCTCGTGCAGTGCCGCCTGGAACTGCGCGAGCTCTGCACCGCCGTCGCGCGCCGCCGAGGGGTCGATGCCGTGGACGACGCTGGGCGGGGGAGTATAGCCCTGCCACACCACCACCGAGCCGCCGGTGGCCTTCGCAACCACGTGCGCCTTCGCTAACTCACCGGCCAGCTGCTCCGGCCGCCCCGTGGACACGCCGGCGACCATGGTGGTCACCCGCGCCGGGTCCACGGTGTCGCCGACCATGACGGTCGTGCCGCCTGGCCCGACCTCCAGAAGGGTTCCGCCTGCGGCGCGAATCTCTTGCAGAGTGGAGGCGGGGACGGTGGAGGCGAGGCGGGCGTCGATGGCGGGCAGCGGCTCGCGTGGGTGATCCGCGAGCCTGTCCCCGGTTTCACCGTCAGCACCGGCTCCTCGACCGAGCTCGCGCAGCGCCCGGGCGATGTTGAGGTCCAACAGCCAAGCGATGAGGTTGAGCTGGTGCACAACCTCCGCGAGGTGCAAATGCAGCGCCACGTACGCGAGCTCGTCTAGTTTTTCTTGCACGCTTGCCGACGACCCCAGGATTTGCGCCGCGTGCTCCAGCATGGTGGCGGACGATAAGAGGCGGGTCGCCCACAAGGGAAATGCCGCCACACCGAGCGCGGCGGTCGCCCCTGCAAAACCCGTGGCCAGGATGATGTCGGGAGCGTGTTCGATGTCACCGGCGCGGGTCCTGCTGTCCGCCGCTGCCCGCGTCAGAGCTGACGAAGCGGTGCGCAGATCGGCCGGGTCGAGACGCGGGTGATACAAGCTGTGCGGGTTATTCAAGGCCGAAGTCCTCCAATGCGGCTGCGAGATCCGCGTCGGTGGAGCGCACGGTGTCCGCGAAGGTGGCGATGGATGCGCAGCGGGTCAGGGCGGCGTTGGAGGAAGCGTCGATAAGCGAATGGGTCTGGGTTTGGAAGCGTACTAGTGCTAAGGCGGTTAGGCCGCGGGTGAGGTGGGCGCGCGGCAGCGGCGACCAGCCGGTGAGCGCAGCGCGGGCGGCGGGGGCGGTGTCTGGGCTGAGCTGGATGAAATTCATGCGGGAAGAATCGCCTGTGAGCCGGGTCGATGCAAGGGGCGCGGACAATTCTGTGGATAACCCCGGGTTGTCCACATAGTGTGGCACTTATGAGGATTGCACTCTTGCAAGTCACCACCGGGCCTGATAAGGGCGCTAACCTGGCCATTGTGTCCGTCGGCATCCGCGAGGCGGCAGCGAACGGAGCGACGCTCATCGTCCTGCCCGAGGCCACCAGCCAGGCGTTCGACCAGGGGCGCTTGGACGCGCAGGCGGAAGAGCTCGACGGTGCGTTCGCCACCGGGCTCCGCGGGCTCGCAAGCGAGCTCGAAGTGACCGTGATCGCCGGGATGTTCCGCCCCGCAGACTCCAACGGCAAACTAAACCGCGTGTACAACACCGCACTGATCACAGGTGGCGGGGTGCATAAGGGGTACGACAAGATCCACACGTTCGATGTTGCCGACTACAAGGAATCCGACACGGTCAAACCCGGTGGCGACCTGGTCACTTTCGTGCACGAGGGTGCAGTGATCGGCGTTGCCACCTGCTTCGACATCCGCTTCCCGGAGCAGTTCAAGAACCTGGCACGCCTCGGTGCCGACGTCATCGTCGTGCCCACCAGCTGGGCGGACGGCAAGAATAAACTGGAGCAGTGGCGCGCGCTGACGGTCGCCCGCGCGTTAGATGCCGGGGTGTTCATCGCCGCCGCCGACCAAGCCCGCCCCGGCGGCGAGGCGTGCGGCGGGCAGGAGAGCGGGCCCACCGGAATCGGGCACTCCGTGGTGGTGGCGCCCAGCGGCGAGCGCCTTGTCGAAGGCGGTTACGGTCCGGGGATCCTGTACGCCGACATTGACGTCAGCGAGGTCGCAAAGACGCGCGCCAACCTGTCGTTGCTGGACTACGCGCGGTAAGTCCAGTCGGCCGGGGCGTCGGGACAGATCCTGATCGCGTCAGCCGGGACGTCGAGAGCGGCGACCTGCTCATGTGGGCCGCAGAATACGACCTCGCCGGCCAGATCGGGGTCGGCCTCCACGCTGAACCACTCGCTGACGGCGGCCAGGCGGGTGAAAGCGTCGCGGTCCGCGACGTCGCCGACGAGGGCGAGCCGGGTGCGGGGAGGCGCGGGCATTTCGAGGGCGTGGAAGACGATTGCCTTTGCGGCTGCCGCGCCGGTGCCCGCGGCCACCACAGTCAACTGGCCGGCGTCGAAGCGCGGTGACGCGCCCCGCGCCGCGCCGAGGGTGATGTAGCTGCCAACCTCGGGGGTGATCTCCCCGTCGACATGGAACTCCAACTGGCCAAACGGGTTCGACGGCAGCGCTGGCGCGAGACTGCGCCACGCGCCTTGGCGCCCGACCTGCATCACCGGCAAATACTGGCCCGGTGCGTAACTCACCGGCATGCCAGCTTCGAGGCGAACGACGTCGACACCGTTATCCGTACGCACCGAGCTCACCCGTGCCGCCGCGGCGGCGGGAACTCCCTGGAGGTCGGCGGCGGTGGCGGCGCGGGCCATTTCGGACGCTGCGTCCTCCAGAACGAAGCGCGCCTCAATACCCGCGCCCAGGACCTCGCGGACGATGCGTGCGAACGCGTCGTAGGACGCCGCCGGAAAACCGAACCGGCGCAAATCCAGAGCCCAGGCTCGCAGTCTCAGTACAGCCGAATCAGGGAGGGCGCCGGTGGCGTTGGCGGAGAGGAAGATGTAGGACAGGGCGTCGATAAGCTCGCGCGAAACCTTGCCCGACGCTGGCGGGAACATGCCCGCACCCTGCGGAATCTCGGAGGTAATGGCAAGGTAAAGCTGCTCGCGGACGCGATCGGCGTCACCACGCAGCAAGCCCACAATGTCCGAAAAGCGCTCCATGTGTGCAAGCGTACTAATTCAATAAAATTCCGTGGTGTCGGTTAGGGTCACACATGTTATGTCAGACGCCTCACAGGGCCCGGGATAAAGGGAGAGCCTCACGGTGGATTACACCCCTTACACATTGCTCACCGACATCGGATGGATTTCCATCCTGTTGATCATCGGCAACGTTCTGCGCAACAGGCTGAAAGTTCTCCAAAAACTCCTGCTTCCGGCACCGATCACCGCGGGCTTGCTCGGCCTGCTGCTCGGGCCCGAGGTGCTCGGCCTGATCGGCTGGTCCGATCAGATGGGCACCTACACCACGCTCCTCATCGCTGTCGTGTTCGCATCCATGGCATTTTCCATGGACCTGGGCGGATCCGTCGCCTCTGGGGCGCGCAACATGTGGGCGTACTCCACCGCGATGTTCATGGGGCAGTGGGGCCTGTTCATCCTGCTCGGCCTTTACCTGTTCGCGCCGCTGTTCGGCACCGAGCCATGGTTCGGCATGATGTTGCCCGTCGGCTTCGTCGGCGGCTTCGGCACCGCCGCGGCCGTCGGCTCCTCGCTCGAGGGCATCGGTATCGCCGAGGCGTCCTCGCTGGGATTCACCTCCGCGACTGTGGGAACGCTCGTGGCGATTGTCGGCGGCGTGATTGTGGCCAACTGGGGCATCCGCAAAGGCAAGGCCACCGAACTGCAGGGCGCGCTGCCGGAGGACCTGCGCACCGGCTACATCGAGAACGAGGTGGACCGGCCGTCGATCGGCAAGGCCACCACGAACCCGTCGTCGATCGAACCGCTCGCGCTACACGGCGGCTTTATTGTGTTCACCGTGCTCATCGCCTACCTGGTCAACGGGCTGATCAAGGACCAGTGGCCGAACGTGTCCATCCCCTTGTTCGCAATGTCCTTCGTCGTCGGGCTTCTTGGCCGCACTCTGCTGCGTCTGGCGAAGCGCCCGAACTACCTCGACCGCGACACAGTGAGCTCTATCTCCGGCGCGGCGACGGACTACATGATCGCCTTCGGCATCGCCTCCATCATCCCCGCCGCGCTGGCGGACTATTGGCAGGCGCTCGTGCTCATGTTCGTCCTGGGCACAGTCTTTTGCGTGGTGTGGATGCTGTGGGCTGGCCCGCTGTTCTTCGGCGAGTTCTGGCTCGAGCGCGGCATCTTCGGCTGGGGTTGGGCGACCGCTGCCGTGGCCACCGGCATTGCGCTGCTGAAGATGGTCGACCCGAAGCTCAAGTCCGGCACGCTGAACGAGTACGGCGTGGCCTACGTGGGCTTCGCCCCGTTCGAAATCGGCATGACTATCCTGGCGCCGATCGCGGTGATCGCCGGTTTCACTGTCGGTTTCGGATGGATCGTGTTCGCGATCGCGGTGGCGGTCATGATTCTTTCCTACGCGTTGAAATGGGTGCCCGCGAAGAAGTACGGCACCGGTGCACCGGCGCCGGTCGGCGGGTCGACGCGGATACAGACTGTGACTAAGGCGGACTAGCTTAGCGACGCATCGTTCCGGTCTACGGCGGGATGTCACGGTCGGGGGTTTTCGGTTTCTGTTTCCCCTGGTGGTCACGGTCAGGAAAACCTTCACCGTGACATCCGCCCGGCCCACAAACACCTCGTCCCAACTTTTTCACCCTTGAGTGGAACACACTCAACTTCGTTCGCGTTGCATAGAGTGGAAACAAACAAGTTAGGACGAAAGGAAGATGCGTCAGATGGCATCGTTCAACCCCACCACCAAGACCCAAGAGGCCATTCAGCAGGCGCTGCAGAAGGCGTCGGCGAACGGCAACCCGGATATCCGCCCGGCTCACCTGCTCGAGGCGATTCTCACCCAGGAAGACGGCATCGCCGCCCCGGTCCTGCAGGCCACGGGTGTGGACCCGGCAACGGTTGCGCGCGAGGCCGGTGAGATAGTCGCAGGTTACCCGAAGGCGGAGGGCCAAAATATGGCCAACCCGAATTTCAACCGCGACGCACTTAACGCGATTAACACGGCCCAAGAGCTAGCGGGGGAGCTTGGCGACGAATACGTCTCCACCGAAGTACTCCTCGCCGCCATCGCCCGCGGAGGCGACGAAGCCGCGGAGCTGCTGAAGAAGCGCGGCGCCACCTTTGACGTGCTCAAGGGCGCTTTCCCGTCCGTGCGCGGCAACAAGAAGGTCACCACAGAGTCCCCCGAGGACCAGTTCCAGGCGCTGGAGAAGTACTCCACCGACCTGACCAAGCGCGCCCGCGAGGGCAAGATCGACCCGGTCATCGGACGTGACTCAGAAATCCGCCGCGTGGTTCAGGTCTTGAGCCGCCGCACCAAGAACAACCCGGTGCTCATCGGTGAGCCCGGTGTGGGCAAGACCGCGATCGTTGAGGGCCTCGCGAGGCGGATCGTCGCCGGCGACGTGCCGGAGTCCCTGAAGGGCAAGACCCTGATCTCCCTCGATCTGAGCTCCATGGTTGCGGGCGCGAAGTTCCGCGGTGAGTTCGAGGAGCGTCTTAAGGCGGTGCTGGAGGAGATCACGTCGTCCAACGGCGAGATCATCACTTTCATCGACGAGCTGCACACCATCGTCGGCGCCGGCGCGTCGGGCGAGGGCGCGATGGACGCGGGCAACATGATTAAGCCGATGCTGGCCCGTGGTGAGCTGCGTCTTGTCGGCGCGACCACGCTGGATGAGTACCGCAAGTACATCGAGAAGGACGCCGCGCTGGAGCGCCGTTTCCAGCAGGTCCACGTGGGCGAGCCGACGGTGGAGGACACCATCGGCATCCTGCGCGGCCTGAAGGAGCGCTACGAGGTGCACCACGGTGTGCGCATCCAGGATTCGGCTTTGGTCGCCGCTGCTGAGCTGTCCAACCGGTACATCACGAACCGCTTCCTTCCGGACAAAGCCATCGACCTCGTTGACGAGGCAGGCTCGCGCCTGCGCATGGAGATCGACTCCTCGCCGCAGGAGATCGACGAGCTCGAACGCGTCGTGCGCCGCCTGGAGATCGAGGAAATCGCCCTAGCGAAGGAGTCCGACGCCGCGTCCCAGGAGCGCCTCGGTGCTCTGCGCCAGGAGCTGGCGGACCAGCGCGAGACCCTCGGCGAGATGAAGGCGCGCTGGGCGAACGAGAAGAACGAGATCGACCGCGTCCAGTCGGCGAAGGAGGAGCTCGAGCGCCTGCGCAACGAGTCCGAAATCGCGGAGCGCGACGGCGACTACGCCAAGGTTTCCGAGCTGCGCTACGGACGGATTCCGGAGCTGGAGCAGGAGGTCGCAGAGGCTGAGGGCCAAGCCAGCGATTCGAGCCGGACCATGCTCACCGAGGAGGTCACGCCGGACGTGATTGCGGAGGTGGTGGCCAGCTGGACGGGCATCCCGGCGGGGAAGATGATGCAGGGTGAGACGGAGAAACTGCTCAACATGGAGTCGGTCCTGGGCGAGCGCGTCGTCGGCCAGCGCGACGCCGTCGTGGCCGTCTCCGACGCGGTGCGGCGCTCCCGGGCGGGGGTGGCCGACCCGAACCGTCCGATCGGTTCCTTCCTCTTCCTCGGTCCGACGGGCGTGGGCAAGACGGAGCTGGCGAAGGCACTGGCGGAGTTCCTCTTCGACGACGAGACGGCGATGGTGCGCATCGACATGTCCGAGTACGGCGAGAAGCATTCCGTCGCCCGTCTCGTCGGTGCTCCTCCGGGATACGTCGGATACGACGCCGGCGGCCAGCTCACCGAGGCGGTGCGCCGCCGCCCCTACTCGCTCGTGCTTTTCGACGAGGTGGAGAAGGCGCACCAGGACGTCTTCGACGTGCTGCTGCAGGTCCTCGACGAGGGCCGCCTGACCGACGGCCAGGGCCGCACGGTCGATTTCCGCAACACGGTGATCATCCTGACGTCCAACCTGGGCGCGGGTGGCGACCGGGAGCAGATCATGGAGGCGGTGAAGCACCACTTCAAGCCGGAGTTCATCAACCGCCTCGACGACGTCGTGGTGTTCGAGCCGCTGTCCTCCGAGCAGCTCGTGGGCATCGTGGATATCCAGCTCGAGCAGCTGGCCGAGCGCCTCGCTTCTCGACGCCTCACCCTGACCGTCTCCGATGCCGCGAAGGCGTGGCTGGCGGAGCGCGGTTACGACCCCGCATACGGCGCGCGCCCGCTGCGCCGCCTGATCCAGCAGGCCATCGGCGACCGCTTGGCCAAGGAACTGCTGGCGGGTTACATCCGCGACGGTGACACCGTGGCCGTGGATGTGGCCGAGGGCGGGGAGTCGCTCAGCGTCGATTCCGCGGAGTAGGGGCCGGAGCAGTCCCGCGAGTGGCTGGCCCCCGCCGCGCGCAACGGGTTAGACTTCCACTCATGCAGCCGACGACGACGATCATCACCCGTGTGGCCGTTCCTGGAGTGGAGAATGAGCAACTGGCTGCCCACCAACTGGGGACGCACACGTTCGTCGTGGCCAGCGTCCCGTTCGTGGACACCACGCTGGCGCTCGGCGATATCGTGGAATGTGTGCAGGTCAACCGGTGTTATCACGTCGACCGCGTGATCGTGCGCGGCGGGTCGTCCACTGTGCGGATTCTGCCCACGCACGAGTACTCCAATGACGACATCGCCGAGACGTTGTTGGCGCTCGGGTGCCGCGTGGAGCTGGGCCCGGGCGGGATGCTTGCTGCCAGTATCGGCCCTGATGCCCCTCGCGACGGCATTATGGAGTGGCTCGACGGTTTGGAGGCCGAGGGCGTGATTGAGCAGGCGCCGGGCTACACTGCGTAGCCCGGCGCAAATGCCACGAGTTACCTAGACTGTGGCGCATGACGGTATTTGTCCCCGCCGAAGAACTCAACGAACGCATCCATTCTGGCCAGAAGCAAACCATCCTTGCCGCGTTGTGGGAGCCCCGCGAGGGCAAGGCGTGGTCGAAATTCCAGTCAGAGCACATTCCTACCGCAATGTTCTGCGACCCCGCGGTGGCCCTCGCGGGAATGCCGGGTCGCGCGTACGGCCGTAACCCGCTGCCGCCGCTTGACGTGCTGGCTCGCCACGTCGCGGAGTGGGGCCTGGAGAAGGGCCGTCCCGTGTACATCTACGACACAGGCGTGGGTCTGTTCGCGGCGCGTGCCTGGTGGACGCTGCGCTGGATCGGCCTGGAAGACGTATACATCGTCGACGGCGGTTTCGCGGCATGGGATTCCCAGGGCTTCGACACGGTGGCGGGGCCGGGTAACGTCAACGTGCACGCGTCGATGGAGCTGTCCGCAGGCGGGTTGCCGGTCGCCGAGATCGACCAGCTCCACCAGTTCAAGGGCGTGCTTGTCGACGCCCGGGAAGCCAGCCGCTTCGAAGGCCGCCGCGAGGTGCTGGACCTCAAAGCAGGCCATATTCCGGGCGCCCTGAACCTTCCGGTGTACGACCTGTTCGACGAGGACACTCGCACTGTCGGAGAGGTCGACCAGGTTCGCGCCCGCTTCGCCCGCCTCGGGATCACCCAGAACACGAAGCCGGACGAGGTAGTTGTCTACTCCGGTTCCGGCAACCACTCATCGCTGCTGCTGGCCGCGATGGCTCATTCAGGATTGCCGGTGTCCACGCACTACGTGGCGGGTTGGTCGCAGTGGAGCGCGAACCCGAAGAAACCCGTGGCCCGCCACGTCTAGCGTCGAACGCGCCTGCGCGCAGTAACATCTTTACGCGATGGCCTACGTATTGATTTTCCTCGCCCTGCTCGCGCTTGCCGCCGCGGCCGCGTTGTGGTTTGCGGATTCCGGTGAGCGCAAGCGCGTGCCCGCGCCCCCTCGGCCGCGCCCGGAGCACCCGAAGCCTCCAGAGTCCGACGCGAAAGAGCCGGCGCCAGAGCCCGAGCCCGAACCCGAGCCGACGCCAAAGCCCGAGCCAGCGCGAGAACCTGAGCCGGAGCCTGAACCCGAGCTCGCACCGGCGAAGGTGTCCACCAAGGTTCCCACCCCGCACCGCACCTCGGGCCTGCAGCTGCCGGGCTCGGCGCGCCGGGAGCGCCGCGCTTGGGCGCAGGCGAAAGGTTTCGAGTTCTCCCGCACCGACGAGCTCCTCGGGGGCGAATGGCAGCGGGGCGCTGCAGCCACCGGCGCACAGCCGAAGGACGTAGCCTCCGGCACCGCGTTCGGGCACGACACCCATGTCATGGACATTGGTGGTGTAACCGTGATGGCGATGCGCACGGGTGAGGTCAGCGATATGGTGGTGGACTTCCGCCGCGACGGCTTCGTCGCCGACTCCTCCGCCGACCTAGTGGAGGTGGAGCGCGTCGAAAGCTTCACGGTCTACGCCACGCAGGCCGGCCCCGCGCAGCGCTTCCTGGACATCCGCGTGCGCACAGCGCTCGAGCAGTTCCCCGCCACGGTCACCGCCGCGTGGTGCGAGTCGGAATGGGTGCTCGCGCAGACCGCCAAGAACTCCACCCCGGAGGACTGGGACGCGATGCTCGCCCCGCTCGCCCTGCTTGCCGACGCCGCGCGGGTCCTCCCGCCGCGCAGCTGGGGCAGCGTCGAATTCGGGTACCCGACGCGGGAGATGACGGGGGTGGACGTTGAGGGGGGCGTCGAGAAGCAGGAAGCCCCGGGATCAACGCTGGTCAAGCGGCCCGACGAGCCACGCCAAATGCCGACGCGCACCACCGGCACCGTGCGCGGCGCGCTGGAGCGGCGAGCGCTGGGTGGCGATGAGGTCGAGGCGATCGCCGACGGACCGGTCGCGGACCAACCCACCGATCTGACGCGCGTGCGGCGGGAACAGGCACCGCCGTCGATTTTCGGCGACTAGTAAGGTTGATTCCCATGAACGATCGCAAAGAAGAGCTGGCTGAACTGGTCAAGGAGCTCGCCGTCGTGCACGGCAAGGTGACCTTGTCGTCCGGGCGCGAAGCCGACTATTACGTGGACCTGCGCCGTGCCACGCTGCACCACCGCGCGTCCTCCCTGATCGGCGAGTTGCTGCGCGAGCTCACCGACGATCTCGAGTTCGACGCCGTCGGCGGGCTCACGCTCGGTGCGGACCCTGTCGCGGCGGCCGTGATGCACGCCGCGGGCCGCGACATCGACGCGTTCGTGGTGCGCAAGGAGGCCAAGAAGCACGGTATGCAGCGCCGCGTCGAGGGGCCGTCGATTAGCGGCAAGCGCGTGCTCGTGGTGGAGGACACCACAACCACCGGAAACTCGCCGCTGACGGCTGTCGAGGCGTGCCGCGCAGAGGGTGCGGAGGTTGTGGCCGTGGCCACCGTTGTCGACCGCGCGACCGGCGCCGACCAGGTGCTGCGCGACGCCGGGCTTGAGTACCGCTACCTGCTCGGGCTCGAGGACCTTGGACTCAGCTAAGGGTCCCACCGAGTGGGGCGAGGGCCGGCACGGTGTCGGTCCGTGGGAGGGCCCCTGGCCGGAGGACCCGCGCTACGACCCTGAGTTTCTCGCGCACGGGGACACACGCAACGTCGTCGACGCTTACCGTTACTGGTCGCTCGAGGCGATCCGCACGGACCTGGACACACGGCGCCATCCGTTTCACGTGGCCATCGAGAACTTCGAGAACGACATGAACATCGGCACCGTGGTGCGCACCGCCAACGCCTTCCTCGCGCAGGCCGTGCATATCGTGGGGCGCAAGCGCTGGAACCGGCGCGGCGCGATGGTCACCGACCGTTACCAGCACATCATCCACCACGAAACGGTCGCCGACCTTGCGGCGTGGGCGGCGGAGCGCGGCCTGGAGCTCGTGGCCGTCGACAACACCCCGGGCTCCGTGCCGCTCGAGACCGCGCGGCTGCCCCGGGAGTGCGTGCTCGTCTTCGGGCAGGAAGGACCCGGCATCTCCGAGGACACCGCCGTAGCGGCTACTATGACCTGCTCAATAGCGCAGTTCGGGTCGACGCGCAGCATCAACGCGGGAGTGGCGGCAGGCATTGCCATGCACGCGTGGATCCGCCAGCACGGTGACGTGAAACAATCCTGGTAAATTCTGCGATAGGAAAAACAGAATCAAAAGTGGAAATGGGGGTGGCTGTGCCTGAAACGTGGTCGCACCGCGCTGACCTGGCTGAATCGGCGATCAACGAACGGCACGCTTCGCGCCTGTGGCGCATGCCCGGCACCAACCTCGCTGTGGTGGCATGGCCGCCCCGTCCCGCCGAGCGCAGTTTCGTGCACTGGCACTACTGGTGGCAGGCCCATTACCTCGACTGCCAGATCGACGCCGCCTGCCGCCGACCCACGAAAACGCGCCGCAAACGCATCGGCGACACGCTGCGCGCCATGCGCCTGCGCAGCCGCGGCGACCTCGCCAGCAACAGGTATTACGACGACAAGTCGTGGCTGGCGCTGGCCTGGAACCGCGCGCTCGCGCTCGAGGGCATCGAGAGAACCAAGCTTCTCGACGAGCTGGAGTTCGACATCCTCGCCGGGATCGACCCCGTTACAGGGGTTCTGCCGTGGCGGGCGGGGGAGACGTTCTACAACGTACCGTCCAACGGCCCGGCTTCGATCCTGTTCGCCCGCACCGGGCGCCTGGATAAGGCGCGCGCGATGGCGGACTGGATCTACGACAACCTGAGCGCCGACTCGGGCCTGGTCAACGACGGAATCCGGATGCGCATGCACGGACCGGAAGTGGTGGACAAGATTTACACCTACAACCAGGGAACGGTGCTCGGTGCCTCTCTCGAGATCGCGCTCGCGTTGCGCGACGATGTCGGCCTCGGCAACACCGACCCCATCGATTCCTTCGACCACTCGCACCGCGCCGATGCGTCGGTTTTCTACATCACCCACATCCGCGAGCTTGTCAAGGCGATCGCCCTGCACCTGTCTACCCCGCACGGCGTGATTCTCTGCCCCCCGCACGAGACCCGCGATGGTGACGGCGGGCTGTTCAAGGGCATCCTCGCGCGCTACCTCGCGGACGTCGCGCTGCGCCTGCCGGAGGACTCGCGCGAGAACATCGCCACCCGCAAGGTTGCCGCGCGCATGGTTATGGCGTCGGCGGAGTCGTTGTGGAACCACCGCCTCGAAGTCGACGGGTTGCCCATCTTCGCCTCCGAGTGGTCCGAGGACGCTCGCTTGCCGCATAACTACGGGCTGGGGCCGTCGTCGATAAGCGAAGCCGTGGGCTTGGTGCGCATCGACGAGCGCGACCTGTCCGTGCAGCTCTCTGGCTGGATGCTGTTAGAGGCGGCGGCGAGAATTTCCGCTGCAGAGGACGGGTAAAGCGGGCATACTGGGGGTGCCAACGCACAAAAGCAACCTGGAGGTTTAATCCATGCCTATCGCAACCCCCGAGGTCTACAACGAGATGTTCGACCGGGCGAAGGAGAACGGCTTCGCCTTCCCGGCCATCAACTGCACCTCGTCCGAGACCATCAACGCGGCCATCAAGGGTTTCGCCGAGGCTGAGTCCGACGGCATCATCCAGTTCTCCACCGGCGGCGCCGAGTTCGGCTCCGGTCTGGGCGTGAAGAACAAGGTCGCCGGCGCCACCGCGCTCGCCGCTTTCGCGCACGAGATTGCCAAGCACTATGACGTCAACATCGCGCTACACACCGACCACTGCCAGAAGGAGGTGCTCGACGAGTACGTCCGCCCGCTCATCGCCATCTCTCAGGAGCGCGTCGACCGCGGTGAGCTGCCACTGTTCCAATCCCACATGTGGGACGGCTCGGCCATCCCGATCGATGAGAACCTGGAGATCGCCAAGGAGCTGCTGGCCAAGGCGCATGCGGCGAACATCATCCTCGAGGTGGAGATCGGTGTCGTCGGCGGCGAGGAGGACGGCGTCGAGGCGAAGGCTGGCGCGAACCTGTACACGGTTGCGGAGGACTTCGAGAAGACCATCGATGCTCTGACCTTGGGTGAGCACGGCCGCTACCTGTTGGCCGCCACCTTCGGCAACGTCCACGGCGTGTACAAGCCGGGCAACGTGAAGCTGCGCCCGGATGTGCTGGACATGGGCCAGAAGACCGCGATCGCCAAGCTCGGTCTCCAGGAGGGCTCCAAGCCGTTCGACTTCGTTTTCCACGGCGGCTCCGGTTCCGAGAAGGAGAAGATCGAGGAGGCTCTGTCCTACGGCGTGGTGAAGATGAACGTGGACACCGACACCCAGTACGCGTTCACCCGCCCGATCGCGGGCCACATGTTCTCCAACTTCGACGGCGTGCTCAAGGTCGACGGCGAGGTGGGCAACAAAAAGGTCTACGACCCGCGCTCCTACCTGAAGAAGGCGGAGCAGTCCATGTCCGAGCGCGTCATCGAGGCGTGCCAGGACCTGCACTCCGTGGGCAAGTCCGTGTCCAAGTAAGTTCTCCGGTCTTCTTCCTGGGCGCTCTCAACTGGGCCCGCGCTATGGTGAGGGCATGGCAAAAGAGAGGATGGGCACCCGCGCCCGGTTGAAGTCCGTCGACCTTTCGCTCGGAGCCCGCGCGACTCGAGTGCGCAAGCGGCTACTTCCCATCCTGCAAACCGCACTCGCCGCGGGCATCGCCTACTGGATCGCCAGCGAGATCTTCGGGCACGCGCAGCCTTTCTTCGCGCCGATCTCGGTGATCATCATCATCGGCATGACCGGTGGCGAGCGCATCACCAAGGCGGGGGACATCTCGCTGGGCTGCATCCTCGGCGTGCTGGTGGGGGACCTGCTGTTCTACCGTATCGGGGCGGGCGGATGGCAGATCGCGGTCATTGTCGCCGGCGCGCTGCTCATCGCCTCGTTCTTCTCGCGTTCACAGCTGGTGAACAACCAGGTCGCGATCGGCTCCGTGCTCATCGCCACGATCATGCCCCCGGGCGGGGAGGTTACGGGCATCGACCGCACGGTGGATGCGTTCGTCGGTGCGGCTGTGGCGATGGTGACGCTGGCGCTCATTCCGCAGGGCCCGGTGGGTACCGCGCGCCGGGAGATTGCAAAGGTGATGGAGCTGATGTCGTCGGTGCTTGACGATGTCGCCGACGGCCTCCGCGGCGGCGGCGCGGCCGTGATCGATGACGCGCTCGAGTCGATCCGTGGTTCGCAGAACGACATCGACGCCATGTCCACCGCGCTGGCCTCGGGCGCCGAGTCTGCGCGCCTCTCCCCGTTCCTGTGGGGCTCACGCCGCTACGTGCACTCGCTGGAGTTGGTCATCCCACCGGTCGATACTGCGATACGCACGACGCGCGTGCTCGCCCGCCGCGCCCATATTCTGTGCGGCGACCGGGACGAGGTCTCGCCCGAGCAAATCGCGCTTATCGACGCCCTCGCCAACGTCTGCCTCGAGATCTCCGACATCTACGAGGTGAACTCGCGCAAGCTCCAGTCCGTGGCAATCCCGCGCATCGTCAATGAGCTGCGTATTCTCGGCGGTCGCACCGGCATGGACGTCATCCCCGACGGTGGTGTTCTCTCTGCGTACGTGATCCTGGCTCAGACCCGGTCGCTGATCGTGGACCTGCTGCAGGTATGCGGCATGTCGCGAGAGTCGGCGGCGGCGGTGCTGACGCCGACATCGACGAGCCCGAAGTACCCGCCGGAGCGCTACGTTTAGTAGTCCAGCCCGATATCGAGTGCGGTGACGGAATGGGTCAGCGCTCCTACCGCGAGGTAGTCCACGCCCGTCGAGGCGTAAGCATGTGCTTGATCGAGCGACAACCCGCCCGAGGATTCCAGTGCGCACCCGGGTGCGGCTTCATTTCGGCGTCGCACTGCTTCGGCCGTGGCGCCGATGCTGAAGTTGTCCAGCAGGACGAGCTCGGGCGGCTCGGGCAGACCCAGAAGTGCGTCGAGTTGGTCGAGCGTGTCCACCTCAACCTCGCAGGGCAGGTTCGGGGCGTGGCTCCGCACGGCGTCGAGCGCGGCGACCACCCCTTCGGCACCGTTGTCGGAGACCGCCGCAACGTGGTTGTCCTTGATCATGGCGGCATCGCCCAGCCCCATGCGGTGGTTGACACCCCCGCCAGCGCGCACGGCGTACTTCTGCAGATCGCGCATGCCGGGCAGCGTCTTGCGGGTGTCACGGATGCGTGCGCCGGTGCCGTTTACAGCATCGACCCAGCGGCGTGTGGCGGTGGCGATGCCGCTGGCGTGGCTCAGGATGTTGAGGATCGTGCGCTCCGTGGTCAGCAGCGTGCGGGTGGGTGCCTCGACTTGGGCGAGGGTGTCACCGGGTGCGATGCGGTCGCCGTCGCGCTTCAGTAGCGTCACGGTAGCTTCGGAGCTGTCGAGAGCCCAACGGATGACGTCCAGGCCTGCCACGACACCCGCCTTCCGCGAGACGAAGCGGGCACGGGAGACGTCGTCCTCCGCGACCGTAGCCAGCGTGGTCGCGTCGGGGCCGTAGGCCAGGTCCTCCTTAAGTGCAGTAGCGAGGAGCGTGCGGGTCAACTTCTCGTTGAGCGGGTGCATAGCCCTATTCCCCTCCGCCGGGCTGACCTATGGCGATCATCGCCTCGAGTGAAGCCCGGGCCCTGTCGGCGATGTCGACCGGCACGTCCACCTCGTCCTTGCCCTCCACCAGGCAACGCAGCAGTGCCGCAGGGGTGATCATCTTCATGTAGCGGCAGGAAGCACGGTCGTTGACGGGCTGGAAGTCCACCTCGGGCGCTGCCGCCCGCAGCTGATGCAGCATTCCGATTTCGGTGGCCACGAGCACCTTGCGCTCCGGGGCCGCGGTGTGCGCGAGGTCGAGCATTCCGCCCGTGGAGGGCATGTGGACGCGCGCCGGGTCGATCACTCCCTCGCCCGCGAGGTAGATCGCGGAAGTCGCGCAACCGCACTCCGGGTGGATGTAGAGGTCGGCCTCGGGGTGGGCTTGGGCCTGCTCGGCGAGCTTGGCGGCGCTGATTCCAGCGTGCACGTGGCATTCGCCGGACCAGATGCGGATGTTCTCGCGTCCCGTCTCACGCTTGACGTGGGCGCCGAGGAACTGGTCCGGGCAGAAAAGAACATCCTTGTCGGGGTGGATGGACGCCACGACGTCAACAGCGTTGGAGGATGTACAGCAGATGTCCGTCAGAGCCTTGACCTCGGCGGTGGTGTTGACGTAGGACACCACGACAGCGTCCGGGTGCTCGGAGCGCCAATCCCGCAGCTGTTCCGCGGTGATGGAGTCTGCCAGAGAGCACCCGGCGTCCTGGTCGGGGATGAGCACCGTCTTTCCGGGGGAGAGGATCTTCGCGCCTCGGCCATGAAGTGTACCCCGCAGAACACGATCACATCCGCGTCAGTCTCAGCGGCCTTGCGGGACAAGGCGAGCGAGTCACCGGTGAAGTCGGCGATGTCCTGAATCGCGGGAGTCTGGTAGTTATGGGCCAGGATGACGGCGTTGCGCTCCCGCTTGAGCCTGTCGACCTCCCGCGCCCACTCCTCGTCGGCCTCCACGCCTTCCCACATCCCGCTGTCGCGGGTGAGCTGATCCAGGGACAACGTCATGGGTGATCCTTCCGCAGGTGAAAACAGTTTGCTACATAGTACTCGGCGGGACTTAACCGGCGGGAAAACCGCAGCGCAATATTTTGCCCGTCAGACGCCGAAAGAGCCCCGGCACAGGGCCGGGGCTCGATGGGTTACTGAGCTAAGTCAGTAGCGGGTGACTTAGCGGTTGGCGCCGAAGTCGGTGTCGGGGCGTGCGTCGCGGTCCAGAACGTCGCGGTCGCGAACCTCATCGGTGACGACACCGTCGGTCTCGATGCGCTCCTTCTGAAGCTCCTCGGTGACGCGCTCGTTGGACTGGATGGTCTCCTTGCCCAGGGAAACCTTCTCCACCGGGACGGTCTCCTTGTTCACGGTGACGCGCTCCTCGGTCAGGGTAACTGCGGCCTCGTCGTCGCCGATGTTGCCGTCGAAGTTGGCGCGGTCAGCGTCGGTGATGGGCTCACGGACGACGCGAACCTCTTCGCGCTGGACCGGAACCTCCACGGTCTCGGTCTCGTTGACGACGTACTTGCGCAGGCGAACCTGGCCAGCGTCGACGCGCTCCTTGTTCACGTTGAGCTGCTCCTCGGAACGAACCAGGGTGTCGTTGTCGACATCACGACGGTCGACATCAACGTCAACGTCACGGCGCTCGCCAGCGAGCGGTGCGGCGTGGCGTGCGTCGGTCTCGTAGGTGGTGACATCCTGGGTGCCCTCGAGGCCGTAGTGGCGGTAGAACGCTTCCTGGTCCTCGTTGGTTAGGTGGCCGTCCTCGTCCAGGTTCGGAGCATTGTCGATGCGCTCCTTCGGGAATGCGAGGTGGAGCTCGCCGTCACGCAGGGTGTGGCCGCGCAGCGGAACAATGGAGTCGCCGCCACCGAATAGGCCGTGGTTGACGGAGACGAAGTCCGGCTGGCCGGTGGTGTCGTTAACGTAAACGTCCTTGACGCCGCCTACCTTGTCACCGTCGACATCGAATGCGGTTGCGTTAGCAAGATCCTCAATGCGGTTGTAATCAGCCATGTCTCTGTTGATTCTCCTTTAGTAATTTGTTCCGAGTGCGCTCTCCGTGGGATAATTTCCCGTTTCGGTGTCGCACCGGTCGTTCGCTTGAACAATCCCGAATGTAGCCACGTTCCTCACCGCTCTGCATCGAGTGCGACCCTCTGGGCCCACATCATCCGAAAGTTGGTGGCGCTGTCTCTAAGACTTCACTACCATGGCCCGGCCATGCACCTTGACCAGTGGATATGTCGGCGGAAGCCGACAGGACCGGTCGCTTGAAAATCTCAGGACGATAAAGGAACGCTTACGGTTGCCGCACGACCCTCTCAATGTGATATAAATCACACCGCACCCTATCGGTCAATTTTCACGCTCTGGATGTCGCGCAGGTGCCGGTAGAAGGTCGCCTTTTCGACGGCCCGCTGCCGCGCCACGCCGTCCACCGTCAGCAGGATGTCCCTCCCGCCCGCCTGGAGCGCGCGACCGGTGAGCACGCGGGACCCGTCAGTTTGGCCTGCGGGGACACCGGCATTGCGGGTGAGCCAACGCCCGCCGGGTAGCCCGCGCAGTCGCTCGAGTTCTTCGGCGGAACGGCGGGAGGCGCGCCCTGAGGTTACGAGCGGGGTGACCAACGGCGTCGCCGCAATGCCGGGTGCCGTTGGCGTCGGGACGAGCTTCGCGCCGAAGGTGCCGAAGAAGGTCGCGGACGGCTCCTCACCCGTGCGCAGCGCCAGGACCGCCGAGTCGACGACGATCTCTCCGACGAACTCGGCCGCGGGGTCGATGTTGGACAGCGTGGCGGAACCAGCGACAACCTGTCCAAAGTCGTTCCGGATGCACGGCGAGGGCACCACCGGCTCGGCGGCCGCCTCCTCGGGTGTGGGGTCACCCCACAGCAGCGCGGCCGGCGACGCCGGGTCGGCGGGCAGGTACGCGACCTCCGCCCACAGGTAATCGCCGCGCATCATTCTCGTCAGCACCGCTCCCAGCGCGGCGTCCGTTCCGGACACCACGATCCGTAGCCGTTCCAGCGGGCGCTGAGGCGCGAACTGGGGCTCCGCCATGTGCGGCACGGATGGCGACGCCTGGATCTCAACCAGCGACGGGGTGTCGTCGTGGGGGAGGAGCTCCGCGGCGAGGTCATCGAGGGGGCGCAAGTCCGCCCGTGACGGGATGGGGGGCAGAGACAGGGCCAAGGGGGCGTCGGTAAGCGCCGTGCCCCCTCCACACTGGCAATGAATGAGCCGCATGCGCTCACGCTACAATAACCCGTGTCATTCCCCTATATAAGGAGCGAACATGTCCGCCATTGTCATCGTCGGCGCCCAGTGGGGCGACGAAGGGAAAGGTAAGGCCACGGACATCCTCGGCGGCAAAGTCGATTACGTGGTCAAGCCCAACGGCGGCAATAACGCGGGGCACACCGTGGTTGTCGGCGGGGAGAAGTACGAGTTGAAGCTGCTGCCAGCCGGCGTGCTGTCCGAGAACGCCGTGCCGATCCTGGGAAACGGTGTTGTGGTCAACCTCGAGGCGCTGTTCGAAGAGATCGACGGCCTCGTGGCGCGCGGTGCCGACGCCACCCGCCTGCGCATCTCCGGCAACGCGCACATGGTCGCGCCGTACCACCAGACGCTCGACCGGGTGCAGGAACGGTTCCTGGGCAAACGTGCCATCGGTACGACCGGCCGCGGCATTGGCCCCACCTACGCGGACAAAGTCGCGCGCGTGGGGCTTCGCGTCCAGGACATTTTCGACGAATCGATCCTGCGCCAGAAGATAGAGTCTGCGCTGGACGTGAAGAACCAGATGCTGGTGAAGATGTACAACCGCAAGGCCATCGAGGTCGACGAGACCATGGAGTACTTCCTGGGTTACGCCGAGCGCCTCAAACCGATGGTGATCGATGCGGAGTACACCCTGAACAAGGCCCTCGACGAGGGAAAGCACGTGCTCATGGAGGGCGGGCAGGCGACGATGCTCGACGTCGACCACGGCACCTACCCGTTTGTCACGTCGTCGAACCCGACCGCGGGCGGCGCGTGTGTGGGCACCGGCATCGGCCCGACGCGCATCACGGCCAGCCTGGGGATTATCAAGGCTTACACAACGCGCGTCGGTGCGGGCCCGTTCCCGACCGAGCTTTTTGACAAGTGGGGCGATTACCTCCAGCAGGTCGGCGGCGAGGTGGGTGTGAACACCGGGCGCAAGCGGCGTTGCGGTTGGTACGACGCGGTGATCGCCCGCTACGCTTCCCGCGTGAACGGGTTCACCGACTATTTCCTGACTAAGCTCGACGTGCTCACCGGCATCGGGGAGATCCCGATCTGCGTGGCCTACGACGTCGACGGCGAGCGTTTCGACGAAATGCCGATGACCCAGTCCCAATTCCACCACGCCGAGCCGATCTACGAGACGATGCCGGCGTGGGACGAGGACATCACCGGCGTCACCGACTTCGACGACCTGCCGCAGAAGGCGAAGGATTACGTACTGCGCCTCGAGGAGCTTTCCGGCGCGCCGATGAGCTACATCGGTGTCGGCCCGGGCCGCGGCCAGACGATCGTGCGCAACGACGTCATGGCGCGCTAGGGGCACTCGCTGATGCAGAACAACGACCAAGTTCTCGTTCTGGGCACCGGGCCGGTGGCGCAGAACACGGCGACGTCTTTTGTGGACCTCGGTTTTGACGCTTGGGTGGGCGCGCTGAAGCAACCCATGCCGGAGGGCCTCCGGCCCAAGATCACTGTGGTGTGCGAGAACTCCGGCATCGACATGGGTGAACTCGACTCATGGCAGCGTGCTTCGGGCACTCAGCTCGTGCCCTCACTGGACGCATGCAATATCACGCGCAACCGCGAAGGCGTGCGCCGCACCGCGGCGGAGGAGCTTGGCTTGCCGACGATGGCGTACGAGTTCGCCCACACCCCCGAGGAGCTCGAGCGATACGCGGAATCCGTGGGCTACCCGTGCGTGGTGAAGCCCCCGGTGAGCACGGGTGGGAAAGGCCAGACAGTTGTCCAGACCCCAGGAGAGCTCGCCGGGGCGTGGCAACTGGCGCGCGAAACGAACCCTGACGGCGCCGTGGCAGTGGAGCGCTACGTCGACTTCGATTTCGAGGTCACTCTCGTGACGGCGCGCTCCGTCGATCCCGCGACGGGCCAACTGGCCACGTGGTTTTGCGAGCCGATCGGCACCCGCCACGAAGGCGGTGTTCTGGTTGAGGCGTGGCAGCCGGCGCCGCTGAGCGGGGCCGCAATGGACAACGCCCGCTCCATCGCGGCGCGCATTTCGGGCAAGATTGGCGCGCAGGGCGTGTACTCTATCGAGCTTTTCGTCGACGGCGACGAGGTGTACTTTTCCGACGTGAACCCGCGCCCGAGCCTGGAAGGGATGGTTACCCGCGCCACCCAGCGCGTAGACCAATTCGACCTGCACGCACGCGCCGTAGCCGGCCTGCCTATCGACTCCACACTGATCACGCCCGGGGCCGCACGATTCGTCTCGGCGAACTCTATTGACCGTGATTCAGTGGCGCGCGCGCTGGCGGTCGAAGAGACTGGGATCCAGGTGCTGGGGGAGATTGCACTGATCCGCTCGACCGGTGAGTCGATGGAAGAGGCGCGGGGGCGGGCGGAACGTGCGGCGGGAGAGCTGAAAGGTTCGTAATCGGTAGTTTCGGACCCGAACGCAAAACCGGCGAAACCTACGGCTGTCGTCGGTACACTTGAGAAGGTCATCGCCAGGCTACGAAAGGTGTACCAATGTCCGAGCAGTCCCTGCTCATCACACTTGCAAACCGTAATTTTGACGGCATCGACGTCGAGGGCTTCGCCTCTCAGCGGGGATTGCGTGTCGTCCGCCTCGACTCCTTCGGCACCGATATCCAGGAGATGTACGACGCCAATTTGCTCGGCAGTGGGCCTTCTCTTGTCGTCGGCACAGGTGACCTCAGCTTCGACGCCGAGCTCGCCGCAGCACTCGGTGTCCCCGTCGTGCTGGTGAAAGACGAGCAGGCCAACACCGAGCTCGCTGAGCGCCGCATTAGCGAACTCGGCGCGGTTCTCGCCGGCACGTTCACCGCCGAAGGCCTCGCCGACGCAGAGCTTAACGTCGTCGAGGCGCGCCAAGTCATGTCTCCCACCGTCTTCGAGTCCTGGCTCATCAATCGCGCCAAAGAAAAGCGCGCCCACATCGTCCTGCCGGAGGGTGAGGACGACCGAATTCTGCAGGCCGCCGACCAGCTGCTCGCCGACGACGTTGCGGAGATCACCATCCTCGGTGACGCCGACGACATCAACCGCCGCGCGGCGGATCTCGGCCTGAACCTGGAAAAGGCGAACCTGCTCAATCACCTTGAGTCCGAGCTGCTCGACGAGTTCGCCGCTGATTTCGCTGAACTGCGCAAGAAAAAGGGCATCACGCTGGATGAGGCCCGCGAGACCGTCAAGGACATCTCCTATTTCGGCACCATGATGGTGCACAAAGGCATTGCCGACGGCATGGTGTCCGGCGCGGCCCACACCACCGCGCACACGATCAAGCCGTCGTTCCAGATCATCAAGACCGTGCCGGGCGCGTCCGTCGTCTCCTCCATCTTCCTCATGGTCATGCGTGACCGCCTCTGGGCGTTCGGTGACTGCGCCGTGAACCCGAACCCGACCGCGGAGCAGCTCGGTGAGATCGCGGCCGTGTCCGCGAGGACGGCCGCGCAGTTCGGAATCGACCCGAAGGTCGCCATCTTGTCCTACTCCACGGGCACCTCCGGTTCGGGCCCAGACGTCGACCGCGCAGTCGAGGCAGTCGAAGCGGCGAAGACGGCCGACCCGGAGCTGGTGGTTGACGGGCCGTTGCAGTTCGATGCGGCGTGCGATCCGGGCGTCGGCAAGAAGAAAGCCCCCGAGTCCCCCGTAGCGGGGGAGGCCACCGTCTACATTTTTCCCGACCTCGAAGCCGGCAACGCAGGTTACAAGATCGCCCAACGCACGGGCGACGCTTTGGCCATCGGCCCGGTGCTGCAGGGTCTAAACAAGCCGGTCAACGACCTTTCCCGAGGCGCCACCGTCCCCGACATCGTCAACACCGTCGCCATCACCGCTATCCAGGCAGGAGCGCTGCAGTAATGTCCTACGTTCTCGTTATCAACTCAGGATCGTCATCCATCAAGTTCCAGGTTGTCGACCCAGCCTCCACCGCGAGCGACACGCCGCTGGTTTCGGGCCTGGTGGAGAAGATCGGCGAGCCGCGGGGCAAAATCTCGGTCACCTACGCGGGTCAGAAGCATGACTCCAACCAGCCGATCCGCGACCACCGCGGAGGCCTGCAGCTGGCCGTCGCCATGCTCGACTCCCTCGGTGTCGGCCCGACTCAGATCGATCTGATCGCCGTGGGCCACCGCACCGTGCACGGCGGCCAGACCTTCTCCGGGCCTGTGCTGATCACGGACGAGGTGGTGGCGCAGATCCGCGACCTTATCCCTCTCGCCCCGCTGCACAACCCGGCGAACATCGACGGCATCGAGGTTGCCCGCGACCTGCTGCCGGGCCTGCCGCACGTGGCTGTGTTCGACACCGGTTTCTTCGGCGATTTGCCGGCTGCTGCGGCCACCTACGCAGTCAACCGCGAGGTCGCCGAGGCAAACCAGATCCGCCGCTACGGCTTCCACGGCACCTCCCACGAATTCGTTTCCGGCCAGGTACCGAAGATCCTGGGCCGCGACGCCTCCGAAGTCAACCAAATCGTCCTGCACCTGGGCAACGGCGCGTCCTGCTCGGCCATCAAGGGCGGCGCCCCGATTGATACCTCAATGGGTCTGACACCGCTCGCGGGTCTGGTCATGGGCACCCGCACCGGCGACATCGACCCCGGCATCATCTTCCACCTTTACCGCCAGGCGGGCATGAGCATCGTCGAGATCGACGCGCTCTTCAACCGCCAGTCCGGCATCAAAGGCCTGTCCGGGGTCAACGATTTCCGCGACCTGCACGCGAAGATCGAGGAGGGCGACGAGAACGCGAAACTCGCCTTCGATGTTTACATCACCCAGCTCCGCCGCTACATCGGGTCCTACATGATCGCCCTGGGTAAGGTCGACACGATCACGTTCACCGCCGGTGTGGGGGAGAACGACGCAAAAACCCGTGCCGCGGCGCTCGCTGGACTGGAAAACTACGGCATTGTCGTCGACCCGGAGCGCAACGCGGCGCCGAACGATGACCCGCGCGTGATCACCACCGACGATTCTACTGTCACGGTCCTCGTGGTGCCCACGAACGAGGAGCTCGCGATCGCGCAGAAGTCGGCAGAGATCGCGGCGCAGTAGCGGACGCGGGCAGCGTTAGAACCAGGTGGACGGGCGGACCTTGTTCGCCATGTCCACCAGGGCGTAGCGGTGGCGCGCGTAGGGGGCAATGCGCGCCTGTTCCCGCAGCGTGATCGCCAGCCCCCGGCGCAGATCGCGGGTTGTGAAGTCGTACTCAAAAAGTCCCTGGTCCGAGGTCGCGCGGTTCACGCCGGCGTCGCGCAGAAACGCCAGCGCGGCGCGCAATACGTAGACCTTTACCTGGAGGAACCGCGGCTCGTTGTTGGGGATTTCCTCCAGACGGCGGGCCGCGCGGCGGATGCGGGATTCCGTCAGCTCGTCGGAGACAAGATCGAGGATGATAGTCAGCTGCGCCATCCTATGGTGCCGTGAGGAGTTGGGGACTTTGTCTAGGGCCGCGACGGCAAGCTCTACTTCGCGTTCCGCCATCAGCAGGCGAGCCAGTCCGAACGCCGAAGATACCGTGGTGGGATTAGCCAGCCACACCAGGGAATACAGCCGCAGGGCGTTGAACCGGAGTACGGCGGGTGTGTCGCTCACCATCGTCCAGTCACCTGTGAGAATGCCCTCCTCCTGCCAGCGGTCGAACGCCTCGGACGGCAGCTCGCCAAGGTGGGTTCGGATGCCGGCCGCGGCGCGCGCTAAAGCGTCGTCAAGCAATGCGCCGGAGAAGGAGCCCTTGTTCTGGAGAATGAGCTCGTCGATGGCGGCGATTGCGAGCTTCGGCGCGGCCTCACCCGGCACGGCAACGAGCACACGGGTGAAGTCAGCCTGCGCTGCAGCGAAGTCGCCGATAAGCGTGCTGGTCACGCCGGAGTACCAGTGGAAGCGCCAGTTGTTGCTAAGGCGGTCCTTCAGGGATTCAAGCCAGGTGCGGGCCTGGTAGGTGAGGCCGAGGTCGAGCATCGCGCGGACGACACCGAACGGGATTTCTCGCGACTGTTCGTATTGCGGGGTCTGCATCGCCTGACGGAGGTTCTCCAGAGTTTCCTGCGGCTCCTGGTAGGACGTGCCCTGGATCATGGCCGCGCCCACGTCGTGGCGGTCGATCAGAGGGGCGGGAAGCGCGGCGACCACCTCCTGCGGGGTGATTTCTACGGTGCGGCTGATGCCGTCGATAAGCTGGTCGGTGCGAAATACCAGGTGCTTGGTGCCGAAGGTGGTGCGCTGCGGGGAGAACAGCGAGTGCTGGGCGGGGAAGGTGCGGCCGTCCCGGATCGCGATGCACTCCCGCAGCACCCCGAAGAGCTGCGCTTCCAACTCGGCCACGGAATGGAAGCGCTGCGCTGGGTCATCGTGGCAGCAGCGGCGGATCAGGCGGTACAGCGAGAGGTAGCGGCGGAACGTCGGTTCGCAGGATGGCGACGGGATGCCGGGGTCGTAGACGCCGTCGGTGCGGGGCAGCTCCACAACCAGGGCCGCGAGGGTCCGTCCGATGGTATAGATGTCGGAGGCGACGCTGGGGCCTTCACGCGAAACCTCGGGCGCCTGAAATCCTTTGGTCCCGTAGATATAGCCGTAGGCGCCGACGCCGCTTACTGCACCGAGATCAATAAGCTTGACCTGATCCTCGGTAACAATGATGTTGTCCGGCTTCAGGTCGTTGTACACCACGCCTCGAGAGTGCAAATAGGACAGCGCGGGCAGCACCTCGAGAACGTACGCGATGGCCAAGTCGACGGGCAGCAAGTGGGTGGGTTGCTCGTTGCGGCGCTGGCGCAGGCTGGGCCCGCCGACGAACTCCATGACGATGAACCCGCCCGGCACCCGGGGATCATCGATGAAGTTGAATATCTTCACTATCCCGGGGTGGGTAATCTCGGCGAGGAACTCTCGCTCCGCCACCGCCGCCGCGGTCTCGTCGGCGTTCTTCGTCGAGTGCAGGCCTTTGAGCACGACGACCCGGTCGGCCACGTTGTGGTCCTGCGCGACGTAGATCCACCCCATGCCACCGTGCGCGATCACGCCCATGATCTCGTACTGTCCGGCCACCACGTTGCCGGGGTGCAGCTGCGGCTCCGGCAAGCCTTTTTGCACGACCGCCGCAGTGGGGTCCTTCAGCGCCTCCTTCGGGTCGGTGGGGGCGACCCACGGCAGCTCGACCATGCCGTCGGCCACGGGGCGCGCCGCGCGTTTGGCGCCACGCAACTCGCGGAATGTGTCCAGCGCTTCGCGGCGCGAGCGTTGCGACGTGTCCTCCTGACGCGGCCCCTTCCGCAGCGCGTCCAGGTCCTTGAGCAGTTCCGCCATGTCACCGAGACCGGCATAACCGCCCTCCTCCCCCTCACTGTCGTCGTCCTCCAGTGCGAACGGGTCGAAGGCGACCGCCTCGGTGGCGGGGTCCTCCTCGGTGAAGGGGTTGTAGGCGACGGCTTCGGTGGCCGCTTCGGTAGCGGTGTCGGTACCAGCGTCGGTGCCGTTTTCCTCGCTCACTGCTCCTCCTCGGTTCGGGCGCGGTAGCGCGGCTCGGGCATGGACGGTCCGGTCATGCTGCCGGTGAGCCATCGCTGGTACATCGCGTTCCAGGTGCCGTCGTTACGCAGCCGCTCGAGGGTGGAATTGACCTGGGTGGTCATACCGGCATCACCTTTCGGGATGCCGACCGCATACTGCTGCGTGCCGTAGCGGCGCGGCAGAATCGCGGCGTACGGGTCCTGTGCGGACATCCCGGCGAGGATGGCGTCGTCGGCGAGAATGGCGTCCGCGTGGAATTGCTGGGTGGCCATAAGGCAGTCCGCCCAGGTGCGGGTGCGCATGATCGGCGACTCGGGTGCGAGTGCACGCGCCATCTGCAGCAAATTGGTGCCGTCGACCACGCACACCGTCTTGCCCGGTAGGTCGTCCTCACCCGAAATGCCGCGGTCCAGGGGAGCAAGCAGCCGCACGTAGGACGTGAGGTACGGGGTGGAGAAGTCGACCCGCTCGAGGCGGTCGGGTGTGACGGACATGGTGCGGATGACGATGTCGACGTCGCCGTCCTCGAGTGACTGGGTGCGCGACTGCGATCCGACAAAGCGGAAATCCACTCGGTTGGGGTCGCCGAAGATGTCCTTGGAAATCTCACGCGCCAAGTCGATCTCGAAACCGCGCAGGTCGCCCGCGGTGACGTCGCGGTAGGAGAGCAGTAACTGCGACTGGTCGACACCGACGACGATTCGCCCGCGCGCCACCACCTCGGGCACGCGCTCCTTGGGCGTCGCGTTGTCGGGCCGCAGCGACCCCTCCCAGCCTGCGTCATCCTGGAAAGTGGACTCCGGCTCGACACCGGGCTTGTCCACGGTCGCGCCCGGTGGGAGCGGCACGCCGCTGTAGGCGGGCACCGGGTCGGTCGGAGGCGCCGGCGCAGGTTTATTCGCCGGGGCTGACGCGCACGCACTGAGCAGCAGCACGGACGCGAGCGCAATGAGACGGTACGTACTCACAGGTATTCCCCCAGACGGCGGCGGATACCCAGCCAAATCGCCAGGACGGACAGGGTGGTGAGCAGCAGGACCGCGGTAGAGACCGCCTTGGTGGCGTCGAGCGAGGCGTCGATGAATTCGCGCATGTCCTGGCGCGACTGTCCGATCAGGGTCGACAGGGCGTTGTCCAGCTGGGTGTACGCGCGCGTGGACGACGGCACGCCGTCGTCGGGGTTGGGTGCGGTGAGGACTTCTACGGCGCGGTCGAACTGGCCGTCGCCAAGCGTGCGCACCAGGTCTGAGTGCGCGACGTTCCACTGCTCCAGCGCGGCGCGGGCGGCGTCGACCACCGCCGGGTCCGTCGACTCCGAGGTGGACGCGGAGGCGGTGTCAAGGGCCCGGCTGACCGACTGGTAGGTGTTTTCGAAGGTGGTGTCGGCGTCCGTGACGGACTGGCGGCGCAGGAGTGCGAAGATTTCGTCGGTGCGGGTCTCTTGGGCGTCGATACGCGCGGTTGTCAGCTCCTCCCACGGCTCGGCCGCCCGATCGAAGGCGACCTGGCCCGACTGCCACACCGCGTAGTTCGCCGCCGACGCCCACAGAATCGCGGTCACCATCATCACCGTCGCGGCGAGGAAACCGCGGTTGAGCCGGCGGCGGAAAACCCGCCACAACCAGATTTGCGCCAGCACGAGGAAAAACAGAGCTGCCACGAGACCGGACAGCGGCACCCACTGCGGTCGCGAGAGGCGCTCCATCTCATCGGCGACCTGCCCGCGCGTGAGATCGAAGAGCCGCGAGGCGTTGCCCAGCATGCGCTCGCGCATGATGTTGGAGCCCGACGACATGTACGCCACGCTGACCGGGTTTCCCATGCGCTGGTTCGTCTTCGCGCGCTCCATCAGCCCGGCGTAGACGGGGATGTCGCGCTGGATCTGCAGCACCGAGCTCCGGATCTCCTCGTCGGTGCCGCCGGATTCGACGGTGCCCTCGAGCACCTGGTTCGCGGCCACCACGGCGGCGTCGACCGACTCCATGAAGAGGTTCATGTCGTACTCGCTCGAGATCCCCGGCTGCACGAAGGTGGTGGTGGCGATGGTGTCCGCCTGGGACAGGGAGGTGATCAGCGTGTGCGCCGAGTTGCTCATCGGCTCGGTGGAGTTGACCAACACATCCATCGACTGCTGGCGCGCCGCCATCGACTGGCTCATGGACACGCCCGCCGCCACCAACGCGAGGGTGAGAATCAGCATGACGGTCACGATCTGGCCCGGGGTGGTGGTGAGGAAGTCGAACACGCGGCGCACCCAGCGCAGCGGGCCGGTGAACGTCTCGGCCATCCGCACCCGCGCCGAACGGTTCTCGGGGAGGGCTTCGATCTCGTCGACCCAAGCGTCGTCAAGCGCAGGGCTATCGATCACGCCTGCCTCTTGCCGCATTGCTACACCATAACCCGCCAAACGACCCCCGCGCCATAACTATTGGGCGATTGTTGCGCGCGTGCCTACAGTAGGGGATATGGAAGGCGACGGCAACGGATGGGTCGAAGGTCCCGGCGGCATTAAACTATGGGGCCGCCATGGTGCGGCCGGGCTGTTTCTGCAGGCTGGAGAACTGCTGCTGCTGCAACACCGCGCGGCATGGACGGCGCAGGGCGGCACGTGGGCTCTGCCGGGTGGGGCGCGCGATTCGCACGAGAGCGTGGAGGAGACCGCGGTGCGCGAGACGGTGGAGGAGTGCGCAATCGATTCTTCGCTGATTGCCGTCGAATCCGCGCTGGTCACCGCGGGTCCGTTCGATTCCGGCTGGACCTACACCACCGTCATCGCCCGCACACGCTCCGGTGAGCCGATCCCCGTCGAGCCCAACGAGGAGTCGGAGGAGCTGAGGTGGGTGCCCCTGGGAGAGATCCGCCGGCTGCCGCTGCACGCGGGCTTTGAGGCGTCACTGGACACGCTCATGAGGCATACTAAGCCGCATGATTGACGTTAATGGCCTGACCAAACAGTACGGTCCGGTGCGCGCGGTGGACGATCTCACGTTCACCGTCAAACCCGGCGTGGTCACCGGCTTCCTCGGCCCGAACGGCGCCGGCAAGTCCACCACCATGCGCATGATCCTCGGCCTGGACACCCCCACATCGGGCACCGCGCTTATCGACGGCTCCCCCTACGCGCAGTTGAAGCAACCCGCGCGCCGGGTCGGTGCGCTCCTGGACGCCAAAGGCGTGCACCCGAACCGCTCCGCGCGCGCCTCGCTGCTGTGGCAGGCGCAGGCCTCCGGTCTGCCTGCCGCCCGCGTGGACGAGGTCCTGGAACTCGTCGGCCTGTCCGGCGTCGCCGGCAAGCGCGCCGGTGGTTTCTCCCTCGGCATGGGGCAGCGCCTCGGCATCGCGTCCGCCATGCTCGGCGACCCGGAGTACCTGATCCTGGACGAGCCGGTCAACGGCCTCGACCCGGAGGGAATCCGCTGGGTCCGCGGCCTGCTGCGCGGTCTGGCCGACGAAGGCCGCACCATCTTGGTCTCCTCCCATCTGCTCGCCGAGATGGCGCAGACCGCCGACCACCTCATCGTGATCGGCCGGGGCAGGCTCGTCGCGGACACCTCGGTGCACGAGTTCATCAAGGGCAATTCTGCCATGGCCACCGTGGTCCGCCCCGCGGGGACGGAAGCCATCGCGGAGATGGAGGCCGCACTGGCCGCCGCCGAGGTGCGCTTCGTGCGCGGCGCGGATCTTGACGGGCGCCCCACAATCACAATCGAGGGCCGCTCCTCCGACGAGATCGGGGCCCTGGCCTTCTCAGCCGGAGTGCCGATTGCCGAGCTGACCGAGCGCCGCGCCTCGCTCGAGGACGCCTACATCCAGTCCACCGAGGGCCACGTTCAGTACCAGGCAACCACCCAGCCAACCTCCCGGGAAACCTCCCAGGTCTCACTGAAGGGTAAACACCGTGCTTAACCTGTTCCCCGCCGAGTGGACCAAGCTGCGCTCCACCGCCTCCTTCTTCTGGACGACCGGCCTGATCCTCGCTGCCGCCGCCGGCTTCGCCGCGATCTTCGCCGCACCCGCCGGCGGCGGCATGTACATCCCGATCACCGTCATCATGACGGTGGGCATGATCTCCGCCATCATCGTCATTGTCCAGGCTGCGATGGTGGTCACCACCGAATACCGCTTCGGCGTCCAGGCCACCAACTTCCGCCTCGCGCCCCAGCGCTGGCAGGTGGCGCTGGCGAAGCTGCTGCTCTACGCCGCGCTCGCCGCGGCGACGGTGTTCCTCGCCTCCGTGCTCGCGTTCACGCTCGGTGACGCGCTCGCGAGCGTGCCCGCGAACTGGACCAGCAACGCCGCAACCCTGCGCGCGCTGTGGGCGCTGCCGCTGGGCGCCGCACTGCTGGTGATGTTCACCCACGGCGTGGGTTGGATCGTGCGCAACACCGCCGGCACCGTCACGCTCGTCTTCGCGATGCAGTTCGTCGCCGAGACCGTCATCGGGTTCATCCCGCGCGTCGGCCGCGACATCGTCGGTTACATGCCGTTTTCCAACCTGTTCGCGTTCATGTTCAACACGCCCACGCAGAACCACGGTGTGTGGGCGTCGCTGGGCATCTTCGCGGCCTGGGCCTTGGCGGCGTGGGTTGTCGGCGTCGTGCTGCTGCACCGCCGCGACGCCTGAGGATGGGGTGAGATGTCACGGTTAGGCTTTTCTCGACTGTGACCGCCTGGGGTTATGCGGCGCAAAAACCGCTGACCGTGACATCCGAGTCTGGCCGACCTCGCGCTTCTGCAGCGCTACTGGAGCGCTACTGCAGAGCGGAGGTCAGCCTCATCACGTTGTCGATGTAGCGCCGGTACCAGGGCCTGCGGCTCCACTGTTCGAGCGTGAGCTCGCGGGAGACGTTCATGTAGGTGCCCCCGAGCGTCTCCAGCTCGCGCAGAAGCGAGCCGTCCGCCACGAACAGCGAGTTCTCGTAGTTCAGTGTGAAGGAGCGCATGTCCATGTTGGACGAACCCACGACCGCGATGTTCGTGGAAAGGCCGGGATCGGCGATGGCGAACTTCGTGTGCAGCACGTAGGGCGCGGGGAACTGCCAAATGTGCACGCCGGCGCGCAGGAGTTGCTCGTAGTAGGACGACTGCGCGTGGGTGACCATGAACTGGTCCGCCTTCTCGCCCACGAGCAGGTCCACGCGCACGCCGCGGTAGCAGGCGGTGGTCACGGCCTCCAGCAGCGAGTCCTCGGGCACGAAGTACGGGGAGCACAAAATGAGGCGCTCGCGGGCGTGGTGGATCAGGGTGTTGAACATCCGCAGGTTCGGCTCCGCCTGGTAACCGGGGCCGGAGGGGATGAGCTGGAGGATGTGCTCGCCAGGCTTATCGACGCCCAAACGGCGCGGCGCGAGCAATTCAATCGCCTCGCCCGACTCGGTGTACCAGTCCACCGCGAACATGGATTCCAATGAGGTGACAATGGGGCCCTCGAGCTCGACGAGCACGTCGATCCATTGGCGGCCGGCGCGGCGGTGGTTGCGCATGAGGTAGCCGCGGTCGATCATGTTCATCGACCCCATAAGCGCGGCGCGGCCGTCGACGATGATCACCTTGCGGTGGTTGCGCAGGTCGGGGCGGCGGAAGCGCCCCCTCCACGGCTGCAGCGGCAACATCAGGTGCCAGTCGATGCCCGATCTGTTCAACCGCCGGGTCATGCGCAGGTACCCGGGGTATTTGCGGGATCCGATGTGGTCGAAGAGCAGTCGCACATGCACGCCGCGGCTGACGGCGCGCTCCAGGGCGTCGAACACCGGCAGCGTGGTGGCGTCGAGGGCCAGGGCGTAGATTTCGATGCCGATGTAGTCCTCGGCGGCGTCGACAAGCTCGACGATCCGGCGGAAGGCGAGCTCGTAGTCGGACCACAGGCGGCGTACGTCCGCGTCGACGGCGGGGAACCCCGTGAGAGCGCGATGCAGGCGCACGATGGCCTCTTTGTCGGGGGACAGCTGAGCCTCAGGTGGGATGTCGGGGATGTCGAGATGGACGTCGGTGATCATCGCGTTCGCGCGCTGCTGGATGCGGTGGCGCCGACGGTTGAAGAAGTCCGAGCCCATGAGCAGGTACAGGGGCAGACCGATGATCGGCAGAAGGAGAATGAGCAGCAGCCAGGCGTTGGCTGAGGACGGCCTGCGGTTGGACGGCACGATGCCGATCACGACGAACTTGATCACGTAATCGACGATCATCGCCACGAGCTGCCAGTAGCTCACGTCCAGGGTCAGAGTCATGGCGGCTTAACGCACTTCGTCGTAGGCCAGGGCCTTCGTGTCATAATCCGCGATGACCGGGGCGTGGTCCGAGGCACCCTTGCCGCGGCGCTCATCGACGTCGACCCAGGCGCGGGTGAGTTTGCGCGCCAACGGCGGGGTGGCGAGCTGGAAGTCGATCAACATGCCCTGGTTCTTTTGGAAGCGCATGGACTTGTAGTCCCAGAAGGAATACGCGTCGTCGTGCCGTATTTCCTCCAATCCTGCTTCGAGCAGCATCTGGTAGGCGGCGCGCTCCGGTTCCGTGACGTGCGTTTTACCCTCGAACCAGGCGATGTCCCACACGTTCTCGTCGCGCGGGGCGATGTTGTAGTCGCCCACGAACAGCTGCGGTTCCTCCGCCGCCACCGCAAGCTGCAGGGAGTAGAGGAACTGCAGCTTGTAGTCGTAGTGGGGGTGGCCGATCTCGCGGCCGTTGGGCACGTACAGCGACCACACTTCGACGCCGCCGCAGGTCGCGCCGACGGCGCGGGCCTCCACGGTTCCGTCGTAGGCGGGCTGGTGATCGAACGCCGTCTGCACGTCCTCGAGTCCCACGCGCGAGGCGATGGCGACACCGTTCCACTGGTTCGTGCCCACGTGCGCCACGTCGTACCCGGCCGCCTCGAACACGGCGTAGGGGAACTTCGCGTCGGCCGTCTTCGTCTCTTGCATGGCTAACACGTCGACGTCGTTGCGCTCGAGAAAGGCGGTGATACGCTCGGCGCGGCTGCGCACCGAGTTGACGTTCCATGTGGCTATGCGCATGTCATACACCCTAACCGCACATCAACCCAGGCGCGCGTAGCGGTGCCGGTGGTGCTCGACGAAGCCGAGCTTGTGATACAAACCAATCGCCACGCTATTCGACGCCCGCACGTGCAGGTAGGCTTCATCCGCGCCCTGGTCCGCGCCCCACGCCAGCAGCGACGCTCCGAGCTGCGTGCCCAGGCCCCTCCTGCGCAGGTGCGGTGCGACCTCCACGGCGGAGTAACCCAGCCAGCACCGGCCGTCCTCCGACTCCGTCAGCGTTGCGCGGGTCACGGCAACCGTCTCTCCGCTGTCAACGAGACGCGCGTAAGCGATGCGTCCGTCTATCGGCTTGATGGCCTCCGCCGGGAGCTGCTCGCCGCGGAAGTGGTACATCGCCAGCCACGCGTCATCTGGCTTGTCGAGCACCTCGAAACCCGCAGCTGCGGGGCCCTTTCCCAGCGGCCGCGTCATCACCAGGATCTCCTCGCTCAGCTCCCACTCGTCGGTGAGCACCTTCAGCGCAGGCTTGCCGATGCGCTCCGGGATCAGCAGCTGCACAGGCAGGTCACGGTCGCGGTAAAACGCCGTGATCTCCTCCAGCGGCACCGGGTTGAACCCGGCTGAGTAGCCGATCGGGGTCGCCGAGTTGGAGCGCTCCGCGATATCGGCTCCGGCGCGTGCCAACCAGCCGTCGATAAGCAGCTGTTCCTGGCCGGGGAACGCTTTGGCCGCGGCGACCTCGACGGCGCGGATGTCGCTGTTGCGGACCGTGCGCGGCGAGAGTTTCTTGATGATGTGCACGTCCCGGACTACGATCGCGTTCTTGAACGACGGGAATCCGCCGACCTCCTGCGGGCGGATGACCAGCGGGTTCAGGGTGATCACGTGGCCGATGATGTCGCTGGCGTGCTCGCCGACGCGCTGGCGCACCACCACCCTGTCGCCGACCGCGATGTCGTCGGAGCGAAACATTAATGCCCGAACGGGTCGTCGTCAGTACCCGGCAGCCAGGTGTTACCCGCTGCGTTCCAGCCGTTGTCGCGGATCACGCGCTTGGCCTCGCGCTTGTAGCGGCCGGTGAGCACGTCGGTGTAGACGTAACCGTCGAGGTGGCCGACCTCGTGCTGCAGGCAGCGGGCGAAGAATCCCTCGCCCTCGACGCTGACCTCGTTGCCGTTCTCATCCAGGCCGGTGACCTTCGCCCAGTCGGCGCGGCCGGTGGGCCAAGACTCGCCCGGGACGGAGAGGCAACCCTCGTCGTCCTCGCCGTCGTCGCGCGGCATGGTCTTCGGGATCTCGGAGGTTTCCAGCACCGGGTTGATCACGGTGCCGCGGCGCATGGTGTCGCCGTCGGGGCAGTGGTAGACGAACAGGCGCAGCGGCACACCCACTTGGTTGGCGGCGAGGCCGACGCCGAACGCGGCGTCCATGGTTTCGTGCATGTCCGCGATCAGTTCCTGCAGCTCCGCGACGGGCTGCTCCACCGGCTTCGTCGGCTCGTGCAGCACCGGGTCGCCGTGGATCACGATGGGTCGAATTGTCATGCCTAATATATTAAGCATGCTTAGCGACGCCGACCTCACGCTCCTGGACTTCGAAGCCGCCGCCCCCAGGTCCGTCGGCGCGAAGGAGGACGCGATCCGGTCTTCGCTGGGGTTGACGCCGATCCGCTACTACCAGCGGCTGAACGTTTTGCTGGATTCTGCCGAGGCGTTGGCGGCGCGGCCGCAGCTGGTGCGGCGGTTGCAGCGGGTGCGGGATGGCCGCGTGGGGTGACGGCCGCGTGGGGTGGGATGTCACGGTGGGGGTTTTCTCGGCTGTGACCGCCTGGGGTTTTGCGGCGCCGATTCGCTTGACCGTGACATCCGGCCTGGGGGAACCGTGCGTAACCGAAACCGGTCTAACCGGTTATGCACAACACCAGAGAAGAAGACTGGCGCACACCCCTAGCAGAGAAACTGATCGACCTGCGGGGTTTACCCGTTGATGACCCGCGGCGGACGGCACCGTGGAAGCACGGGCTGACCGCAATCACCAAACAGATCGCGATGCCAGCGCACGAATTTGCCGGCCTCCGGTTCCACCAGCAGCGGTTCGTGGACGCCGTAGCCCGCGGCCGCAACGCCTACGAGGCAGTTCTAATCGGGAGGTCGGCGGCACGCGTCCAAGGCATGTGGGTGGTGTCGCTGACCCGCGAACCTGTTGAGCTCGCCTTGCCGTCCTCCGAGGTGCCGCCTACGTATCGTCGCAGCAAGGCGGTGGTATGTAGGCGTCGCGAAGTTCCGTTCCACACGGTCGTCCACGGCGTTCGCACGACGTTGCCGGTGCGCACGTTCATCGACATCGCCCGCGACCACGGTTTCGCCGAAGGGCTCATCGCAGCGGATTGGCTTCTCGCGAACGGGTTTGCGCGGGAAGCGCTCATCGAAGGGTTGAGCCGCATGGGCCGAATCCGCAATGCACCGGTTGTCCGCCGCTGCATTGAGCTGGCAACCGAAAAATCCGAATCCCCGTACGAATCGCTGGCGCGAGCGATTTTCATCCTGGGAGGTATCGGCAACATCGAGGTCCAGGTCTCGATTGGTGGGTTTAGGGTGGATTTGCTTATCGACGGCTGGTTGGCCGTCGAAATCGATGGCGACGTCAAATACACCGAAGATCCGGACATGGCGATAGTGGAGAAAATCAACCGGCAGAAGCAGTTGGGGAATAAAGGGTACGTGTTTCTGCGGTACCGGCCTGCGGAATTACTGAAAGACCCGCTCGGTGTTCTAGAGGAAGTCAGAATGCGACTCGACGGCGCGGTTAACCGCGGCGCGTCGTAGCGTGCGGTCAGTCACCGAGGTAATAATGTGTCGTGTGTGACTAATGTGAACCCTGGCAATGGCAACCGCGACGAGTACGTCGACGCGGAATACATCGGCGACACCGAGGAGTACCGTGGCTCACACCGCCGCGGTGACGACGGCGATTACGACGCCGAAGATGACGGTGATTACGCGGCGCCGGTGGGCGGAAGCACCGCTGCGGCAGCCGGCGGCATCCCGAAGCGGGGCCTGGCGATGATCCTGATCGCCGTTGCGGCCATCCTCCTACTCTGGGGCTTGTATGCGCTGACCCAGAAAGACAACGCCGGTACCGACGCGGCGAGTACAGGGAGCTCAGCGGCCACCGCGACGGCCACCGCGCCGGTGCAAAACCCGCAAAACCCGCAGAACCAGCAGAACCCGCAGGGTACGGCGCAGGACGGCCAGCCAGCTCAAGGCAGCCAGCCGCCCGCTGAAAACTCTGCGGCCCCAGCCCCCTCACCCGCTCCCGCACCGAACCAGGGCCAGGCCCCCGCGTTGACCGCCCAGAACGCGCAGGTCTTCGTCTACAACAACTCCGCCAACCCGGGTGTGGCCGGCACAACGGCGGACCAGTTGGCCCCGCAGTACACGGTGGCCAACAAGAGCACCGACTCCACCAGCATGAACCTGCCCGAGCAGACGTACGGTATTTTCCCGGAGACCACGGTGTTCTACGATCCGTCGGTAAACGGGGCTGAGCAGGTGGCGGCTGATCTGGCGCGGCAGGTTGGGGGCGTCGCAAAGCCAAACAACGAGGTGCCGCAGGGCGCGTCGCTGCCGGACGAGGTCCGCGGTAAGCGCGAGGCCGTCTCCGTGGTGCTCGCCGGTTAGACTTGTCGCATGGATCCGTTCCGCGACTTCGCCAGATCTCCCAACCAGACGCTCGGCGTCGAGTGGGAGATCTGCCTCGTTGACCCTGAGACCCGCGACCTGGTGCCGCGAGCCGCAGAGGTGATCGACGAGGTCACCGCCCGCCACCCCGACCTGCACCTGGAGCGCGAGTTCCTGCAAAACACCATCGAGCTGGTCACGCCGGTGTGCGCGAACGCGGGGGAGGCCATCCGCTTCCTCACCGATGCCACGGAGAAGGTGCGCGCGGTCGCGGAGGAGGAGGGCCTGCGGCTGTGGGCGTCGGGAGGGCACCCGTTTTCGGACTTCCGCAAGCAGCCGTTGAGCCCGAAGATCACGTACAAGGAGATCGTCAACCGCACCCAGTACTGGGGCCAGCAGATGATGCTCTGGGGCATCCACTGCCACATCGGCATCCGCCACGAGGACCGCGTGTGGCCGATCATCAACGCGGTGATGACGAAGTACCCGCACCTGCTCGCCATCTCCGCCTCCAGCCCTGGGTGGGACGGCCTGGACACCGGCTACGCCTCCAACCGCACCATGCTCTACCAGCAGCTGCCCACCGCGGGCATGCCATACCAGTTTCAGACGTGGGACGAGTGGGTGCAGTTCATGAATGACCAGCAGACGTCCGGCGTGATCAACCACACCGGCAGCATGCATTTCGACGTCCGCCCGGCCGCGAAGTGGGGCACCATCGAGGTTCGCATCTCCGACGCCACCTCCAACCTGCGCGAGCTCGCCGCCATCGCGGCGCTGACGCACTGCCTGGTGGTGCACTTCGACCAGATGCTGGACCGGGGTGAGCAGCTGCCGATCCTGCAGCCGTGGCACGTGGCGGAGAACAAGTGGCGCGGTGCGCGCTACGGCATGGAGGCGCTGGTGGTCACTAGCCGCGCGACGGATGAGCGCTGGGTCACCGAGGAACTGGTGGACCTGGTCGATCAGCTGCAGGGCGTGGCCGCGCAGCTCGACTGCGTGGACGAGTTGAACTTGGTGCTGGAAATCCTCGAGCGCGGCGCCGGTTACCAACGCCAGCGCAGGCTTTTCGATGTCCACCGGGACTGGAAACCCGCTGTCGACCTGACCTGCGACGAGCTGACCGCCCTGACTTGGAACTAGCGCTTCGGGGCGGGCCGCTCGTTGACGGTGAGCGCGTCGTCCCCGCCGTAGAGGCCCTCTAACCGGGCCACGCGCCCGAGGCGCTGCGCTGTGACGGGGTTGGTCATGAGCGCGAAGATGACGAGCAGGACGAGGGTGCCGATATCGCCGCGCTCGTGCACGCCGAAATCGGGCGAGCCGGTGACGCGGATGATGGTGCCGAGAACCATGAGCACCAGGCCGGTCGTTTGGGGCTTGGTGATGGCGTGAATGCGCGCCATGGTGGATTTGAACCGCACCGAACCGATGGCCGCGGAGAGGACCATGAACGCGCCGGGCAGGATAAAGATGAGCGAGATAATGTCGGTGATCACGAGATGTCGTCCCTCCTGCGGAAACGTGCCACGGCGAGCGAGGCGATGAAGCCGAGCAGCGCGATGACAATCATGGCGTTGACCACGGTGGTGTCGATGGTCCAGCAGATGTAGAGCGCCAGCACGCACTGCAGTGAGGCGGTGAAGGCGTCGTTGCCCAGGACACGGTCGAGCGAGGTGGGGCCGACGACGATGCGCCAGCCGATGACGAACAGCCCGGCCACCAGCATCACCGCTGCGATGCCGAGGACGACGTTGTAGACGAACGGATCCATGGCTTACCCCCTGCTTTCGAAGATGTCGATCATGTGACGTTCCAGCTTGGCCACGCTCCGGCGCTCCCTTTCGATGTCCGCCTCCGTTTCGGCGTCGAGGACGTGGATGGTCCATTCGCGGTTGGCGATGTCCAAGTCGGTGACGGAGCCGCCGGGCTGCAGGTTGTAGGCGCAGGTGGCGAGGTAGAGAACCAGCTCGTTGGAGACGCGCATAGGCACTTTGAGGATGGCGTTGCGGGGAGGGGCGGCGGGCCGCAGCGCGAGCCACGCCACCTTGGCTGAAGCGACGATGAGGTCGGCGAACCAGGTGGCCACGAACACGATGAGCCTGCCCCAGTGCACCTTGTTGTGGTCGCGCGGGACCTTCGGCAGGGGCAGAAGCAACACGATGAACAGCGCCAGCGCGAGGCCGCCGAAGAAGTTTCCCCAGCTGAACTCGCCCATGAGCACGACCCACATCAGGGTCAGCCAGGCGACAAAGTAAGGGCGGAAGCGTGCTCTGAGTCCTTGCATGTTATTCCCCGTCCTCTCTGCGCTGGGTGGAGGCGACGACGGGCTCGGGAACGGACGCCGTGGTCACGCCTGTCGCGGTGGGTGCCGTGGAAGTGGTGTTGGGCTGCTTCTGCAGAGAATCGCGGCCCACTTCCATGGTGTCTTCCTCCAGGTTGCGCGTGGGGTCGGTGTATCCGGGGCGCAGCACCGCGTCGCGGTAGATGGACCGGTCCTGTGCGGACTCTGCGGCGCGGTCGGTCACCGCGGCGATGGGGCCCGCCAAGAACGACATGGCCACGGAGGCCGCGATGAGAAGGGTGGTGGACAGGAGCATTCCCGACGGGAGCCGTCCGACGTCGGAACGCTCCTCGATGTCGACGGTGGACTGGCGGTCCGACAGCGCCGACGGTTTATCAAAGGCGATATGGCCCTCGGGGGCGTCGGCGCGGTCGCGCAGGAAGCCCTTCGACCACACCAGGATCATCGCGTAGAGGGTCAACAGAGAGGTGACCACGGCACCGGCGATGAGGACCCAGGAAAGCCATGTGCCCTCCGCGGCACCGGCCTCCAGCAGGATGATCTTGCCCAGGAAGCCGGAGAACGGTGGGATGCCGCCCAGGTTGAGCGCCGGGATGAAGTACAGCAGCGCGATGATTGGCGCGGTGTAGAGCAGCGAGCCGAGGCGGCGCAGCTGGGACGTGCCGGCCTGGCGTTCGATGAGGCCGACGACGAGGAACAGTGAGGTCTGCACCAGGACGTGGTGCACGGCGTAGAAGATCGCGCCCGACAGGCCCTGCACGGTGCCGAGCGCGACGCCGAAGATCATGTAGCCGATGTGGCTGACCAGGGTGAACGAGAGTAGACGTTTGATCTCGTTTTGGGCGAGCGCGCCCATGATGCCCACGATCATCGTCGCCAGCGCCACCCACATCAGCAGCCCGTCGAGGGAACCGTCGGTGAACACCGTTGAGCGCATGCGGATGATCGCGTACACACCGACCTTGGTCAGCAGGCCCGCGAAGACCGCGGTGACCAGCGAGGCGGCGGTGGGGTAGGAGTCGGGCAGCCAGGCGTCGAGCGGCACGACGGCGGCCTTGATGCTGAACGCCACGAGCAGGGTGGCGAAGATGGCGGTGCGGGTGCCGTCGGGAAGCGCCTCCATGCGCAAGCCCGCGTGGGCCATGTTGAGCGTGCCCACTGAGGCGTAGATCATGGCCAGCGCGAACAGGAAAATCATTGACGACGCCATGGACACCATGACGTAGCTGATGCCGGATCTGACGCGCCCGGCCGACGCGCCGAGCGTGAGCAGGACGTAGGAGGCGACGAGGAAGATCTCGAAGCCAACGTAGAGGTTGAATAGGTCACCTGCCAGGAAGGACAAGTTCACGCCCATGGTCAGCAGCATGTACACGGGCAGGAAGACGGCGACGGGGTCGTCCTCGTCACCGTCGCGAAGCCCCTGCGAAATGCCGTACCACATGACCGCCACGAGCACGATGGCGGAGACGAGCAGCATGATCGTGGCCAGGCGGTCGGCCACCAGCGTGATGCCGATGGGCGCCTCCCAGCCGCCGAGCTGCACGGTCTGGATGCCGTGAGTGTCGGCGACGATGAGCAGTGTGGCGGCGATCGCGGCCAGCGCCACCAGCGTGATGAATGCGATGGTGCGCTGCAGCGCCAGCTGTCGCCCGGACACCAGGATCAGCGCCGCGGCCAGCAGGGGCAGGAGCATCGGCAGCGGCACCAGGTACGCGACATACGGCAGGACCCATTCGGCGTAGTCGTGGAGGTTAGCGGTCATGGTCGGCCTCCATCACGGGTTCCTCGAAGGAGCGCGGGCCGAACACGTCGCCAAGCGCGCTCGTGCGTCCGGTCGCCGGGTCGTCGGACGCGTCGTGGTCGGGCTGCGCCGACGGGGTGGCCGGGCGGGCCGCAATGGCGCGGTCCTCCTCGTCGCGCTCAATCACGTCGTCGCTGCGGTAGCGGTACTGGCGGTAGGCGAGCGCCAACATGAACGCCACCATCGCCATCGAAATCACGATCGCGGTCAGGATCATCGCCTGGGCGAGCGGGTCCGCGATCTGCCCGCCGTACAGTTCGTTGTCGCGGGTGAGGATCGGCGGGGACCCCGCCTGGCCGCCGGATTGCAGCAGCAGGAGGTTCGCACCGTTACCGATGAGCATGATGCCCATGATCATGCGCGTCATCGCCTTATCCAGCAGCAGGTACACGCCCGCCGCAACCAGCACGCCTGCGCCGATGAGCAGGAAGAGGTTCGCTTCCATCTACTCGCTCCCTTCCGTTGAGCTTTCGCGTATCGACGACCCGCCCACCGCAACCCTGCGGGCCCGACGTTGCTGGGCTTGCTTGGCGCGGCGTTGCTGGTTCTTCTCCTGGAGCGCACGCGCGCGCTCGCGGGCGCGTTCCTTACGGGCGTCCTCTTCCTTGTCCAGGTGCGCGCCGACGGAGGTGAGGATGTGCATGATGAGGCCGACGACGATGGCGTAGACGCCAGCGTCGAAAAGCAGGGCCGACGGGATCGCTACCTCGCCGATGAGCGGCAGGTCCGGGGCGATGTAACCCGAGGTGAGTGGCGGGTAGCCGAGGAACATTGGAACCACCGCCGCGGCCGCAGAAAGGAGAAGTCCTGTGCCGAGGATGGCTTCAGGGCTGACGGGTAGAGCCTCCTCGATTTCGCGCCGGCCGCCGGCGAGGTAGCGCAACGCGAAGGCGAGCGCCGCCACGAGGCCGCCGGCGAAGCCGCCGCCGGGGGCGTTGTGGCCGGAGAAGAAGAAGTAGGCGGAGAGCAGCATCATCGACGGGAAAAGAATGCGGGTGGCTACCTCGACCATCAGGTGGCGGTTCTGCGACACTTCGCTGTTGACGGAGGAGGCGAGCCAGCGCGGCACCGCGGCCGAGAGGACCGGGCGGCGCGAGTCGCGGTAGAACGAGCCGGTGCCGAAGATGAGGCTGGCTACTCCGGTGGCAGCGATCGCGAGCACGGTGATTTCGCCGAAGGTGTCCAGCGCGCGTAGGTCGACGAGCAGGACGTTGACGGCGTTGCGGCCGTGGCCGATCTCGTACGCCAGGTCCGGCATGGGGCCGGAAATCGGCTCGGAGATGCGCGAGGAGATCGCGGTCATGGCGACGATGACAACGGAGAGTCCGGTGCCGATGGCGAGCCAGGCGCGCAGGCGCACGTCCGAGTCGCCGCGGTTTTCGACCTCGGTGGGCATCTTGCGCAACACGAGCATAAATACCACCATGACGATGGTCTCTACCAGCACCTGCGTCAGCGCCAAGTCGGGGGCTCCGTGCAAAGCGAAGATCAGGGCGAGCGAGAACCCGGTCAGACCGACCATGATGACGCCGGACAGGCGGTTGCGCTGCAAGGTCGCTGCGACGGCCATCAGGGCCATGAACACCACGGCCATGCCCTGCCAGGGGCTGTCCCACACGATCATGCGGATGTCGCTGGAACGGCCCAGGATCAGACCGGCCAGGGGCAGGACCATGAGGACGACGAAGATCGTCGCCAGGTTGACCGAAAGCGAACCGCGTTGCGTGGACGCCGTCAGGCGCAGCGACGCTGTGCGCAGGGACTTGATGATGCTGTCCCAGACATCGTCGGCGTCACCCAGGGCGGGGCGCTCGAACTGCGCCTTAGCCACGATGCCGCGCTGCCAGAACATCAGCGAACCGGCACCGATGATCACGGCAGTCAGCAGCAGGGGGATGGTGAAGCCGTGCCACAGTGCCAGGTAGTTGCCCTCGACCTCGGGGAAGCGCACCTTGAGGTACTCGTTGAATGCGCCGCTGATCCAACCGGGAAACAGCCCGAACGCGACGGTGATGGTGGTCAGGACGGCGGGAGAGAGCCACAATGTTGGCCCGATCTTGTCCATCGCGGAGACCTCCTCGGACGTGCCGCCGGTCTTGGTGGCGAAGGCCCCGTGGATGAAGTACAGGGAGTACGCCATCGTGAGGATGGAGCCCACGACGAGCCCGACGAGCAACATCTTGCCCGGCATGCCGTGCAGCAGCTCCTCGTGGAGCACAGCGTCGAGGGCCGTCTCCTTGGCCACGAACCCGAACAGCGGCGGGATGCCTGCCATCGATGCCGCCGAGATGACCGCCAGCGCCGCGATGAACGGCTCCTTCTTACCCAGGCCGGAAAGCTCGCGGATGTCGCGAGTGCCGGTGGTGTGGTCAATGGCGCCGACGATCATGAACAGCGCCGCCTTGAACAGGGAGTGCCCGACGGTCAGGGCGAGGCCTGCCATTGTCGCCTCGCGCGAGCCGATACCAATCACGGCGGTGATGAAACCCAGCTGGGACACAGTGCCGTAGGCCAGGATGAGCTTCAGGTCTTTTTGCTTCAGCGCAACCCAGCCGCCGAGCAGCATGGTGAAAATCCCCGTGCCGCACACCACAATATGCCAGGTGGGCACGGCCGCGAAGTCGGGCGCGAGGCGCGCGACCAGGTAGATGCCGGCCTTCACCATCGCCGCTGAATGCAGATACGCGGAGACGGGGGTGGGTGCGGCCATTGCGCCGGGCAGCCAGAAGTGGAACGGCGCCTGCGCCGACTTGGTCAGCGCGCCCAGCATCACCAGGATGATCGCCGCGGCGATGCCAGGGGTTTCGGCCACGCCACCGAACGTCGCAATGTCGGAAAGCTTCCAGATGCCGGTCTGCTGGCCGAAAAGGATGATGCCCACCAGCATGGCCAGGCCGCCGAAGGTGGTGACCATGAGCGCCTGGATGGCGGAGCGGCGTGACGACGCCCTCTCGCCGTAGTACGCCACCAAGAGGTACGACAGGATCGACGTCAGCTCCCAGAAGATGTACATCAGCAGGAAGTTGTCGGAGATGACGAGGCCGTACATGACCATGGCGAACATGGTCAGCTGCGCCCCGAACACGGCTAGGCGGCGCGGGTTGGAGTCGAAGTAACCCCAGCAGTAGAGCAGTACCAGGGCACCGCAGCCGAGGACGATGAGGCTGAACAGCCCCGACAGCGCGTCGAGGCGGAACTCGAGGTTCAAGTTCGTGCTGGGCATCCACTCGTAGGTGGCCAAGATCGCCCCGCCGTCGGCGAAGACTCCGCCGTGGAACAGGCTGACGATCCAGATGAATCCTGCGAGCGGGACGAGCGCGACGATGGCGAACGCGACCCGGCCGACCGCGCGCAGGAGAATCGGCGCGGCGAGTGTGGCGCCGACAAGCGCGATCAGTAGAGACAGCACAACGCGTACCCCTCCTTCTTCAGGTGGACGGGACAGGGGCGGCGCCCGCTGCGCAAAATCCGAAGGCACGGAGTACGAAAAAAGAGGCAGCGTTCTATCAGCGTCTTCCCAGCGTTATTCAGCTTCATTCAGCGGCGCGGCCAACCAACGATCGCCATCTTAGCAGTATTTACAAGTTTCCGTAGACGCGCTGAGCACCGGAGGACAGCGCCGCGGCGACCGAGTGGGCGGGGCTGTGGCCGAAGCCGACGGCCCAGGCAGTGCGATTGTGGTTGACCTGGTGGGCGACCTTGACGCAGGTGACGGTGGCCTCGTACAGGTCGATCTGGTGGAAGGCGAGGATCTCGACGTAGCGGCCGTTCTCGTTGAGGATGTGGCCAATCGCCGCCGCCGGCCCGGTTGCGGTGACCTCGCAGTGGGTCGTCTCGGGGGACGCGGTCTTCGAGGTGTGCGTGATCTCCGCCGCGTAGCGGTGCTCGCTCCAGCTCAGCTTGTCGACGCCCACGAGACCGATGTGCATTGTGGGCTCGGGCGCAAAGGTGGCCTTGAACAGGCCCCAGTCCATTCCACGGGCCTGGTCGCGCAGCTCCTTCGGCAGTTTGCTGTCGATCTCGTAGCGGATCTGGAACGGGTCGCGCGTTTCTACCTCGGGGGAGGAGGGAGCGCAAACGCGATTTGTGGTCGCCCACGGCGGGGTGATGGTGTTCTCAGTGAACGGGGTGGTGCTGGGAGCAGTGGCGGTCGGAGCCATTTCCGGTGTCCTTCGTGTGGGGTACGGGGGAGTGCCGGTCCTAGTTTCTGGGTTGCCCTAGCGACTACTTCCCCGTGCCACAAAGGCCGGCTAGTGGTGGCCGGGGTGCGTAGCCTTATCTACTAGGCGTACTAGGAGGACTGCTCGTGTCATGCGGGTCACAGTACCGGATGTGAACGTGACACGCAACGCCTCTTTCTCATTTTTCTGCAAAGGTGTCTCATTTCCACGGCTCTCGCCCGCCCTAAACTCGGCCATCCCGTTAGGGTTTACCTCCCGAAGCGGCGGAGGAACTCGGCCTCCGCGACCGCGATGCGCTCAATCTCGGTCGGATCAACGGACTCGTCGATGCCGTGGATGCCGCAGAGCGGCTCCTCGACGCCGAACAGGGCAATCTCGGCGTCGCCGAAGTGCTCTTGCAGCGTCGTGGTCAACGGGATGGAACCCCCGGAGCCGACGACGGCGAGGGAAGACGCACCGTAGGACTCCTTAAGGCACTCGCCCAGCAGGGTGATGGCGGGCCCCGAGATGTCGGTGGAGAAGGGCTCGTTGAGCTGGGAGACCTCCACGGTGACCTTCGCGCCCCACGGGGTGTTGGCGTAGATGTGCTGCTCCAGCTTGTCCGCGGTCTCGGCGGCGCTCATTCCGGCAGGCACACGCAGGTTGAACTGCGCGCTCGCGCGCGCGTTGATGGCGTTCAGGGCCTCGGAGACGGGCCGGGAGGTGAATCCGATCATGGTCACGGCGGGGCGTGCCCACACCATGTCACCGGGCTCGTCGTCGACGGTGCCGTAGATCTGGACGCCCTCGAGCACGCCGGCGTCCTTGCGGAAGGTCTCGCGGTCGTAAGCGTCACCCTCCCACGTACCCAGGCAATTGACGCCGTCGATGGTGGTGCGCCCGTGCTCGTCGAAAAGCGAGTTGGCAATGCGCACCAGGGCGTCGGCGGCGTCGGGGGCCGCTCCGCCGAAGCTGCCGGAGTGGACCTCGTCCTCGAGCGTCTCGACGCTGACGAGGACCTGAACCCCGCCGCGCAGCTGCGTGGTCAGGGTGGGGGAGCCCGCAGCAACGTTGCCGGAATCGGCGATGAGGATCGCGTCTGCGCGGAAAAGCTCTGGCGAGGACTCGATGAGCTTCTCCAGGCCGCCGTCGCCGCCGAACTCCTCGGAACCTTCCACGACGACTTTGAGGTTCATGCTGGGGCCGCCGGCGGCGTCGAGAAGCCGCAGCGCCTCGAGGTGCATGGCGAGGTTGCCCTTGCAGTCGGCGGCACCGCGGCCGTACCAGCGGCCACCGCGCTCGGTGAGCGTGAACGGGTCGGAGGTCCAGGCGGAGGGGTGGCCGGCGGGGACGACGTCGTAGTGGCTGTACAGGAGCACGGTGGGCGCGTCGGCGTCGATGACGCGGTTGCCGATGATGGTGTCGGCGTTATCAACGGTGGGGTGGCGCTCGACGTCGAAACCGAGCTCCTCGAGCGCGGTGACGGTCCACGCGCAGGCGGCCTCGTGCGAGTCGGCGAGCGCGGGCACGGAGTGGGGGGAGTTGAAGGACACGAGCGCCGACAAGTCGGCGAAGATGCGGTCCCTGTTGGGCGTGGGAAGAGTCATGATTCCGAACGTACCACCGGGCCCCGCCGGCTCCCCAGGACTTCCGCCTCAACCCGGACACCCCGAAATTGCGCCCGAAACCGCCGAATCCGAGCAATTTCGGGGTGTCCGGGTTTAGGGGGAAGCCCAACCCGGGCGTAAAATTCAGGCGACTGCATAACATCCCCAGAAAGGCCAGCTCAATGGCTCCCAACACCACCACGCTGCGCGAGTTAACGCTACGCGGCGTTATCATCGGCGGTCTCATCACCCTCGTGTTCACCGCCGCCAACGTCTACCTCGGTCTCAAAGTCGGCCTGACGTTCGCCACCTCCATTCCGGCCGCGGTGATCTCCATGGCGGTGCTGCGCCGCTTCGCGGGCCACAACATTCGCGAGAACAACATCGTGCAAACCATCGCGTCGGCGGCGGGCACCCTGTCCGCAATCATCTTCGTCCTGCCGGGCCTTGTCATGGTCGGTTACTGGACGGGCTTTCCTTTCTGGGTGACCATGCTCGTGTGCTCGCTCGGTGGCATCCTCGGCGTGATGTACTCGATCCCGCTGCGCCGCGCGCTGGTCACGGGCTCGGATCTGCCTTACCCGGAGGGCGTGGCGGCTGCTGAGGTGCTCCGAGTCGGCGACGACAGTGACGACGGCAGCGCGGCCGACCACGAGGCCAACACCCAGGGCCTGCGCGTGATTCTCATCGGCGCGCTCGCCTCCGCCGGGTACTCGCTGCTCGCTGCCATGAAGGGCGTGGCCAGCCAGGTCGTCGGGTACTTCCGCCTCGGCGGCGGCGGCACGATGGCCGGTGGCTCGCTGTCGCTGGCGCTCATCGGCGTCGGCCACCTCGTGGGGCTCAAGGTCGGTGTCGCAATGCTGGTCGGCGTTGTCATTTCCTTCCTGGTTCTGCTTCCCATCCGCTCGGCCGGGCTTATCGACGCCACCACCAACGCTTCCGGCCTCTCTGAGATCGTCTCCCACACTTTCTCTTCCGAGATCCGCTTCATCGGCGTCGGCACGATGGCGATCGCGGCCCTGTGGACGCTGGTCAAGATCGCGAAGCCGATCGTGACGGGTGTGGCGTCGTCCTTGGCGTCGTCGCGCGAGCGTTCTGCCGGCCACGAGGTCGACGTCACCGAGCGCGACATCCCGTTCCCCGTGGTGCTCGGTGTGATCGCGGCGTCGATGCTGCCGATCGGCCTGCTGCTGTGGAACTTCGTGCGCGGCACCGACATCCACGACCACGCTGTGGGACTGGTTACGCTGTCGGTAGTGTTCATCCTGCTCATCGGCCTGATTGTGGCGTCGGTGTGCGGGTACATGGCGGGCCTGATCGGCGCGTCGAACTCGCCGATTTCCTCTGTCGGCATCATCGCGGTGCTCTCGTGCGCGCTGCTGATCGCAGCGTTCACCGCGGGCAGCGGCGCGAACGGGACCTCGCTGGTGGCGTACACGCTGTTCACGGCGGCGATTGTGTTCGGCATCGCGACGATTTCCAACGACAACCTGCAGGACCTCAAAACCGGCCAGCTCGTCGGGGCGACGCCGTGGAAGCAGCAGGTGGCGCTGATTATCGGTGTCCTGTTCGGCTCGATCGTCATCCCGCCGATCATGCAGCTCATGCTCACCGGCTTCGGCTTCCAGGGCATGGAGGGCGCGGGCCCGGATGCGCTGGCGGCGCCGCAGGCCGCGCTGATGTCGTCCGTGGCCACCGGCATCTTCAGTGACTCGCTGAATTGGAACCTCATCGCGCTCGGCGCGGCCATCGGCGCCGCGCTCATTCTTATCGACGAAACCCTCACCCGCACCACCACGTCCTACGGGCTTCCCCCGCTGGCGGTAGGCATGGGCATGTACCTGCCCATCTCGCTGACTGTGATCATCCCGGTGGGTGCGATCCTGGGGTACTTCTACAACCGGTGGGCACAGCGCCAGGTGAACCCGGAGTCCGCGCAGCGCATGGGCACGCTCGCCGCGACGGGCCTGATCGTGGGCGAATCGCTGTTCGGCGTCGTCAACGCGGCCATTATCGCGGCGTCCGGCGGGGCGAGCCCGTTAGAGATCTTTACGGAGGGGCCGGTCACGAACGTCCTCGGTGTGGCTCTGTTCGCGGTGCTGATTGCGCTGGTGTACAGGGTGACGTTGAAGAAGGCGTCGACAAGCGTCTGATCTTCTTGCACTCGCCCGCTGAGACTGCTAAAAATGGGTTAGCACTCGCACCAGTCAAGTGCTAGAACGTTTTTGAGCGGGTGAGGCTGCCTCACTCACCAGCCGTGCCGTCGCGGGCGCCTGCTTGAATCCGACGTTGAGTGGCGCCATTTTCAATGAATCACTCTCAATGTAAGAGGAGCAGCTAACTCACATGGCAAAGATGATCGCATTCGACGAGGAAGCACGCCGCAGCCTGGAGAACGGGCTGAACACGCTGGCTGACGCCGTTAAGGTCACCCTCGGCCCGAAGGGCCGCAACGTTGTCCTGGAGAAGTCCTGGGGCGCGCCGACGATTACGAATGACGGCGTGACCATCGCCAAGGAAATCGAGCTCGAGGACCCGTACGAGAAGATCGGCGCCGAGCTGGTCAAGGAAGTTGCCAAGAAGACCGACGACGTCGCTGGCGACGGCACCACCACCGCCACCGTGCTGGCCCAGGCGCTCGTGCGCGAGGGTCTGCGCAACGTCGCGGCCGGCTCCAACCCGATGGGCATCAAGCGCGGCATCCAGGCCGCCACCGAGCGCGTCTCCAAGTACCTGCTGGAGACCGCTAAGGAGGTTGAGACCCAGGAGCAGATCGCCTCGACCGCAGGCATCTCCGCCGGCGACTCCTCCATCGGCGAGAAGATCGCTGAGGCAATGTACGCCGTGGGCAACGGCGCGGTGAACAAGGAATCCGTCATCACCGTCGAGGAGTCCAACACCTTCGGCGTGGACCTCGAGGTCACCGAGGGCATGCGCTTTGACAAGGGCTTCATCTCCGCGTACTTCGCCACTGATATGGAGCGCGGTGAGGCCGTGCTCGAGGACCCGTACATCCTCCTGGTCTCCGCGAAGATCTCCAACGTCAAGGACCTCCTGCCGGTGCTGGAGCAGGTTATGCAGTCCGGCAAGCCGCTGCTGATCATCGCCGAGGACGTAGAGGGCGAGGCGCTGTCCACCCTCGTGGTGAACAAGATCCGCGGCACCTTCAAGTCCGTCGCCGTCAAGGCACCGGGCTTCGGCGATCGCCGCAAGGCCATGCTGCAGGATCTCGCGATCCTCACCGGCGGCCAGGTCATCTCCGAGGAGGTCGGCCTGTCGCTGGAGACCGCTGACCTCGCTCTGCTGGGCCAGGCCCGCAAGGTTGTCATCACCAAGGACGAGACCACCATCGTCCAGGGCGCTGGCGAGCAGGCGCAGATCGACGGCCGCGTGAAGCAGATCCGCGCCGAGATCGAGAACTCCGACTCCGACTACGACCGCGAGAAGCTGCAGGAGCGCCTGGCCAAGCTGGCCGGCGGTGTTGCCGTGATCAAGGTCGGCGCCGCTACCGAGGTGGAGCTCAAGGAGCAGAAGCTGCGCATCGAGGACGCCGTGCGCAACGCCAAGGCTGCCGTGGAGGAGGGCATCGTCGCCGGCGGCGGCGTCGCGCTCCTGCAGGCCGCTAAGGAGCTCGAGGGTGACCTCGGGCTGGAGGGTGACGAGGCGACCGGCGTGAAGATCGTCCGCGAGTCCCTGTCCTCCCCGCTGAAGCAGATCGCCTTCAACGCCGGCCTGGAGCCGGGTGTTGTGGCTGACAAGGTGGCGAACCTCCCGGACGGCCAGGGCCTCAACGCCGCCACCGGCGAGTACGTCGACATGATGGCCGCGGGCATCAACGACCCGGCGAAGGTGACACGTTCCGCTCTGCAGAACGCCGCCTCCATCGCGGGCCTGTTCCTGACCACCGAGGCTGTCGTGGCCGACAAGCCGGAGCCGGCTGGTGCAGCGGGCGCCGGTATGGACCCGGAAGCCATGGGCATGATGTAAGAGCATCTCGCTTATCAACGAGGGCGCGCACCCGGAAGGGTGCGCGCCCTTTTGCGTGGCTCTGTGGAAGAAGAACCCACCTGGACGCGGGACATGTCTGAACTGCGAGGAGCGTTCCCGGGCTCACGGGTACTAGGAGCTGAATCCTTGGGGGCGCCGAGCGATTGGAAGAAACTCGACATTTGGGCTTGAGATTACCCTGGTCTTTCGTAATCTCAGCCCAAATCCCCTACCCCACATACCCCTTCAACCACTCCCGCTGCATGTCGTAGCTGTTGGCTACGGATTTGTTGTGGTCGGAGTCCGCAACTTCAGCGTATTCCACTGCCACGCCGCGCGAGGACCAGGTCGAGATGTTGGATTTGATGGATTCGCGGTTGACGGTGGTGTCTTGCATTCCCGCTACGACGTAGACGGGCCCTTGCGGTGTCATGAGCTCGAGGCGTTGTTCGTCGAGCAGGTCTTGCATGTGTTTCGTGCTGGCCTTGGAGACGAAGAGTTCGCCTCCTGAGGTGTTGTGCACTTCGTCACCAAGCTCGGGGAGTGTCAGTTCTTCGGCTTTGCGCACTAGTTCCGCTCCGCGTTCGCTGAGGAACTCGGTTGCGTCCACGCTCTCGAACGCGTTTTGCGCACCGGCGATGACGAGGGGGAAGAAGCGTACGGCACGGCCTTTGAGCATCTTTGCGACGTCCACAGGACGTATCCCCATCCGACGCAAGTTTTCGTTGACTAGCTCCGTATCTCCCGGGGCGATGGAGATGGTGGCGGCGAGGTTTGCAGCGGGAGAATCGGACGCTGCGAGGGAGGCGTAACCACCCTGGCTGAAACCAACGTTGACCCAGGTGCCGTCGGTGGAGAACTTGGCGGTAGTTTCTTCCACAAGCCGGTTGACGGAGGAGGCGAGGGAACCACGGTGCATGTATGTTGCGGGGACGTCTTCGACGCCAAGGCCCTCGTAGTCAGGCTGGGCCACGATGAACCCGTCATCTAGCCAGCGTTGCAGGTAGGCAGTCCAGTGAGGGATGTAGCGCTCGATCGGGCCGCCTGCGGTGTGCAGGGAGGGGGCACTGCCGGTAGATAGGCCCGTCGTGCCGTGAGCCCAGCTGAGGATGGCCCCGTCGGTGCGGAGGTCGGCGGGCATTGTGACCAAACCCGTCATGGGGACCTCGCCGCGGGCACCGTTGGCTAAGTACCGCACCCGGTAAGTCGTCCCACCCTGCGGTGCGGCGGGGACACTGTCGCTGGGAACTTCACACCACTCGGCATCGGTGCTCATAAATACTCCTTCATTGCGGGAAGCTCGGATCGTCTCCTACCACAATAGTTTGTGCGCCCAAAAATTCGAGCATCGAGCTTGTCACCCCCGGACTGGGGTAATTTCTGACATTACGCGCGAGCGCGCGATTCAGATACTTTCGCTCCGGCCATAATCTTCGTTTCAGGGGACGGGGTCGATTTAAACTCTCGTTCATCTCACCCGGGGTAATGTGGCAGGTAACCGAAATTCAGAAAAGATACTCGTTCACTGAATGTTTACTTCCCAGTCTTGAAGCAGCATGAAGTCGGTGTGAAAAGTGGTTGCGGAAAAGTTGACGGATTGTATGCGTATGGCACAATGTTCTCTGTGACACCCGAGCGGGTGTCAAGGCCCAGTCACAGATGCCATCTGGCACCTCACTTCTGAAGGGGAAATCCATGGATTTCGAGATCATCCAGCTTCACCTCAACAACTTCGTCAACACTTGGAAGGGTTGGCAGCTCGTCCTCGAGGGCGCGATTCACCTGAACGACCTGTCTTCCACGTTCGAGAGCGATTCTGCCGCAGCCCCCTCGTCTGTCCTGTCCTCCGTGCTCGAGGGCACTTCTGAAGCACGCGCCACGTCTAGCCTGTCCTCTAACTAACTCACTACTTGAAGGAGTAAAGCATGTCCTCGTTCTCTAAAATCCAGGATCTGTTCTTCGGCACCAACGTTGCCGCTGAGAAGGCAGGCGGAGGAATTGATGCCACTGACCGCCTCGGCATCATTGACTACATCCACCCGTTCCTTGACCTCGCTGAGGGTTTCTCCAAGCTGATCAGCTTGATCTCCTAAGGCTTTCACTGCCAAAAAGCCTCGAGTTTTCTCCGCCCTTCCCCGAGGGGCGGAGTTTTTCTATGCCCGGACCGGGAATTTGTTAGTATCCCAAAAATGAAGACTAAAATCTAACCCACCCTCACCGCGGTAGCGGCGACGCTCGTCGTTTTCGCCCCCTCCGCGCAGGCAGTGGGGGAGCCGGGCACGCTCGTAAACATCGGAGACTCCATCGCCGCTGACCCGACGGTGAACGATTGGTTCCCGTACTGGGTGAATATCCCGACGGTGGCACGTGCGGCGTCGCCAATTGGGTGCCCCACGGGAGCGAACACATTTGGCAAGCAGGTCGCCCGCGGCCTCGGGTTGGACGAGCTCGACTACTCGTGCACGGGCATGGCCGCGACGAAGCCGAAGAACAAGAGTCTGGGGGAGACGTTCGCCACCGCGATTGCCGATGGGGCGCTGAGTGTGAACACGCGGCGGGTACTTGTGACGATCGGTGCGAATGATGCCTACGACGCGACGTACAACCCAGCACCCGGGAATGTGGACGCTTTTGTGGAGGCGGCTGCTGGCGCCGTCGACGAGATTAAAGCTGCTGCCCCCAACGCGCGCGTGCAAATAGTTGGGTACCCCACGATCGCGGATGGGGACTTCATCTGCCCGTTGCACGTTATCCCGAGCGGTATTGCGGCAGCGCCCGCGGTATCCGTTCCGCAGGTGCGTGCCGTGGAGGTGGTCGCGCAGGAAATGCAGGTGCGGTTGGCGCAGCGTACGGGCGTGGAGTTCGTGGATATGAAACCGTCGACGGCGGCAAACGGGATGTGTTCGCCTGATGGGCAGCGACAGTACGCCGGTGTCATCGATACGACTGGGCCGGGGAACAACTTGCCGTTCCACGCTAATGCGGCGGGGCATGCGCATATTGCGGAGGTGTTGTTGCGGAGCTGAGTTAGCGCCAGCCAAGCGCACAGGGTAGGTGGGCGGTAGAGTTGCGTGTATGGCTGACCAGAACGCTGATGACTTGCCGATGCTCGACCTCGCCGAAACCGAGGGTTACGTCGTCGATGACTCCGACGAGGACGATCCGGTTCTGCTGCAGGCCGACGGCACACCTATTGAGACGTGGCGCGAGAACTATCCCTACGACGAGCGGGTGACGCGCGACGAGTACGAAAAGACGAAGCGCGCGCTGCAGATCGAGCTGCTGAAGTGGCAGAACTGGACCAAGGATACCGGTCAGCGCCATATCATCCTCTTTGAGGGGCGCGACGCGGCCGGCAAGGGCGGCACGATCAAGCGGTTCAATGAGCACCTCAATCCGCGTGGTGCTCGGACGGTGGCGTTGGAGAAGCCGTCGCCACGCGAAAGCACCTCCTGGTACTTCCAGCGCTACATCCAGCACTTCCCGGCCGCCGGTGAGATCGTCTTCTTCGACCGGTCCTGGTACAACCGCTCCGGCGTGGAGCGCGTCATGGGTTTTTGCACCGAATCGCAGCACGCGGAGTTTCTTCGTGAGGTCCCCATGCTCGAGAACATGATCCTCGGCTCCGGCATTTCGCTGACCAAGTTTTGGTTCTCCGTCACGCAGAAAGAGCAGCGCACGCGATTCGCCATCCGCCAGGTCGACCCAGTGCGCCAGTGGAAGCTCTCGCCGATGGACCTCGCCTCCCTGGACAAGTGGGACGACTACACCCGCGCGAAGGAGGAGCAGTTCCGCTACACGGACACCGATGAATCGCCCTGGATCACCATCAAATCCAACGACAAGAAGCGCGCCCGCATCAACGCCATGCGCTACATCTTGAGCAAGTTCGAGTACACGAACAAGGATCACGAGGTCGTCGGCGAGCCGGACCCGCAAATTGTCAAGCGCGGCCGCGACCAAATCGGTGACTAGCGTGCTGGTTACGCGCGAGATGGTCGGCGAGGTCGCAGTCCTTACCCTAAACCGTGACGAGAAGCGCAACGCACTCTCGCTCGCGCTTATCGACGCCCTCCGCAACGCCGTTGAGGAACCCGGCGACGCCCGGGCACTCATGATCACCGGTGCCGGCAGCGCCTTCAGCGCCGGCGCCGACCTCGCCGAGGACAAGGTGGGCGGGGACTTTTTCGGGGCATTTTTCTCCCTTGTGCGCGCGCTTCGCACCAGCCCCCTACCCGTGATCGCGTACGTCAACGGCCCAGCCATCGGCGCGGGGATGATGCTGACCATGGCGTGCGATATCCGCGTCGCGACGCCTGAGTCCTACTTCTCGGTACCGGTCGGGGACATGGCCATCGGCGTCGACGAGTGGGTGGTGGGCACGCTGTCCTCCCTTGTGGGAGGGTCGCGCGCCCGGGTCATGCTCATCGCGGGCACGGCGCTGGACGCATCCGAAGCTGCGTCGTGCGGGTACTGTTTGCCCGGTGACCGCGAGGCGGCCCTGCACCTGGCTCAAACGGCAGCGGCGAAGGCGCCGCTGACTGTGCGCAACATCAAGGCCGAGTTCGCCCCGGACCTGGTATCGGAGCGGCAGCGCGAGGCGGCGCGGCGGGCGCCGTTCGCTTCCAGCGATAGTGCAGAGGCGTTGCGTGCGCGCCGGGAAAGGCGCGCGCCGCGGTTTACGGGGGAGTAGGTGGGCACAGGTCGAAGCCGTTGCCCGGGCTACATTTCGCCTTCTACAAACCCGTTCCGGCGATAAGTTCACAGTAGTAATTTTTCCCTGAGAATTTTGTAAGTAACGTACGGGTATCCTCTGGCGAAGTATTAGAAAATAGTGGAGGATTTCGTGTTTTCCGTGCGGAGCTAGTGAAGTGAAAGGGCCGAACAACTCCATGTCTCTTCCTGCTATGCAGGACTGAACCGCTGAACACCGCCCCGGCCACCCCGAACGACGGCACCGATGGCGCCGTGACCACGCAATATGTCGATGTCACAGTGAACAAGACCGTCAACGGCGTCAACGTCGATGGAGAGAACACTGGTGCCGGTGCCGTCTTTGAGATTTACGAATGCACCGCACAGGACTCCGGTACCGGTTACACCGTGGCGGACGGGGCAACCCCGCTGACAGGCACCAATGCTCTAGGCAATGCCGCGGCAGAAACTCCCGCAATCACCACCGCCGGTGGTGACGCGAACGCTGCAGCCGCCGCCAACGGTTACGCCCTCCAGTTCGACCCGGAGAAGCAGTACTGCGCCGTGGAGACCAAGGCTCCGGCCGGCTACATGCGCAACCCGATCCCGACTCCGCTGGACCTGACCACCGAGGGCACCGAGACTACCCGCCCGATCTACACGGCCAAAGTCAACAACGTGCGCGACAACATCTTCGATCGCCTGCCCGCCACTGGTGAGCGCACCATGATCGCCCTGCTCGCTATCGGCTTGGTGCTCTTCGCTGGCGGTGCCGCCTACCAGCTGCGCCGTAAGAACGCCTAAGGCATTCCAGCTCGCGGAAAGGACACCCCGATGACACCACGTGGAAGACTGCGCGGTAGCGCCGCGGCGGCTGCGGTACTCGCGTTCGCCGTGCCGGCGACGCTGCGCGCTGTCACGCCTGCCGCGTACGCGCAGGCGACCGGCACGATCACGGTCGACCTTGTGGAGTCGGTGGGGGCGGACTGGTTCGCCGAGATCGGCGACCGCGAGGTGGTGCTGCGCCGCGTCGAGGGCATCGACCCGACCACGGCGGCGGGGCAAGCGCAGCTCGGCGAGCTGGATATCCCGGCACTTGTGCGCTCCGGCACTACCTTCCCGGAGGTGGACCGCGCCACCACGTCTGGCGGACTCGCCCGGTTCACCAGCGTCGAGCAGGGTGTCTACCTTGTCGAGGTGCTCGACAGTGCCGAAACCCGCGATGCCAGAGTCTCCTACTCGCCGGTAGTCGTTGTCGTGGTCGACGGGTCGCTCGCACGCACCGTCGCCCCGAAGGCGCAGGTGCTCGGCGCGGCCTCCAACCCGCTGACCGCGTGCACCACGCCGGGCTGGCTGGACGCCTCCGCGCCTGGCAAGTACGTCGAGTACGACTACGCCTTCAACCTGCCCAACCCGAGCACTGATGGGACCATCTCCGCATACGAGGTGTCCTTCGAGTTCTCTCTCGGGCACACCGTGCAGTGGGAGAGCCGGCCCGTTGTCGTGCAAGCGGCGGCGGCCGGCCGGAATGCCCTTGCAGCGGCTCGGGCCGGCGACCCCAATGCGCGCGTTGAGGTGCGCGTGCCCGCCCTGACCAACATGATTGGCCCGTGGGGTACCGTGAGCAGGGGACAGGTCCTGGGCACCCTCGAGACCACCGCGACGCTGCGCACCGATGGGATGGATGCGTTGCGCACGCCCGTCGAGGTGTTTAACACGAGCCACGTCAACGTGATTTCGCGCCAGGCTTGTGTCGTCACGGCCGACGGCGGCGGTGACGGCGGTGGTGGCGACGGGCCCGGTGGCCCGGGCGGATCCCCCGGATCCACCGGCACGGTCGGGTTCCCGGGATCCCCGGGCACTGATTCGACGGGTGGCCAGGGACAGCCCGGCCAGCCGGGGGAGACCCGCGGTGGAGACGGGGCGGGCTCCGACGGCCAGCGTGGCAGCGGCCAGCGCACAGGCCTCGCATCTACCGGCGCCGGTGTGCTCGGAATCACCGGAATAGCGCTGCTGCTTGTTGTGTTGGGACTGTTGATACGTCGACGCGACCGCAAGGAAGAGCAACACACGCTGTGACAGCCAAACTCACGAAGCCGGGCACGCCCCGGGCCGCGAAACCGGCGCGGCGGGGCAACGTGTTCTCGCTGATCATCCTGTTGCTCGGCGCGGCCCTCCTGCTTTACCCGGTTGTGTCGACCCTGGCCAACCACTACACCACGATTCGCCAGAACGAGGTGTATTCGGGAGCGTTGGCGTCGTTAAACGATGAAGCGAAAGCCGAGCAGCTGCGCCTCGCGCACGAATACAACGACTGGCTGCTCGCCTCCGGCACCCACGCCCGCCCGCCGGTTCAGGGCGACGACGGGTTCGACTACTACATGTCGCAGCTCAACCTGCCCGAGAACTACTCCACCATCGCGCGCATCCGCATCCCCGCCATCAACGTCGGCCTCCCCGTCTTCCACACCACCGCGCCGAAGGTGCTCTACGACGGTGCCGGCCACATGTACGGCTCGACCCTGCCCGTCGGTGGCGAGGGGACCAACGCCGTGATCTCCGCGCATACCGGCATGGTCAACGCCGCCATGTTCGACCAGCTTCCCATGCTCAAAGAAGGCGACGACATCTACATCGACGTCATGGGGCAGCGCCTGCGCTACCAGATGACGGGGCGCGAGGTGGTCAAGCCCGAGGCCTAGGACCGAGTGACCTACGAGCCCGGCAAGGACAAAGTCACGCTGATCACCTGCACCCCCTACGGGCTGAATACCGACAGGCTGTTGGTCCACGCCGAGCGTGTGCCGTTGGATGCGAATGCGCCCGAGCCGGAAGTAAGCGGTTGGGCGTGGTCGTGGTGGATGATCGCCGTGGTCGCGTTGGTGTCCTTCGTGTTACTGCTCATCCTGTGGCGGGCGTTGGCGCAGCGGCGGGCTGCTGGTGGGGTGTGAGGGCACCGAAACCTTGTACGGTACTTTCGCAGGTATCTTTAATCAATTTGCTGCAGCGATTGGCCCACGTATCTGGACCTGCTTCAGCCGCATCCCTACTCACACTGGAGGTTTCTAAATGATCAGAATCCAGACGCTAGCTCGCCTATTGGCCATTTCCACCTCGGTGTCGCTCGCGTTAGGGGTGGTCTCTGCGCCGACGGCGCACTCGATTGAAAACGGTGAAACCCCGGCAGATCAAGACGTGAGAAGCAGGGCGGTGGTGAGCATTTTCAATACAGCGCCGGGCGCTGGTGCGGGAACTTTGTGCACGGGAACCGCCGTTGCCAACCCAGGTGAGCCGACAAGTCAGTGGGTGTTAACGGCTCGCCATTGTCTCATGCGAGCAGAAGTCGAACAGAAGTCGGACTTCACGGCGATATACGAAGCCGATTTTGACGGCGGCGTTTCCACTACCCAGAAGCCTTTGGCGGTTGTAGAACGGGAAGACCGTGAACTCGCCGCCGAGGTCAGAGATCAGGTTGAAAGCCTGCAACCTCAGTGGAGCCAGATCGACCCCGGCCCCATCATCGGCATACTTGCTGGTCTAGGCGCGATTGGATCGCTCATTGCGATTATTATCGCCCTCGCCGGCGGTGGAAGTGGTTCAAGCTCCGCGGCCACAGATTCGACTGAAGAACCAACGCCGGAAGAGACGCCTAGCCCCACTGAGTCTCCTAAGCCGCAGCTCAAAGAGCTTGTTCCGCCAAGCGCGGACAAGCCGGTGATAACGAATCTCTCGATAACAACTTTCGACGGGAATCGCTACGAGGCAGTCGACATCGCCTACCCTGCTGACGGATCAGATATCGCGTTTATTCAGTTGAAGTCACCGCTCGTAGGAATTCGTCCCATGACTGTTTCCCGTAGCCCGGTTGAGGTTGGTGGTGCCGTAACTCAGTACGGTCAAGCAATGGATCGGGTGACGCGAATGGCCAACGGAGTTATCGCGCGAGAGACGTCTTTGCAGTACGTTGTCGGAACCAAGAATCCAGCCCGAGTTTTAGAAAAGCCGTATCCGGTTGTCAACCTTATTCTTGGGGAAGGGCAACAGACAGCGCAGTATGGTGATTCGGGCGGGCCCATTTTCCGGGGGGATTCCGAAGAAGTGCTCGCAGTTCATTCGCTCCGCAGCAAGGATCTGCGAGAGAGCAAAGACCCGCTGATCTACGAAGGTAAGGCCTACGACCATCTAGCCACATGGGCAATGCTTCTCAATGGCGGTGCTATGTCGGAGTGGATTGAGAGAGTTCTCTCAACGTAGGTGCTGCTTGTGGGGACCTGAGCCGTCAATCTCCCCACAGTTTGGTGCGGCGGCGGGTTGCTGCTTTGGCAACCCCGGTGCACGTATTCTTTGAGCGGTGCTTCACCATGATCCCGTTGCGCTACGTGAATAACGCGTGCAGCGTCGGCGGTGGAGAAATCGTCCACAGGTGCGTTTTATTGTTTCCAGTGTTATTTCGCCCGGTCAGATGTCACGGTGAAGCCCCGCCGCGGGGTAAAACCCCAGGTGAGCACCTGTCTGAAACCGTTGACTGTGACATTCCACCCCCGCGATGTCACACCCAACCGCGACGCGACCTACCCCCGCGGTTCGATCGGGTTGCCCTGCCACACGGTCGACCCCGGTACCTGGTCGCCGCGCATCATCAGCGAGCCCGGCCACACCGTCGCGCCGTCGCCGATCACAGAAGCGGGCAGGGCGACGGAGTGGGCCGCGAGCGTGGCACCGTCGCCGAGCGTCACCTCATCCAGCGACATCACGCGGTCCTGGAACAGGTGCGTTTGCACCACGGTGCCTGGCCCCACCGTCGCGCCCGCGCCGACCACGCACAGGTCGGTCTCCGGGAACCAGTAGGAGTCGATCCACGCGCCGCGGCCGACCCGAACCCCCAGCAAACGCAGCGCCAGGTTCATCTCGGCGGTGCCGTAGGCGTGGGTGAAGAACCACGGCGCGGCGACCATCTCCACGAACTGGTCCTGCAGCTCGTTGAACCACACGAACCAGCTGTACAACGGGTGCTCACCGGGGACGTGGCGGCCGACGCAGACCCACTTGACCAACGCGGTCATCAACACCGCAGCAATACCGACGGCCATGAACGCCAGCCCGCCCAGCGCGTAGGCCCACCACCCGAGCTGCACCAGCGCGAAGTGCACCAGCGCGATGAACGCGGCGGCGAGCACACCGTGGCCCATGGGGGCGAGCAGGCGCAGCGTCTCCACGAATCCGCGCTTGCGCTTCACGCTCGCGGACGGCCTGTACGTCAACGCCTCACCACCCAGCGCCGTGACCTCCACGCGGCGCATCCGCTCCGGGGGCGAGCCCCACCAATTGGAGCCCGACTTGGACTTCTTCGGCGTGGAGGACAGCACGGCCACCAGGGAGTTCTTGGCCAGCTTGCGGCCGGGCTCGGTGATGCCGGAGTTGCCCACGAAGGACCGTTTGCCGATTGTGGTTTCACCCGTGCGCATCCACCCGTGGCCGAGCTCGTAGGTGCCCACGAGCGTGTCGTCGGCGAGGAACGCGCCGTCCTTGACGGTGGTCAGCTTCGGGATCATCAGCGCCGTGGAAATTTCCACGTCCTGGCCCACGGTCGCACCCAGCGAGCGCAGCCAGCGCGGGGTCAGGCCGCCGGCGTAGACGGGGAAGAAACGCGTGCGGGCGTCGTCAAGCAGGCGCGTGATGGTCCACAGGCGCCAGCCCTGCGCGGATCGCACGGGGCTGACACCGGGGCGCAGGCCCAGCGAGCTCAGACGCACGCCGACCCAGGTCAGCGCGGAGTAGAGGCCCAGGTAGACCAGGGCGCCGACGGGGGCGAACAGCAGCGCACCGATGTACGGGCTGCCACCGGTGAGCGCAATCAACCCAAGCACGGCGGCCACGCCAGCCAGCGCGGAAACAACCGGCACGGCCGCGAGCAGCAGCGCGGTGGCGCCGTAGAGCCACGCCCAGTAGCGGCGGCGCGGCGGGTGGTAATCGGGGAAGCGCTGCTTCGAGCGGCCCACCTTGCGCGCGGGCGAGCCCGCCCAGCGCGCGCCCTTCTTCACGGGCTTGTCGCCGGTCACTGTGGACCCGGGCTCAATGTGAGCGCCGGCGTGAATGTCGGCGCCGGGCAGCAGGGTCGAGCGCGCGCCGACGCGGGCGTCGTCACCGATTGTGACGGCGCCCACGCGCAGGACATCACCGTCGAGCCAGTAACCGGACAGGTCGACCTCGGGCTCGATGGCGGCGTTGTCGCCGAGCGTAAGCAGGCCCGTCGTCGGGGGCACGGTGTGCATATCGACGCCCCGCCCAACGCTCGCCCCCAGCAGCCGGGCGAAGTACGCCACCCACGTCGAACCGGAGACGTTCAGCGCACCGGAGGCCGCGACCCAGCGTTCCGCCGCCCACAGGCGCAGGTGGACGCGGCCGCCGCGCGGGTACTCACCGGGCCGGATGCGCCCGCGGATGAGGCGCGCGCCCAGGGCACCGAGGGGCAGGCGGCCGACCGGGGTGCACAATACGACGAACAGCACCGCGAGCGCGGTCCAGCTCAGCGACACCCAGCCGAGCGCGTTGGCGATAATCGCCCACCACGTGACAAACGTCGCCGCGTGCAGCGTCATCGCGGGGATCTGGATGAGTAACTGCGCAACCCGCGTACCCGCCGAGACAGGCTTGACGTGGCGCGTCTCCACTGCGGCGGCGGCCCCGAGGGAGTCGACGTAGTTCGCCAGCGCCTCGAGGCGCGGGTGGTCGTAGAGGTCGCGCACCGCGATCGTGGGCACGCGCTCGCGCAAGCGCGCCACCAGCGACGCGGCGGCGAGCGAGGAGCCGCCGAGCTCGAAGAAGTCCGCGTCGCGCGATTGCGCGGGCAAGCCGAGAACGTCGAGCCACACCGCGGCCAGCCACGTTTCGGTCGGCGTCATACCGTCGACGTCGACAGACGCGGGCAGCGGCCACGGCAGTGCCTTCTTGTCCACCTTGCCGGAGGTGCGGATCGGCAGCTCGTCCATGACGTGCAGGCGCGGTACGAGCGCGGCGGGCATCAGCTCGGCGAGGCGCTCGCGCAACTCCGGCACGTTCAGCGTCGCGCCTTCGTCAGGCGAGACGTAACCGACGAGCACCTTGTCGCCCGCGCCGGTGGTCTGGACGGCGACGGCGGAGTTGTAGACGCCGGGCAGGGCCGCCACGTTCGCCTCGACCTCACCGAGCTCGATGCGCCGGCCGCCGATCTTGACCTGGTCGTCGGCGCGCCCGATGAACGCCAGGCCGTCTGCGGTGGGGCGCACGTTGTCACCGGTGCGGTAGGCGCGCTCCCACGCGGGCCCGCCGGGTTGGTTCAGGGGCGCGTACTTCTCCGCGTCCTTCGCCGAGTCGAGGTAGCGGGCTAGGCCCACGCCGCCGATGACGAGCTCACCGCCCGCGCCGGGCTCGGTCTCCGCCACGTGCAGGTCCCAGCCGTCGAGCGCCCAGCCGATGGTGACCGGCTTGCCCGGCTCCAGGCGCGCGGCCGAGGCCACGACGGTCGCCTCGGTCGGGCCGTAGGTGTTCCACATCTCGCGGTCCGGGGTGGCGAGGCGCTCCACGAGTTCCTGCGAGCAGGCCTCGCCGCCGACGATGAGCAGGCGCACGTTGTCCAGCGCCTCCGCGGGCCAGAGCCCTGCGAGGGTGGGCACGGTGGAGACCACGGTAATGTCGCGGCGGATCAGCCACGGCCCCAGGTCCTGGCCGGAGCGCACCAGCGAGCGCGGCGCGGGCACCAGGCAGGCGCCGTGGCCCCACGCCAGCCACATCTCCTCGCAGGAGGCGTCGAAGGCGACCGACAAACCGGCCAGCACCCGGTCGTCGGGACCCAGCGGCTGGTCCTGGCAGAACAGGCGCGCCTCGGCGTCCACGAACGCGGCGGCCGAGCGGTGCGTTACCGCCACGCCCTTGGGGGTGCCGGTGGAGCCGGAGGTGAAGATGATCCAGCAGTCGTCGTCGAGATGCGGCAGCTCGGTGTCCCCGGGGCGTGCGGGCGTGAGCGCGCGGAAGCCGTCGTCGGAGAACAGACCGTTGATGCGGGCCTCGTCGAAAACCAGCTCGGCGCGCTCGTCGGGGTCGTCCGCGTCGACGGGTACGTACGCGCATCCCGCCCACATGGTGGCCAGGATGGCGACGTAGAGATCGCGGTTTCCCGACGTCATTCGCACGCCGATCCTGTCCCCCCGGCGGATTCCGTTGCGGTGCAGCTCGGCGGCGTAGGCGGCGACCTGCTCGGTCAGCTCGGCGTAGGTCAGAACATCGCCGACCCCGTCGTCGATGGCGGCGGCGTCGGGGTATGTTTCGGCGGTGGTGGTGAGGACGTCGATAAGCGTGCGCGGTTCGGGGGCGAGATGGGAGCGCAGGAGCTTGTCGTTCATGGCTTACAGGATAGTGGGATATCCCCACAGTCAAAATTGTGGGTGTTTACCCATGATCTTCGGGCATGGGCGGCGGGGGCTTAACTGGCCTTGTCCGGCTCGCCGTCCTGCAGGATCGCCTTCGAGAGCTTCTTTAGGCTCTTGAGCTGCTTGGTGGTGGACACGTCGAGGGCGCGGTCCTCGGCCGCGGCGACCTCCGCCGCGAGCTGCGCCTGCGACTTCGTGCCCTTCTTGGTCGGGGTGACAATCTGCCGGCGGCGGTCCTTGGGGTCCCTGTCGCGCGTGACCCAACCGTGCTTTTCCAGCGAATCGATCAGGCGCACCATGTCGGAGGCGTCGATCGCGAGTAGCTCCGCGAGCTGCGTCTGCGAATACGCCTGGCCGACGACGCACGTGAGGATCCAGAACTCCCGCATCGTGGTGCCCTGGGCGCTCAAAGCGCGCTCGACCTCGTCCTTCGTGTGTCGGCGCACCCGCTCGATTTGGAACGAGGGGGACTTAATTAAGGCGCTGGGGAGATCAATCGAAGCCATGCGCCCAGCATAAAGGCAATCACTGGACGAACAAAACAGTAGGCCCGACCAACCACTTAGCCGCGTTCGTGGGGCAGGTCAGACTCGACCCACGCGATGGTGCCGCCCTCGACGTTGATCACGTTGTCCCAGCCGCGGGCCTGCTCCAAGTACTCGGCGGCCTGGGCAGAGCGGCCGCCGGAGCGGCAGATCACGTAGATGTCCTCGTCGGGGTTGATCGTGCCGGCCTGCGCGGCGAAATCGCTCAGCGGCAGGTTGACCGCACCGGCGGCGCGGACTTCGGTGTACTCGTCGGGCTCGCGGACGTCGATAAGCTGCGCGCCTTGGGGAACTTCAGTAACAGTGACTGTCTTCATGCCCGCCAGTGTACGTATCCGATACGTTGTTCCTTGTGCCACAGCGATACGTGCATCCGAGGAAGATCTACATGCGCAGGCGCGCAGCGGCGCTGATCCTTCTCGCAGTGGTCGTCCTCGCGGCCGCGGGGTTGTGCTCACGCCCGGAACCGGCGCCCGAACCGGCCCCGGCGCCCGCGCCCAGCGAGGTGCCCGAGACGATTCCGCAGTCGCGGCCGGTGGTGCTGGAGGTGCCGCGTATTGGCCTGCGTGCGGAGTTCGAACCGGGCGACTGCCGAGTCAAGGATGGCGCCATCAACCCCGCGACCATGCGCCTGGCCTGCGCGTTCACCGCGCCCGACCGGCCGTACGAGCTGCCTGGCACCCATGCTTCAGACGTGGTGGTCACCGCCGGGCACACAGGCGCGGGGGTGCCGGGAGTGTTCGATTCGCTTTACGACGCCCGCTCGAACGCCCACACCGTCACCCTCGGCGACGCGCTGTATATGCGCACGGAAGCGTCCGGCGAGCGCTGGCTGAAGTACGTGGCCACGGACCTGCATGACCCCACGAAGGATGCGCTGGCCGAGGACCCCGCGGTGTGGGGGACCGGTGCCACCCCGGGCAGGCTGCTGACGATCAGTTGTATTCAGCCGCTGTTGTCGGACTCGGTGCGCAACGCGGTGGTGGGGTGGCAGTTCGAGGGTGTGGTGGACGACATCCGGTAACAATTGCGCGTCAAAGTGTTGTGACGGCTGTGAAAGCTGATAGGGTTGAGGCTGAACCTTAAAGTTAAACTTGAGACTTGGAGAGACCAACATGAAGCGCACCTCCCTCATCGGCGCCGCTCTCACCGGTGCCCTCGCATTCGCCGTTATCCCGGGCACGGCTCCCGCAGCTCTGGCCGAGGACTACCCGGCCGTGACCGCCGACGCCCGCGGCCACGAGTACTTCCTCAACCAGGAAGGCACCCACTACCTTCCGGATCGCGAGCTGGCCGAGGTCGCGTTCAACTCCCTTACCTCGGAGGACCGCGAGAAGGCTGTCGAGGTCTCTCGTGCCGCGGTCGCCGGGCTCGTCGACTCCGGGGAGGCGGTCGCGCCGTCCAACGCGGAGGCCGCCGACGCCCGTGCCACTGCGATCGCGGACGCCCCCGCTACCGAGGTCAAGCCGGAGGTCCAGCACGAGGACGTGTTCGGTCCCGAGCACGTCGACACCGACTCCGAAGACCCCGTCGCCGCCGGCCTGCTGGCGCTGCCGCCCGTGCTGACGGTCAACCAGACCAGCTACTACCTCAACGCCGACGGCAAGACCTACGTCAGCGACCTCGCCCGCGTCGACGCCGAGCCCACCGCCGACGAGACCGACGCCTCCCAGGCTCTGCTGGCCAGCAACGGCGCCGAGGTTGCGCGCCAGGCCCTGGAGGCCGCCCGCGCAGCCGGCCAGAACGTGGAATACGCGGCCACCCCGGCCGGGGCAAATGCAGCGCGCGCGGCAGGTGCAGCGGAGGCAACCGCTGAGCCGGCCGCCGCGCCCAGCCAGCGCGGCATCGCCGCCGAGACCGGCAACAACACCGTTTCCAAAACCTTGTTCGCCCTGGTTATCGCCTCGGTGATCGGCGCGGCCGCCTTCGCGTACGGCCGCCGCTTCCTGGTGTAACTGCACTCGCCGGGGCCCGCCGAGGTCGCCAGCACCGCCACACGCCGTGCTCACTTTCGAGTGCTCAGTTTGGCGTAAACGAGCGGTAAAAGCCCAGGTGGTTATCGCGTGGGGTGCGCAAACCGAGCACAGCAAACCGAGCACGGCAAACCGAGCACAGCAAACCGATGACGCGGAAACGCCCGGCTGCGGGGGCAACCGGGCGTCGATAAGCGAAAGGCTAGTTCGCCGTCTTCGCTTCCTTCTCCTCCTGGAGGCCCTCGCGGGAGTTGTCGCCGACCCTGGCGAAGTTGTCCAGCGAATCCTGCAGGATCTTCTCAGCCTCCTCGCGGTTTCCCCAGCCGGAGCCGGTGACCTCCTTGTTCGGTTCGAGGTCCTTGTAGTGCACGAAGAAGTGCTCGATCTCGTCCTTGGTGAAGTCGTCGATGTCGTCGATGTCCTGGAAGGACTCGTAGCGCACGTCATCGAGCACGCAGAGCAGCTTGTCGTCGCCGCCGGCCTCATCGGTCATCTTGAACACGCCGATCGGGCGGGCGATGACGGTCACGCCGGGGAACACGGGTTCAGGGGTGATCACGAGGGCGTCGAGCGGGTCGCCGTCGTCAGCCAGTGTGTTGTCGATGAAGCCGTAGTCCGCCGGGTAGGCCATCGGGGTGAACAGGTAGCGGTCGAGGAAGATCTTGCCGGACTCGTGGTCGACCTCGTACTTGTTGCGGGAACCCTTCGGGATCTCGATGATGACCTCAATAGCCATGGATGCTCCTTACATGCGGTGCGTGAATTAGACGTCGCCCATCATACGTGGACTAAGGTTGTCGCCGATGAAAGTGTGGACGTGGGTAACAGGTGCGGTGGCGCTCGTCGCCGTCGGGGGTGTCGCCGGGTTCGGGGTGGTGGCGCAGCGCGAGTTGGCCGAGCTCACCGTGGCCCCCGCGTATTCCCTGCCAGCTGCGGCGCCCGTGCTGGAGCCGGCCACGCCCGAGGCCGTGGATGCGGGCGCGCGCTACGACACCGTGGCGGCGCTCGCTGCCGACCCCGCGTTGGGCACGTTCCACGCCCGCATTAGCGACGCCGTCACCGGCGAAACCGTCTTTGAAACCCAGCCCGACCAGCCGCTGCGCCCGGCATCGAGCACGAAGCTGCTCACGGGCGCCGCCGCGATCGTGGAGCTTGGCGCGACCGACACCATCACTACAGAGGTAGTCCGCGGCGCCAACGAGGGCGAGGTGGTGATCAAGGCCGCGGGCGACGTCTGGATGAACGCCGACGCCATTGATGATCTGGCCCGGCAGATCGGCCATGCCGACGCCGTCTACATCGACACCTCGGCGTGGCCGGGGGAGACCATGTTGCCCGGGTGGAACCCGGTGGACATCGACGCCGGTTTCATCGCCCCCCTCGAGCCGGCCATGCTCAACGGCGGCCGGGGCCTCGAGGCCGAGTCGGGCGACGTGCCGCGCTCGCACACCCCGGCGCTCGACGTGGCTCAAGCGGTGGCCGACCGCGTCGGTGCGGCCACCACCGGTTTCACCACCGCGGGCCCTGATGCCGAGGTCGTGGCGACAGTGGAGTCGCCGGATCTGGTCACGCGGCTGCGCGCGACGATGAAGGACTCCGACAACGTCATGGCCGAGGCCATCGGCCGCGAGGTTGCGCTGCACCGCGGGTCCACCTCGCCGCAGGCGACGCTCGACGCGCTGTCCGAGCGCGGCTTCAACACCGCGGGCACCTCTCTCACCGACTCCTCCGGCCTGTCCACGCTCAACCTGATCACCCCCAGCCTGCTCAACGACGTCCTGTTGAGCGCGGCTCAAGGCGGGGATATCGCGCCGCTGCTCGACGCGCTGCCGGTCGCGCACGGCGAGGGCACTCTCCAGGACCGCTACGTCGAGCTACCCGGGCGCGGCTGGGTCCGCGCCAAAACCGGCACCCTCGACAACACCTCTGCTCTCGCCGGTACCGTGACCAGTACCAGGGGAAACGTCTACACGTTCGCGCTGCTCTCCAAC